>NZ_CP102277.1:919927-1226569 GCF_025149785.1 Coprococcus comes ATCC 27758 | reverse complement strand
CCAGGCTTTTCCTGTGTAATCCTGTTCTACTGCGATCAGACATGGTGTTCCTTTTCCTGCCTGATATTCGCTTCTTACTGTATGTCCTGGTGCTTTTGGAGCGATCATTGTTACATCTACGTATGCCGGAGGTGTGATGCATCCGAAGTGGATGTTGAATCCGTGTGCGAACATCAGCATGTTACCTTCCTCAAGGTTTGGTTCGATGTCTTTCTTATACATATCAGCCTGAAGTTCATCGTTGATAAGGATCATGATGATATCAGCTTTCTTTGCAGCTTCTGCTGCTGTATATACTTCAAATCCCTGAGCTTCTGCTTTTGCCCATGATTTGCTTCCTTCGTAGAGACCGATAATGACATTGCATCCTGAATCTTTCAGGTTCAGTGCATGTGCATGTCCCTGGCTACCATATCCGATGATAGCGATTGTCTGTCCTTCTAATACTGATAAATTACAGTCTTCCTGATAAAAAATTCTTGCTGCCATTTTTTATTTCCTCCTATGACTTATTGAATTCTATAGAGTTAAAGGCTCCATGCCCCTAGCTTTCTTAGGTAACTACTGCTGCATCCCTGAAGGTGCCGCTTTCGAGCTCGTCGCTCTTTTCAAAACGTCTCTCTGCTTTAATCAAACATGATCACATCATCGCTTCCGCGCTTCAGTCCGGTAATACCGGTTCTTGCCAGCTCCAGGATCTCATATCCGTCCAGAAGCTCCATAAACGCTTTCAGCTTTGATTCGGTTCCCGTCAGTTCAATCATCAGACAGTCTTTTTCAACATCAACGATCTTCGCACGGAAAATATCTGCCAGTGAAATAAGTTCTGCTCTTTCAGATGCATTTGCACGAACCTTGATCATAACCAGTTCTCTGCATACTGAATTGCTGTCATTTAACGGCTTAATCTCGATCACATCTTCCATCTTGCGAACCTGCTTCTCGATCTGTGAAAGAATCTGTTCATCTCCACTTGCTACGATCGTGATCCTTGTAAATCTCGGATCTGCAGTTGTACCTGCGGTAATACTTTCAATATTGTACCCCCGTCTGCTGAACAATCCTGCCATACGGCTTAATAGTCCCGGATTGTTATAAACCAAAATTGAATAAGCTTGTTTTCTCATAACATACTCCTTTACTTTACAAAACAGAGTGCGTTCTGTTTTTTTATTGTAGCAATTGACACCACCTTTGTCAAGTAGCTTTCTAAAATTTTATCACTTTAATTCGATTTTATCAATTACAGGAACCTCTAATTATCGTTTTCACACTGATTTTTCCGGATTTTGTCAAAATATATCCTTTTATCATCTGGACATATAATTCTTCAATTGCCTGTCGGACAAATCGTTTTTTGTCAAATTCGACTGTTGTCAGCTGCGGTCGGCAAATGAGTGCTGTTTCTTCTTTTCCGACCGCCATCACTTCAATTTCCTCCGGCACCTTGATTTCCAGATCATGCAGATAACCGACAGCCTCTGCTCCCTGTACGGCAGATGCAAATACGAGCATATCTGCGGATAAAGCAAGCCCTGCCAGCCGGATTTTATAGAACATTCTCCGCAGATCCCTGTCTTTTGGAATTTCCAGATATTGTTCTTCTTCAAGACAGCAGCCTTTTTTTGAAAATATTTTCTGCATTCCCTGCCATACCACTTTTCCGTACTCTTCCGTTCCATCCAGAAACCAGATTCTCTGTTTCTCTCTTTTAAACAGAAACCTTGCGACTTCCTCACCGGCTTTTCCGTAAATCCGGTCTGTTCTGTATATCGCAGCCACCGGAACTGCACACATCTGTCGGATTCTTGTACACGCCTCTTCATTGAGCCAGATACAGATAACCCCATCCAGTTTCCATACCGCCGCATATCGTACAAATTCTTCTGCTGTTTTTACAAAATGCAGCAACATATAGTATTCCCTCTCATCCAGACTCTTCTCGATCTCACGCAGTATTTCTTCTAATTTTTCACTCTCCTGCTCCCATTCCTGCCTTTTTCCAACAACTACAGCAATCATCCCGGAAGATTTTCCGGAAAGGATACGTGCTCCCATGCTTGGGGCATATTCCTGTTCATCCAGGATCTCCTCTATCCTTTTTCTCGTCTTTCTTGATACTTTTTCCGTTCTTCCATGGATCACATTCGATACAGTTGTTGCACTCACTCCGGCTATTTTTGCAATATCTTTGATCCTGATTTTCCCCTCAGCCATTTCTTTCCCCCATTTATTTCTTTTGTTTTTTCTGTTTCTACTATCTTACACTTCTTTTCTTCTTTCTTACTAATTCGCATTTTTTCGACATCACCTGTAACTTTTCGATAAAATATTTTACAGATCATTGCCCGAATATCCACCTTGTGCTATCCTTAATCTGTTAAATATTTTTTCAGATACAGGAGATTGAATCATGGATGGTATTATATTTGACGTAGACGGCACACTCTGGGACTCAACCGAAGCAGTTGCCAGATCCTGGAATCAGGCGATAGAGGAGAATACAGATTTTTCCCTCTCACTTACAGCAGATTGGCTTAAGTCACTTTTTGGAAAAACAATGGATGAGATCACGCTTGCACTCTTTCCTTCCTGCCCAAAAGAAGAACGTGACCGAATCGGCTATCTTTGCTTTAACTATGAAAATCGGCTGCTTGAAACCGATCACGGTGTTCTTTACCCAGATGTTGCGCAGACACTGGAAAACCTTTCTCAGAAAACCGACCTTTATATCGTCAGCAACTGCCAGTGTGGATATATCGAAGTTTTTCTAAAAACGATGGGACTCGAAAAATATATCAAAGATTTTTTATGCTTTGGTCAGACACAGGTTCCAAAAAATGAATCCATCCGTCTTCTGATGGAGCGCAATCATCTGCAGGATGTGGTTTATGTCGGAGATACTTCAGGTGATTTTGATGCCTGCCAGAAAGCAGACGTGCCTTTTATTTATGCTTCGTATGGATTTGGTGATATTCCGGATCCACCAAGACAGATTGGCGCAATCAGGGAACTTCCTGCTCTTCTTGGACTGTAGATTTTCTCTGTTTATGTTCCTGGTTCAGGATTATATAGCAGTTTTTTCCATCATTCAGCATCAGCAGAGTCTGCCACCGGTAGTTTCCTTCCATACACATGACAATATAAAAAGATCAGAGTCTGATAATCACATTTTTTATCATTCTCTGATCTTTTTATATTGAATTCTTTCCAGTGGATTTTTCCTTCTCTTTATTCCACATCCTCTTCATCAAATTCACACACCACATAATACCCCTGCGGTGTCTGCTTTACGTCAATCACCTTTCCCTGTCCTGACTTAAGTCTCTGCCATGAACGATAATTGGCGCTCATTGCCACAGCCGGCTCAATCGTATAATAAAAATACGCAGCTACAACGCCCTCTGTCACATCAACAATCTGTCCGGGTTCAACCAGTCCCGGACGCTCCATTTTAAATTCCATCTGTCTCATTTTCGCCTGATACCTGCCTCTTTTTCTATATTGTATTCGTTTTTTCTTGTAATTGCAAGTATTTACACAGTCTGTTTTGTGACGAAGCTTTGAAGTAGAACGCCGCTGTCAGGTGGTCTTTTTAGCCACCTGATCTAAAACAACTGAAATCACATTATCCTTCGTTCTATTCGGATTTCTTACACTGTTTTTCATGCAGAACTTCCGGAACGATCATATAATGCTCCTCAATCAATTTTGCTGTCTTTTCAACAGGCAATTCTTTTATTCCTTTTAAAAGGATCTCATGATTGTAGCGAAGTACATCAAAGGGGATGATGGATTCAACACCCATTGTATAATATCCGCACAAATTGCTTTCCCGGAGCATTGCCCATATTTTATATAAGGTTTCGCACTTTGCTGCTCGAACAATGCATGAATGAAACTGTTCATCATAACACATAATGTGGTACACATCTTTTTCTTTCGCAGCTTTTTCCATCTGCTCCAGACACTCATCCATTTCCCGTTCGATTTCTTCCGGAAGTTTTCCGGCAATGATCCTGATTGCCAGAACTTCCAGGGTAGAGCGGACAAGATATTTTTCCTGCATTTCTTCATAGGAAATCGTCTTTACTGTACTGCCTTTATGAGACTCATAAACAACAAATCCTTCCTCCCCAATATGACGCAGGGCTTCTCTGACCGGTCCCCGGCTTACATGAAACTTCTCCGCAATATCTTCTTCTACAATTCGTTCCCCCGGTTTGATCTTCCCCCGAATGATGTCTTCTCTTAATACATCAGCGATTTGCTGCCAAAGAGTTTTTCTTTGTATTGATGCCTTCCTGGTATAATCCATTCATTCTTCCTTTCAGATTTTTGCAGTTTTTTATAAAAAGAACAGGCTGATCCCCACAATTACTGCCAGTGTAATGGCCAGAGCCGGCCAGAGTGCCCAGAATGCCCCCAAAACCATAGCCAGATAATCTCCCTTTTCAAAAACAATGTTCTGGTCACTCATCTGCTTTTTAAATTCCAGGAACTTTTTATCCTGTTCTTCCAACTGTCTTCCTCGTTTGCTGTATCCTCCAAAAAAGCTCATGCTAATTCCTTTCTGATTTTATGAATCCTTTTCTACTCCGAGTGGATTATGACAGGCTACAAAATGTCCCGGTCTCATTTCCACAAGTTCCGGTGTAATATGCTTACAGATTTCTGTACAGTATTTACATCTTGTATGGAACTTACATCCTTTCGGCGGATGAACCGGACTTGGGATATCTCCTTCAAGTGGAATCATCTCTCTATTTGAATCTACGTCTGTCGTCGGAATTGCTGATAACAGCGCTTCTGTATATGGATGTGTAGGGTGATCAAACATTTCCTGTGACTCTGCAAGCTCTACGATGTTTCCAAGGTACATAACACCAATTCGGTCACTGATATATTTTACAACACTCAAACCATGTGAAATAAATAAGTATGCAAGATTGTCTTCGCTTCCGAGATCTTTCAGAAGGTTGACGATCTGCGACTGAATGGAAACGTCAAGTGCGGAAACCGCCTCATCGCAGACTACGAATCTTGGTTTCAATGCAAGTGCACGTGCAATACCGATTCTCTGTCTCTGTCCACCGGAGAACTGATGTGGATAACGATGGATCATATATGGTGCAAGTCCACATTTTTCCATGACTTCCATAACATACGCCTGCATTTTTTCATCATTTTTCTTAAAAATGCCATGTGCAAGAAGACCTTCTCCGATGATCTGTCCAACTGTCATACGTGGATTCAGTGATGAGTATGGATCCTGGAAGATCATCTGCATATCTTTACGAAGGAAACGCATTTCTTGTGTTTTCAGTCTCGCAAGATCTACTCCATTATCACGGTATGATTCGTATTTTGTAAAAGCTTCATCATTTTTATATTTGCTGCGGAGTTCTTCTAACTTCTTCTCCGCTTTTTCAAGTTCCACTTTCTTCTCTGCGATTTCTTTTGTCTTATCGACACCTTCCATCTGGTTTTCTTCATTTAAACCGCTGATCACTCTGGCAACTTTGAATTTTTCAAGCAGTAACTGTTCTGCTTCTTTTGTGTCATCTAAGCTATAGAATCCACCAATGATCTGAACAAGATTCAGGAATTCCATATTACATTTCTTCTGGATATTTTCACATTCGGCCTGTTTCTGGAATTTTTCCGCAGAATCTTCCATTTTTTCATATTCCGCTTTTAATGCTTCTACCTTCGCTTCTAATTCGGCAATTTTCTTTTTACCAGAAGAAATATTTTTGATTGTTTCGTCTACATAAAGCGGTGCCATATCGGTAAGAGTTCTGCCGTAATACATTGTCTTACCTTCTGTCTGTTTGTAGATCTGAAGTAAAGTTCTTCCAAATGTTGATTTTCCACATCCGGATTCTCCAACAAGACCAACTGTTTCTCCTTCGTAAATATTCAAAGTAATTCCGTCATTGGCTCTTACATACTCCTGCTCTTTCTGGAATAACTTTGTTTTCTTAAGTGGAAACCACTGTTTCAGATCCGTGACCTTCAAAAGCACTTTCTTTTCATCATTATTTGGCATGGCGTGCCTCCTTATCCGGGTAGAAACAACGAATCAAGTGATTGTCTTCTGCCAACTCTAATTTTGGTTCTTCATTCATACATTTCTCTGTTGCATATTTACAACGCGGAGCAAATTTACATCCCTTCGGAAGATTGAGCGGATGAGGTACTGCTCCCGGAATTGCCTCAAGTCTTGCTCCGACCGGTGTATCCAGACGTGGAATTGAAGTCATAAGTCCTTCCGTATATGGATGTGAACAGGTTGTCTCTTTTGCAAAGATAGTTCTTGCTTTACACATTTCCACAACCTGACCACAATACATAACTGCCACTTCATCTGCCATCTGGTTGATAACTCCAAGGTCATGTGTAATGAACAGAATAGAGGTCCCTTTTTCCTTTTTCAGTTCATTCATCAGCTTTAAGATCTGTGCCTGAATGGTAACGTCCAAAGCAGTAGTCGGTTCGTCAGCGATCAGAAGACTTGGTTCGCAGGCAAGAGCCATGGCGATCATAACTCTCTGACGCATTCCACCTGACAGCTGATGCGGGAACTGTTTCATAACAGATTCCGGATTCGGGATCTTAACAGCTTTTAACATTTCAAGTGATTTCTCACTTGCTTCTTTTTTTGTGATTTTCTGATGGGTTAAATAAACTTCATTTAACTGTTTTTCGATCGTATATACCGGGTTCAAACTTGTCATCGGTTCCTGGAAAATAACGGAAATCTCATTTCCACGAATCTGGTACATATCATTGATTGTACACTCCGCAAGATTTCTTCCCTTGAAAGTAATTGTACCGCTGTCGATATATCCGTTTCCATCCAAAAGTTTTAAGATACTCATTGCCGATACACTCTTTCCACTTCCGGATTCTCCTACGATACCTAATGTTTTCCCAGGCTCTACTCGATAGGAAACACCGTTGACCGCTTTTACAATTCCTTTTTTTGTCTTAAAAAATGTATGTAGATCATCTACTTCCAATAAATATGCCATCGTTATTCCTACCTTTCATTTGCTTTCGGGTCAACTGCTCTACGAAGTCCGTCACCAAACAAGTTGATACTTACAGTACAAAGTCCTAATACAACTGACGGGAATACCCATCTCCACCAGTACTGTGAGATAACTTCTGAAGAACGACAGTTGTTCAGCATATTTCCCCATGAAGGAATTGGCTCTGCAACACCGAATCCTAAGAATGATAATCCGGATTCTGTCAGCATACAGGTTGCAAATGAGATTGTTGCCTGTACGATAATGATCGTCATTACGTTCGGTACGATATGACGGAAAATAATATTCTTTTCTTTTACACCCAGTGCTTTTGCAGCGACAACGAATTCTTTGTTACGTTCTGCAAGCACCTGTGCACGGACAAGACCTGCGATACCGGTCCATCCGAGGAAACCGAGGATCAACATGATCATGATGATTCTTCCGACATCAGATACTTTATTTCCGATCAAAGCAGAAAGGATCAGTGCCAGCGGGATAAACGGAAGGGATCCGACAACCTCTGCCAGACGCATAAGAAGGATATCCACAGTTCCACCGTAGTATCCGGAAATACCCCCTACTAAGATACCGATCGCGAACTGGATGATAACAGCGATGAATCCGACTGTCATAGTCATCTGTCCACCCTTTAAGATACGGTAGAATACGTTTCTTCCAAGATTATCTGTTCCAAGTAAGTAACCTTTCAGTCCCCATGTCACAACAGAGCCGTCTTCTTTGATAATACAGTTCTGATAATAGCCGGAAGCTAATTTTGCAATATTGGTTGCCTTAGCAGGAACCTTTGCCTGATTATTTTCATTTCCGCCCCAGGCTACTGCGTTTCCATCTTCTGTCACAACAACAAGATGGTTACGTCCACCTGAAATATCCACTGCTTTGCCCTGCACTTCTTCCGGTACGGAGAAAATATGGTTGTGATTGTTTCCCCAGACTTTTACAGTACCATCTTTTAATACAGCTGCTGCTGCTTTATCTGTTAAAGCGATTTTTTCTACTTTTCCCTGAATCTCTTCCGGTACATTATCTAAAGCAGTTTCTTTCTTTGCAAGCGAGATGACTTTTCCATCCTTTGTAAGGGCAATGGCTGTCTGAATATTTGCTTTTACTTCTTTGACTTTTTCATCCTTTACATTAGCTGTAGAAATATCAACTGCACTTGTATTTCCCCATGAAACAACTTTTCCGTCTTCTGTTACAACAACGGATACCTGATATCCTGCTTCAATGTCAGCAATCTTTTTGCCTTTCAGTTCCGGCGGAATCACATTAAGACCCATTCGGTTGAAGCCCCAGGTGTATAAGGTACCTTTATCGTTGATTGCCAGCACGTGGTCCTGACCAACTGCGATATCAACAACTTTTCCCATATCAGCCGGAATTTTTTTCAGGTTTTTCGTTAACTGTCCCCACTCATAAACGTAACCGTCTTTGTCTACTCCTACACCATATGTCGGACCAAATTCAATCACTTCGGCATTGTCTTTTAAATCTGACGGAACCGAAAGGAATGAAAATCCCGGTGCGATATTTTTCTGTGTTGGATCCTGATAGTTTAAATCCTGGTGAAACCAGATCGGAAGGATGAAGCACATTGCAAAAATTGATACAAATACAATCAATCCTCCCATAGCCAGTTTGTTTTCCAGCAGATTTTTTATAATCGTACGAAAAGGACTTTGCATCTGTTCTTCTTCAAGAACGGAACGCTGCTCTTTTTCTTTCTTCTTTCCAAATAACATTTGTCTTCCTCCTAATCGAGTTTAATTCTTGGATCAACGATACAGTAACATAAGTCTGTGATCAGGTTTGCAGCAAGTCCTAACAAAATGTAAAACATCTGCATGGACAGTGCGACTGTATAGTCATGCTGGTTCAAGGAATCGATCAGAAGTTTTCCGACACCTTTCCATGAGAACAGAGTCTCAATGATAACCGCTCCACCAAAGATACCTACGATAGAGCCTACGATCCAGCCTGTGATCGGGATCATCGCGTTACGGAACGCATGTTTGTAAATAACAGTTTTTTCTTTCAGACCTTTGGCACGGGCTGTTCTTACATAATCCATAGATAATGCATCAAGAAGAGCTCCTCTGACATAACGGATCAGACCACCGATACCTGTCAGACATACAATAATAGGAAGTGCCATATGATATAAATAATCTAAGAATGCACGGAAGCCTGTAAAATTTGCACCCGTTGTGACCATTCCACTGATTGGAAAGATCGGAATTTTAATTGCAAACAGGTAGATAAAGATCAGCGCCGAAATAAATGAAGGAATACTGATACCGATCATAGTTGCTACCTGGAGTGATGTATCAAACACCGTGTCTTTTTTTACCGCACATTTGATTCCCAGCGGAATTCCGATTGCGAAAAGGAAAATATAATATACAACGTTCAGGGCGATTGTATTTTTCATCGGAGGTCCGATCAGTTCTTTAACCGGAATACGATATACGGTAGAGTAACCGAAATCTCCCTGTAAGATATTTCCCATCCAGCTTAAATACTGAACCGGAATCGGTTTATCAAGTCCGAGACGTACTCTTGCCTGTTGATAAAGCATCTCATACTGTTCCGGTGAAACACTCTGCTTTTGTCCCTCGACCATAAGTCTGGCAGGGTCACCAGGTACCATTTTGAAAATACCAAACAGTAAGATGGAAAGCAGGAAGAATACTATAATAATATAACCAAGTCTTTTCAATATGTATTTTGCCATAATGTAGTTTTCTCCTTCTGGATGAAATAGTTATTCCTGAATTATTCATGACATGTGATTCTGTCCGAACCATTACCATAATTTTGTTTTCGTATAAAGAAAAGATACGGGAAGACAGAACATTTTCCTTTGTTCTGTCCTCCCTGTTTTGTCATGCATATCAAAAGTTAATAGAATTGATCTATTCTGATGAATCCTTTATGCTTATTCTTCAAAGTATGCATCTAATACCATTGCTCCCCATCCCACATGAGCTCTAGGAACGAAATTCTTAAGCTTCGGATTGAAGAACATATAAGAAACTCCTGATCCCATTGGAAGACTTGGAAGTTTTTTGTTGTATGCCAGCTGGAATTCTCCATATAATTTTCTAAATCCGTCAATGTCTTCAGGATCAACTTTCTGCATCTCTTTACCGATTGCTTTTAATTCCGGATCGGAAATGTAGTTAACATTCCAGCTTCCCATTAAACTCGGATCGTCATCGAAGCAGTTCCAGTAGAAGAGAATTTCCGGAATTCCGATACTACTGTAGAAAATGTTATATTCTGGTTCATCGATACCCTGGCGATTCAAATGGTTGATCATAAGTGCAAAGTCCATAGATGTGTATTTGTATTCCATACCGATCTTTTCTGCTTCCGGTGGGATTACTGTGTTGTAAAGTTTTGAGTAGTCATCTTCACAGCATGCTACTTCAACTTTTAATTTCATCAATTCACCATCTACTTCTTTATAACGGTATTTGTCTGTACCTTCTTTGTACTCTTCACCTTTTTCGTTCAGTGTCCAACCACCATCGATGAGTTCCTGTTTTGCTTTATCAAGGTCATATGAGTAGTGAATCAGTTCAGATTCAATATCATCTTTGATTGCTGCAAAATCTGTTGTAGCATCTGTTGCATAACAGTCTACCACTGTACCGTATCCGCCTGTTAACTGTTTGTTGATTTCATCACGGTCTACGATATAAGCGATTGCACGTCTTACTTCTTCAAACTGTGTCGGTCCAAAGTCACACATATAACGCATCTCGTTGATACGTGTTCCCGGTACAAGACCATAGTTTGCATCTAATTTTCCTTCTTCTACTTTTGTTAAAGCAGCTTCGATCTTTTCTCCTGTACCTGCTGAGTAGAAATCAATTGTTCCTTTTTCAAATTCGTCACGGATTGTTTCATCTGCAACCGGTTTGGAAATAATTGTCTGGATATGTGGTTTTGTTCCATCATATGTTCCAAGGTATTCTTCGTTGATTTCAAGTTCAACAGTTTCAGTTGTAAGGTCAACACTCTTTAATTTGTAAGGTCCGCATACAACCGGTGCTTTGTAACGGAATCCTTTATCCGGATCAAGCAAGGTTTCTCTGATGAGATCTTCTGTAAATCCGTCTGTAAGGTATGCTCCGTTTCCATCATCTTTCACGTCGCATCCAGGAGCGATTGCTGCAAGCGGTTCCGGTCCATAGGCAACATTTGCCATCTCATAATAGTTCGGAAGCTGATCTGCATTGATTGTCATAGAAAATTCGTAATCCCCAAGAAGGTTAACACCTGCGAATTCTTTTGTTGTTCCCTGTACATGATCGTTGTATCCAACTAAAGCCCATCCGTATGTTGCATCACCTTCACAGGCTGCAAATTCCGGAGAAGAATGAAGCAGAAGACTGAATACATAATCTTTTGCTGTAATCGGAGAACCGTCACTCCATTTCAGGTTATCATTGATTTCAAAACGGTATGTCTTGCTTCCGTCATCGTTTTCGATTACTTCGTGATCTTTAACAACAACCGGGTCCCAATCAAGAACATAATCACGATTGTAATCAGCGAGGGCGTAACCACTCATCAATCCAATGAATCCGGAGTTTGTTGCATTGTTTGACCATCCGCCGTACATATCCGGTGATAAGGTACCTGGTGAGATCGCAACTACAACCTGTCCTCCTACAGGTGCATCTTCCGGCGGTGCACTCTGCATGTCCTCGGTTACCTCAACTCCAACCTGTTTGCTTTCACCATCATCCTGATTATTCTGGTTCTTGCTGGAAGCTCCTCCACCGCCACAGGCTGTGACCGAGAGTACCATGATACCAGCCAGCATGAGGGCTATCATTCTCTTTTTCATTTTGCATTCCTCCATAAATGTAAACTTTGTGTTAAGACAATTATAACATTTTACCAATTAAACATCTATTATCGTTTTCGTTTTTGTGCATTTTTGTGGAATACGACGTATTTTTATTGTATACAAAAAAACAAGTCTTTCGTGGACGGATTTTACTACATATATGAACGATATCTGTTTTTCATTCACACACATTCAGATTGTTAACAGTCTACAATTTGTGCATTTTTAACAAATTGTTAAATGTTGACATTTGACTAAAAACAAAAAAATCTTGTTGCAACAAAATCATTTCAATATCGTTTTTTTATTAAATTAAAAAGTCTATCTGCAGTATCCGGTCCTGTTTTGCCAGTTTGCTTTGATTGATTAACTCCTACAAATGAATTCTTCGAAAGCCTTGTTGCAAACACAAGATAATCCTTAAACAACTCGACAGCTTCATTCTGAATAACATTTGCAGCGATAATAACGTCAATGCCTGGATTATGATTCTTTAACTCATCAATAATCCTCATTATTGATTTTCCAGTATTAATCACACTATCAACAATAACTACTCTCTCTGTATTAATCACAGGAGCATCATCTTGCTTCGGGTTCATCGAATAAAAAATGCCGCCTGCTCCCATATATACTCCGTCACCAAAAAACCTGCCACCTCGTTCCAAAACTAAGATTGATGTATTTTTCTCTGGGAATACGGCAGCAATGTGCCTTCCTATTTTTTCTCCTAAACGCACATGTGCTGCTGCCAGCCTACTTCCACTTATTCCTGAATTCGATTTGCAGATAGCAATATCAGCTTGTACTTCTTCGTCCTCATCAGCCAATATCACCAAAGAATGATCGTAAATCGGCACCAAGCCTGATAAGCTTTCATTCTTCAATGATCTGCTTATTCGCTTACCAATATACAGAAATCCTTTATCAGCCTCGCGTAACATATATAAATCAATCTTGCTATCTCCATAGGCAAAAATAGTGTATCCATGTTCTCGCAATTGCTTTACAACATAATACTTAACATCTGCACTTATGTATGGACTAGCAAATATAGTTCCAAGATTCTTAGCATTAGCAATATCGCTCCACAAATCTTTTATTCCAGAAGAAAGTACAACATAATTATTCGATGCAACTATGTCATACACTTCATTATTAATTGTTATCTCTGCAATTTTAGATTTGTCAATAGACGCGGTTTGTAATTCCTTTTCAAAAAGAAATGATTGATAGCCAGTATAAAAATCTCCATCGAAGATCTTTGTCTTGCCATTACAACAGAACCTATATGAATCTTGAATAATAATGGTTTTATCTCCGTCAACCATATACAAGATATCCTGCTTGTTGAACTGCTCCATTATTTGATTACAGATATCTGTCGCTAAATCGTAGGAGCTGAAACCTTCTCGAAGTAAAGATAAGAAATCAAAAAACTTATTCTGTTCTTCTTCATTATCACTTACAACGTAAAAGTCCTTATTTCGCCTATGACATTCCTCTCTAAGATTATTTATTTCAAATTCCTGCCATTGTCTTAACGACTCAATGGACTCGCCAGCAAACTTACCATTTTTCTCTGACAAAGCATATCTTTCCTTAAGATTTTCCGGAGAACAATACAGATAAATAAAGATATCGTACAACTCTCCGTCAGCCTCAGTAAATGCAACAGTTTCCATAAATGAATAGTGTCCATCTGAAACAATTACTTCATCATTCAAACCATTAATATATTCTGTGTATTTAATTCTAACTTGATGTTTCTCTTCTTCTGATAGTTCCAAAAAGGAACCACCGCAAATACGTCTCAACTCCTGGCTGCCATTAATAACCTTTGCATCAGTGATTCTATCCATCAATGTACTTTTGCCTGCACAAGGCATTCCATATAATGCTATCTTCAACCAGTAAACACCTCCTTGAAACAACAGCTTCTGTCAAAATCGATAACGTCAAAACTGACCTCATTTAGAGGTGTGTCGTAAGGCATTGAAAAAGGTAAATCGATACAATTACCACATATGAATATCTTTCCATTTGCGTAAAAAATATTATCCATTCCTGCACCACACATACCACCATACATGGTACAGTCGTAGCCACCAGTTCTAACATTCAATCGTTCCATCGCCTTATTCAAGAACGCATTAAAATCAGGTAACGATATCCCCTGTTTTCCAATCATCCTAGAAAACGTGATCCTATTACCAAATTGTTCAAAGAACCCTATGGTCGCTTCCGGATTATCAATTATCTCTTTTCCAACAGTACAATTCATAGAAGGATACTTTCCATTCACTTCTTTGTATAAAGCTATATTTGCCATCACTCGCTCATGAGTTCCACATCTATACTTGTCGTGAATAGCAGAGATTCCATCTACTGAAAAGCCAACATTTACATTGTATTCTTTGAAGAATTCTAACTTCTCACGATCAACTAAAAGACCGTTTGTAATGGTGTATGCAGCAATTCTTCCTGATTTCAAATAATCTCCAATATGAGCGATATACTGCTTAAGTTTCTCATAATCTAACATTGGTTCTCCATTACCCACGAACCCTAACTTAAACAAATCAATATCGTTGTCTTCAATATGTGAAGCAATAATATCAAGGATAGTAATTACATCCATATTGTCCTCTTGAATGTAATCCTTCTTCTCATGAAAATGGCAATAAGTACAATTGAGATTGCATCGATTATTTATCGATATACAAGCTCGTGTTACCATCTTCTATTCCCCCTCTTCTGACTATTCGTATTGTTACCTCTATTAAACTACTTTCTTGTAGGACCAGATTCATGATACTCACTAACCCAATCAGCAGCTGTTTTACCATCAATGTCAACGATCTTCTGATCAGCTCCTGCATCAATGAGTATCTTTCGAATATCCCAAGTATGCTTTTCCTTATTATTTTCAAAGTGACCATTCATGCAGGCCTTCATGAGCGCAGTAAATCCATTAGCGTCCTGCTGGTTAATACTGGTTCTTTCATCCTCACATAAAGCAATTACAAAATCCTTCTTTCCCTCCCAGGCAGCAATCATTAATGGCATATTGCCCTCATTCTTCTGGCGTACTTTTCCGGCATCAAAAGGATTTCTACTTCCAACATTAGGATTTGCCTTACATTCTAAAAGCAAAAACATAAACATCTCATAATCCTTCATCTGCACTGCATGCGATAGAGCAGGGAAATATCTACGACTGCAATCACGCTTATTCACATCTGCACCAAGCTGAATGAGCCATTTGATTTTTTCTTTTCTTTGCTCAATTGTGGCCCTATTATTTCTTACAGCAGAAATAATAAGGGTATTTCCATCCTGAAGATATGCATTAACTTCGTCTGCTGTCGGTTCTTCGCATTCCTCATATGAATCTGCGTAATAAGCGTCAATTCTAGCCAATTTAGTCATATTGATAAGATCCTGCTTAGTAGCCATATATTCTCTAAGATGTAATGCTGAAACGGATTCATGCCCTTTAAGATATGCTGAATAATCGGTGTCCTCTGTTATGATATCTATTTTGCAGTGATATGTATCAGAAGCCTCCTGTGCAATATATATTATTTTGCAATCTTCGTTATCTTCATCAGCATCGCCATTATATTCCATAAGAATTGTACGAGAACCATAGCTAATACCACGAATAACTTCCCAAGCCTTTCTCCCAAGAGAACCTGAATTCTTATTCTTTATATTATCTAATTCATCAACAACTACCTTTGGAATAACTACCTTGCTATATTCCTTGTTCAGTTCATCAATTAACTGTGAATTCTTAAGTAACGCTGAAGTATCTGGAACTGCAACCTTCTCCCCTCTTAAAAATTGTTCGGTCTGTGATTCTGACATTCCAAAAACCTTACAATATTTTCTTGCCATTTCCAATAGAGTTTTTTCTGCAGTTTTTCCACCTTCAACACGTGAAATAGACGACTTGTTCATACCAGTTCCTGGTTTCAAGCCCTCTAATACATCAATCTTCTTTGCCATGTCATCCATGGTACAGCCATTCTTTTCACGAAGCTCCTTCAATCTCGAACAAAGGAAAGCTATCTGATTATCATTTGCCATAAGTAACGCCCCTTTCACAGGTATGTATGTAATTTGATTATTGGCTTTATCTCATACTCTCATTATATACATCGTTGCATTTTTCACAACGAAAAGGTGTGTTTTTGCAACAAATATTCAAAAGGCGCAACTCATCACTTCATTTACTTAATATATGCAACTAAATGAAGCTACTTGCAACAACACAAATGTGGTTTTTTTCAAAGTTCCGTTTTTCGGATCAACGAAAAACTCCACAATGAAACCAGACCCTTGGCCTAACAAAAATAACCTTCTAGCGTACCACTGGAACAAGTACGCCAAAAGGTTTTCTGGTGTTAAATCATTTTCAATTTTTCATCACACGCACATATTTTTCCGCACTATTTTGTGGATATGTTTATTAAAATAGTGCCTTCAAACCCGCTTAAACTGGGCATTTCTTTGAAAGGAGACAAACTGTTTCAACGTGTTCCGTAAACGCAAACATTTCCACCGGCTGTATCTTTTTTACCTGATATCCTTTTTTTGTCAGATACTTCAGATCTCTTGCCAGTGTCTCCGGATTGCAGGAAATGTACACGATCTTCTCCGGTCCCATCTTCACTGCAGATGCCATAAATTTTTCATCACTTCCGGCTCTCGGCGGATCCATAAACAGCACATCCATACTATTTCCCTCTGCCGCCATCGCCTCCATAAACTCCCCGGCATCTCCCTGGAAAAATCTCACATTCCGGATCTGATTCTCTTTTGCATTTAATATTGCATCCTTCACGGCATCCTTATTAAGTTCTACACCGACTACTTCTTTTGCATGTCCCGATGCGATCAGACCGATCGTTCCGATTCCGCAATAGGCATCGATCACGCTTTCTTTCCCTGTCAGATGTGCAAATTCAATCGCTTTCTGATAAAGGATCTCCGTCTGCACCGGATTTACCTGATAGAAGGACTTTGGTGAAATCCGGAAAGTACACCCGCAGAGTTCATCCCGGATAAATCCTTTCCCATATAACACTTTTTCTCTCTCCCCAAGGATCATACTGGTCTTTCTGTCGTTGATATTAAGGACAACCGTTGTAATCTCCGGATGCTCTTTTCTGAGTGCTTTTACGAAATTATTAGACGATGGAAGGATTGGTGATCCAAGCACCAGAACCACCATAATCTCTCCGCTTTTAAACCCTCTTCTGATCAGCACATGACGGAACAGGCCATATCCTGTATCTTCATCATAGGTTTTGATCTTAAAAGATTTCAAAAGTCCCCGGATCGTCCGGATGATCTCCTGACTCTTTTTGTCTTCGATCAGACAGTTTTCAACAGGAACGACCCGGTGTGTCTTCGCTTCATAGGTTCCGGATACGATATTTCCCTTTCGGTCCCTGTCGAATACGGCGTGTACTTTATTTCTGTAATAATACGGATTCTCCATTCCGATGATCGGTTCTACTTTTCCGTATTTTGACAACAGAGCGTTCACCATTTTCTGCTTCTTTTTCAGCTGCTCCTTATATGGCACTCCCTGATACTGGCATCCTCCGCATTTTTTTGCCACTTTACAGGCTTCCGGTTCTGTCTGTTTTTTCTTTTCTTCCATTTTTTACCCTCTCTTCTTTTTTCATTCTTTTCTCAAAAGAGATCCGGCATATTATCCAGATACAACTCTTCTCTGACCTGGAGATGGTAATATGCTTTTTTTGTATCTGATGTATTCATTCTTATAACCCTTTTAATCGTTCAGATCCGTCTGGAATCTTGATAAATGTTCATACGGCAGGATCAGTCTCCCCCTGTATAATCCACATCCGTCATTGATGAGACTATTATTTGCCGCAGCAAACATATTGACTTCCAGATCCTTCAGTTCCAACCCCAGAAGCCGCATTCCTCTTTCGTATGCCTCATCAAAATAAATGCATTCTCCTTCCGGAATAGCTTCTCTTCTTGCCCTGACTCTTTCCTGTTCCTTCTCGTAGGCCTGGTGATTTGCCGCTCCAATCTCCGCTATATCATCCATCTTCTTTGTCCGCAGTTGTACTTCCATGTAACTTCTCGAACAGTTATCATAAAACGTGATGTGGAGTGATTGATAGCTGCCTCCGCTTCCATTGGAAATATAATCCCGATAATAAGGTTTCACCGCCTCATCCATAAAAGGAGATGTACTTTCAAGCACCCCTTTTGCAGGTTCTGCCGTAAATCCTCTTTCCTCCAGAAATCCCGGAAGAACATTCGCGATCCTGTATAAATACTTGATTTCCTCTTCTTCTCGCAGTTTGTCATCCTTGATATGGCATTTTGGAAGAGAAATTACCAGACGGTATGCGATAATATCCCGAAAGCAGCTCAGTTTTTCCCTTAGGTCAGGCACCGGCGGATAGGTATGATGTTTTTCATAATAATCATAAATATATTCTACAATATACCCGTTGAATTTTTCCTCTGCGCGGATCAGGGACTTGATCCTTCCTTTGAAAGTAAAAGCAAGCAGAGGATATTCCTGTACCATGTATTTATAAAAATCCCTGATTTTCTGCGACTGTGCAGTAAGGAAATCATTGTGTTCAAGCAGTTCCCTGAACTGGATCAGGAAATTGGAATGGATGAGATCTATTTCATTGTGATTCTTCTTTGCTTCTTTCTTCAGATCCACTGTATAATTTCTTAAAATCCGAAAAATCGTATCACCTGAATATAAATAGTCATTTAATGTGATCATACGTTCCACCCTTTCTATTTGATTTTCTTATACAGTATAGCAGAATCTGGCTGGATTGGATACCGTTTTGTTAAATAGAAGCAGGGATTGATCTGCTGCATATAATCCAGCAAGGTCAATCCCTGATTTATCATATTTCTAAAATAAAAGCTGAAGCCCCATAGCAATGATCCACATATACGCACATGTCTTCAGAATCATCAGTAATCTGACTTTTGGTTTTGTTTTACTGAATAGTGTTACCGGAGTGTAGCATCCAAAGGAAATAATGATGGCGGCAATCAAATCAAAAATCAAATATCCGACATCAAATGCTCCTTTCGGATCTGCTTACGAAGAACATGCTGCCATCAAGGATACTGCAGCAGAGGTAAGAGTGCTTCGCAAAAGACGTCTGATTCAAAAAGAGGTCCGGGAGTTATATAGTTAGTTACTTGTGGTTTTCCAGCTCCAGAACAACCACTTCACAGCTCCGTAAATTCAATGAATCCTTTTCACAATCTACCGTTCCATCTATACGGTTCGATAACCATACTTTTTCTATTTCGCTCTTCAGTTTGATTGTTGCAGCATCCTTTCCGAAATTAGCAGCCACAAGAATGCACTTGGATTCATCTTTACGGTAAAATGCCATGACTCCGTCCACATTTTCATATTCCGGAAGAAATTCTCCATAGGTAAATACTTCTTTCAGTTCATCCGATTTACGCAGTGCAACCAGTTTGCGATAATAATTCAAAACTGAATCTGGATCCTGTTCCTGAGCTTCCACATTCACGTCTTTAAATAAAGGATTTACCTTTAACCATGGAGTTCCTTTTGTAAAACCGCCATTTTCCCCGCTCGTCCATTGCATTGGTGTTCTTGCATTGTCACGGCTCATACGGCTGCATACTTCCAAGGCTTCCTGATCCGATAATCCCGCTTCACGGGCAGTATGATACTGGTCTTTTGTACTGATATCATCAAATTCCTCCATGCTGTTCCATTTGGCATTTTTCATACCGATTTCCTGCCCCTGGTAAATGAAAGGAATTCCTCTGAGGAGAAGGCTTATGGTACCAAGCATCTTGATTCCGTCCGGTGTCTGAGCATAAGATGGCAAAAATCTGGATGCCCCTCTTGGCTCATCGTGATTTTCAATGATATTCGCCTTAAAGCCATACTTCTGTGTTTCTAATTGTGCCTGAATGATCGCAGCTCTCCATTTCGCAAATTCCAGCTTCGGAGCATCATACCATCCATGTTCTCCGTCAGTGAGCGTATGGGCGCTAAAATCAAATATCGTTGAAAAATGACCGGTTTCTCCAATAAATTCCGGTAATTCATCCGGTTTCATGTTAAATACTTCTCCGACTGTAAAGGCATCATACTTTTCAAAAGTTGATTTTTTCAGATCTTCCAACAGCTCTCCTACTCCGTCTACACTTTCAACCATCTTCCAGCAGCTTGCCAGACCATCTTTCCCATCCGGTGCAAAATCAGGAAAATTCAGATCCTTCTTAATGTTTATGATCGCATCGATTCGAAAACCGGAGAGACCTTTTTCCAGCCACCAGTTGATCATTTTGTACAGTTCCTGCCGTAACTTCGGATTTTCCCAATTCAGATCCGGCTGTTCCTTTGCAAACATGTGAAAATAATATTTGTCCGTTCCCGGTACCTTTTCCCAACAGCTTCCTCCAAAATAGGAACGGTAATTGCTCGGTGGATTGCCGTTTTTTCCCTTGCGGAAATAAAAATAATCCGCAAACGCTCCATCTGGATCAGCAAGTGCTTTCTGAAACCACTCATGTTTATCGGAGCAATGATTAATAACCAAATCCATAATAATATGCATGTCTCGTTTTTTTGCTTCTGCCAGCAGTTCATCAAATTCTTCCATTGTTCCGAATTCTTCTGCAATTGCATAGTAATCCGCAATATCATATCCCTGGTCTACAAATGGTGATTTATAAATAGGTGATAACCAAATAATATCGATTCCTAATTTTTTCAGATAATCCAGTTTAGAAATAATTCCTCTCAGATCTCCGATTCCGTCTCCATTTGTATCCAGAAAACTCTTTGGGTAAATCTGATACGCTACTTTGTCATGCCACCACTTTTTTCCCATTTTTATCAACCTCTTTCATATATAATCATAGTATTTGTTCGCCATTGCGTTATTGCTTTAGCTGTATTATACTGCTATTATAAGATCTTATTTTTGACAAATCTTGCATTATTTTTTCATTATATAACACAATACTGCTATTATAGAGAGGACAAAAAATGAAAACGCCACATTCACTTATACCGGAGCAAAAAGAAAATATCAAACATGGAGAAGTTTATTTTCCAATCCAGAAGTATATTACAAAGCTGACAAAAGAAGCACCTGTCATAACAATGCACTGGCACGAGGAAGCAGAGCTTACCCTTATAACAAAAGGTTCCTGTGTCTACCAGATCGATTTAGTTGAATATGAGGCAAGTACCGGGGATATCCTGTTTATTCCCCCCCTGCTGCTGCATTCCATTATCCTGAAAAGCAGTCAGGACTTCTGTTCGGAAACCTATGTATTCCATATGAATCTTTTGGGAGGAAATACTGCAGATATCTGTTCTACCCGCTACCTTACGCCCATGGTAAACCACGAATTATCTTTACCCTGTCTCATTACCGCGGATCATCCTGCATATGATTCTCTTTGCAAGTCTTTTGCACAGCTTGCCTCCCTTTACGATACCCGGATGTTTGGATATGAACTCGCCATAAAATCTTATCTGCTGCAGACACTTTTTCTTCTGCTCCAGTACAGTAGCACAAGATTCTCCACGGAATCAGACTCTTCCGACAAATTAAAAATTGTACTTGATCATATTGATCTGCATTATGCAGAAGCTCTGTCGGTTTCTGAACTTGCAAAGCTATGTTATTTCAGCGAGTATCATTTTATGCGCTTTTTCAAAAAACACATGAATATGACCTGCATTCAGTATATTAACAATATCAGACTGGAAAAAGCGGTAGAGTTATTTGAACACGGTAACACCTCCATATTAGAGGTGTCTTTATCTGTTGGCTTTCATAATCTTTCTTATTTTTACAGAGCATTCAAAGCAAAATACCATATGACACCGCTGGCTTTTATAAAAAGATTAGAACTGGATTCTGTATAAGCTCATTCCCTGAGCGATTTTATATTTTCTTTAAATCCTGTTATTTTTTACGATAAATCCGAATCATCAAAGGCGTTTCTACCAAAAGCATGGCACCCCAGCCTGCCAGATAGGAATATGGCAACGCTTCAATTCCAAAGTTCCACAACAAAATCATAGGTGCTGCTGCAATGACTCGGACTGCCATATTGGTAAAACTACTCATCAGTGTCACCTTCAGGTCTCCGATTCCACGGAAGAATCCTTGAATTGCATTCGTAACGGCCGGAAGAATATACATCACAGCAATCAGATGCAGATAAATGACACCATGTCCTATTACTTCCTCATCTTTTACGAAAAGTGCCATTAGTTCTCCGGCAAATACCTGGCAGATCACCATAACAGCTGCTCCATAAACAATTTCCAGAATCATCCCACAACGAAATCCCTCCCGCATGCGGTCATTTTTTCCGGCTCCCTTATTCTGCGCCATAAGTGCCGTCATGGCATGGGCAATATTCTGTTCCGGTGTAATTGCAAAGTCATCAATCCGATTGACCACCGCAAAAGCTGCAGCCACGGAAACTCCCATCGTATTAACCAGCGCCTGGATCGCAATTTTTCCCATTTGCACGGTGGCCTGCTGCATGGCGGATGCCCATCCGTAAGCAATTGTTTTCTTCAGCAAACGTGAATCGAATACCAGCCATTTCTTACCCAGACGAAGAATCGGTACTTTTTTCTGTATATAAATAATACAGAACAGGCAGCACAGTGCCTCACTAAGCACTGTTGAAATGGCGCATCCATTGCTTCCTGCCTTTAGTACAATGACAAAAAACAGATCTCCGAATATATTCAGGACTGCACTGATAATTAAGAAATACAAAGGCGATGCACTGTCTCCCAAAGCTCTTAAGGTACTGGAAAAAAAGTTATACAAAAAGGTGAACATTAGTCCCAGAAAAATAATCCGTAAATACTGCCGCGTCATCTCCATAATCGATGCATCTACCTGCAGCAGATGCAGGATCGGTACAGCAAATACCACGCAAAGTAAAGTCAGAAAAAATGAAAAAACTACTCCCGACAACATGGTTGTACTGATCTGCCTGTGCAAAGTCTTATAATCCTTTGCCCCATACTGAATTCCCATGAGGATACTTGCCCCCATACATAATCCATTTAAAAACAGTATCATAAGCGTACTGATCGGATTACAGATACCAACTGCCGCCAGCGCTTCTTTCCCCACAAAATGCCCTACGATGATGCTGTCCATCGCATTATAAGTCAGCTGAAACAGATTTCCCAAAACAAGCGGCACAGTGAAATTCACAAGAATCGGCATGATTTTCCCGGTTGTCAGATCTTTTGTCATCTCATTCCTCTCCTTCGGTAAAATTTAAAATTAATTCTCTTCCGTTTTCTTTCTTTTTCTTTCAGAAACCCTTGGCACTGACTGAAGAGTAATAGATGGAATTTTTAAACCCATTATTCCCTTCAGAATCCAGGTAAATGATAACATGACCAGAACCGGAATGGCACAGGTTGTCACAAGCAGCACTGCCACGCCCTCTATAATTCTGTTTAATCCATCCTCAAAAGCAGAGAGTTTTTCTGTAGCGACTTCACCTACCGCATCAATCGCATCATCAACCTTATCCTTCGCATTATTAAGAAATCCACTGAAAGAAAACTTTTTATCTTTCGTTTCTTGTGCTTCATCCTTCTTGTCTGCGTTTGCAGAGGTATCTCCCTCATCTAATAATTCTTCCGTATCTTCCAGTGTAAAATCAGCTTCATAGGACTTTGCATAGGTTTCATTTACCATATTCGTCACCCATGCACTGGTAGGAACCAGTCCCCACAAAAGAACACCCAGAATGATACTCTTGATTCCGATTCTGTAGATAAATTCTTTCCATCCGTTTTTCAAAAAGTTGCCTGTTGCCAGAAGCACGCATCCAATAGGAAATAAGATTTTAAATGCAATATACCCGGTGATAGTCAGTAAATATTTTTCAACAATGATCACTGCATAAACGATCACCATATAGCCTGCGACATCTGCCAGCTTATTCGCGATCGGAGTTGCGGCTTCTCCCGGTATTGCTGCAGCACCTGTTGCAAGAGCGGTTGCTGTTCCGGAAAGTCCAAGTGCTTTTTTCTGCAATCCATTCAGCGTTTTGATAACCCAATGGTACGATTCGACAGAAGTTGCCCATTTGGAAACAACAAAAAATGATGTAAGAGCAATCCCAATGCAAATCAGCATCATGATCAGACGATTTCGCATCGGTTGCTTATAGTTTCTAACTGTGATTTCATGGCTGTCTGCCATCATAGGTTCTTTCATACTTATTTTCCTTTCATGCTATCTATTCTCGGATAAAGAAAGGATCGGATACACGCTCCCGATCCTTTCCACCTTTTCAGTTTTCTATTTGTCCAAAACCGCAACCTGAATTGTCTTTACTGCTTCCTCCATACATTTGATGTCCTCGGCACGCAACTTAATATCCAGACACTTTACAGTATCTTCCACACTGGAAGCTTTTCGCATTCCAACCAGAAGACTCATTCGGTCATACTGAGATAGTGCCCAAGCTTCTACCAGCGTTGCAAAACTGCAATGATATTCCTCACAAAGCGGTTTCCAGATTTCAAAAGCCTTGCGAAGTCCTTCTTTTTTCTCCGGATCTGTCCAAGGTATTCTGGATCGGATATCGGTTTTTGCAAATTCACGGTCCATAAAGGCAGGAGAAGTTAAAAATCCTTCCTCCAGCACACCATAGGTCTGAAATACCGTGTTATACTTTTTACACAGATCAAAATATTCTCTGCCATGGAAAGGAGAGAGAATACTGAAAAATTCCTGTACAACAGATACGTTTCCGCCGGCTGACTGATATGCAGACAGATCTGCCGGCTGACTGTTAGAAAGTCCATAGGTGCGGATCTTTCCTTCACGAACCAGATTTTCCAAAGCTCCAACCGTTTCCTCCACCGGAAAGCTGCCGCAGACATAATGTACGATAACAGAATCCAGATAATCGGTTCCCATTCTGCGCAGAGAGTCTTCCACGTCCTTTTTCACTGCTGATGCGCGGGTGTCATTGTTAACAGTATAACCGTCTCGTTCATAATGAAAATTACCACCCTCATTTCTCCAGTTCAGTGAGCATTTGGTCTGCAAAACAAAATCATTTCTTCTGCCCTTCAGTGCCTTACCAAGCAGTTCCTCACTTACTCCTGTGCCATACACCGGTGCGGTATCGATGTAATTCACGCCATGTTCATGACAAATATCAAGCAGGCGCTTCGCGTCCTCAACTGTAGAATCTCCGTCTGTCCAGACACTTCCGCCGCCAAGCCCCCAAGTACCTAATGCAACCACAGAAACATCGATGTCCGTATTGCCAAGCTTTTGAAATTTCATTTTAATTCCTCCGTTTTTCGTTATTCTTTCCTGCTTTTTATGCAGTATCCTAACCGTACAGCGTTCCCCTCACAAGGCTGTCTATATTTAAAAAGACAATTTTGTCACATCTGTGCGTTACTTACTTTACCTATTAGTATATACCACGCTCCGGAATAAGTAAAATAAAATCACTTTACCATTTCAAAAGCCACATGAATTCATCAAACCGGAATCGATTAATAACCCCAACTGATTATTTCCCAATTCTTTTTATCTTTTGTTTTCACTAAATGCCACTGCCAGTTGGTATATGTAGCATTAGGATTGAACCCACCATCTCCACCTTTTTCGTCTGTATCAAAGGTTAATAATACTACAATAAGTTCTTGATTATTTTCTTTCCAATCCATTACTTCTTAGTTATAAAATGTGAACGCATGCGTTCACTATTCCAACTGCTGTTCAACCAAAACTTTTTCCATTATACAGTGCAAAATAAAAGAGACTTCACTCACCATGAATGAAGCCTCCTCAAAATACAATACTGTGAATGATTCACAGAACATATTTTATCGCAAACCTTTTAAAAATAGAATAAATTTTACCAAACGACAGTTTTCAAAAAAGCTTGCAAATATGCACGCTCTTGTTGTTGCACTTTTCTTCAGATTGTCTACAAACATCTGATAAGCTTTTTGAGCATAAATTCAAACACTGTCTCTTTCGTCGGAATCGCAGGGATTCCACCTCTCTTTTGCACACACAATCCAGCAACTGCATTTCCCAAAACAGCACACTTTTTGATTTCTTCCCATTCCATTTTTTCAACATTCTTATTCATAGAAAGGAGACTGCATAATACGCCTCCCCAAAATGAATCACCTGCCCCAGTCGTGTCGACCGCATGTATCTGAAATGCTTTGATGATTTCTTTTCTGCTTTTTGTTGCCATAAGAACGCCCTGTTCTCCCAATGTAATGGCAACCAGCTTTGGTCCCATGGCAAGGAGTTGATCTGCAGCCTGCTCATAACTTTTCGCTTCTGCCAACAGAGTACTCTCTTCATCCGATACCTTCATGACATCTACCAATTCTATGACAGATCTCATTTTTTTCACTGCATGCTCTTTGCTCTTCCAAAGAGACGGGCGATAATTTGGATCATAGGAAATAAGTGCACCCGCTGCTTTTGCCATTTTTACCGCTTCAATCGTTGTACTTTCTGCCGGTTCATCTGTCAGCGATAATGATCCAAAATGAAAAATTCTACAACCTGAAATTAATGTCTGATCCAGTTCTTCTTTTTTTAACTGTGTATCTGCACCCGGTTTTCTTGCAAAAGAAAAATTCCGTTCTCCATTTTCACCAATTTCCACAAATGCCAACGTTGTAAAATAACCCGGGTCTTCGACAATAGCATCTGTATTGATTCCTTCCTTTTGCAATGTCTTCTTTAAAAATTTACCATGCATATCGTTTCCAACTTTTCCAATAAAAGATGTGCGATACCCAAAGTGGCTTGCAACGGTTAGAAGATTTGCCGGAGCACCGCCGGGATTCTGTTCGAACAATTTTCTCCCATCCTGACTGTGTCCTGCTTCCGTAAAATCAATCAACAATTCACCCAATGCCACGATATCAACTTTTTCTTCCATTTTTCAGTTCCTCCACAATCTCGTTATAACGTTTTTTATTTAACCGGTAGAAAAATAATACAACCGCAGTCACAATCCACAGTACACCTGGAATCGTTGTAAATGCATGTTTCATAATTGAAAGTACAATTGCATTTTGTGTCTGATTTGCAATATAACCATATTTTCCAAGTAATCCTGCTAAAAGTGCTGTTCCAACTGCCATTCCGATTTTATTTCCAAGTGAAATAAATGCATACTGAAAACCATCATTTCTAAGTCCGGTTTTCCACTCCCCATATTCCACACAGTCTGGAATAATTGCATAGATTGCGGTATTAAATCCAGAGAAAAAAAACTGTGTGAGACCAGATAATGCATAAAAAATAGCCGGTGATTCTTTGGCATTGAAGAAAAACATAGACAACATGGAAATTCCTGTAAATAAAGCAAAGAGAGATGCTGTTCTTTCTTTGTTATTCAACTTGCGGAATAATGGTTGAAAACAGGCTGCCCCGATGATAGAAGGAATAATGATGCACATCGAATAAGTTGTGTAGTAGGAGGCATTCCCTTCCACATATGTAAAGTAATACAGAATATCTGCGTTTCTACCATACAATGTAAATCCAAATAATATCTGTCCTGCCAATGCAAGAAGATATGGTCTGTTCTGCATGACTGCTTTCAACTGTATCTTTACAGAAATTTTTTCTTTTTCCGGAGTAATCACTGCCTCTTTCGTCTTCGCAAAGCAGAAGAAATGACAGGCTGTAAAAATACATCCATATATAACCGCAACCGTCAGATATCCTGTCTTTGCACTATGACTGCCGAATTTGCTGAGCAGTGGAACTGTAATAATATTTAACACACCAATTGCAATCATCGCTGCAACCGAACGGGATGTATTTATTTTTGCACGTTCATCAATATCCTGTGTCATAGCACCACACAAGGTTCCATATGGAATATTCACACAGGTATATCCCAAAACCAGCAGACAATATGTAATTACCATATAAATGATCTTTCCATTCTGCGGCCAGTCGGGTCTTGCCCAGAATGTCATAACAAGAAGAATCGCTGTAATTGGTGCCGCTACTAACAGCCATGGACGGTACCGTCCCCATCTCGATTTTGTTTTATCCGTAAGTCCCCCGACGATTGGATCATTGATTGCATCCCAGAATCTTGAAAAAAGCATAAGTGCTGACACAGCCGCCATACTGATTCCGAACACGTCTGTATAAAATATCATCAGAAAATTACTGACGAACATCCAGCTGAAATTACATCCAACATCACCAAACCCATATGCAATCTTACTGATCAGCGGTACTTTTCCATTTTTGTTTTCGCTTCCCATATGTTCCTCCTATTTTTATCAGAGTTTCTGACAGAACTCTATCCTTTCCTCATTTGGTCCCTTAATCATAAAAAACTTCACACCATTTTCCCAAAATGGTAGTTCTTCGATTCCGTCTGTAATAATTGTGTATTTTTCATTGCAGATTTTCTGATACATACTTTCAATGTCTTCCACATCAAGTGCAACATGTTGGTATGCACCGTCTGACATTGCCGCCTGCCCATTTTCAAAAGTCTCTATACAGTAATTTTTTATCTGTAAAAATGCCACTTTTTCCCCTGCTTTTTCATTATAAGACTGCATAATCACTTCAAATCCAAGACTCTTATAAAACTCAACTGTTTTCTGTAAATCGTTTGTCGGAAGCCCGACATGGGCAACTCCGACAATTCCATATTTATTTTCCATACGAACTCCTTACTTTTCACTGACGTTGATAATTACTTTCATCGTTGTCTCGCGGTTATCATCAATATACTGGTATGCTTTCAGATAATCTTTAAAAGCAAATGTCTTTGAGATGAGCGGTTTCAAATGAACTTTGCCCTCATTTACCAGTCTGATTCCATCTATGTAATCATCATGGCGGTACATCATCGTGCTCTTAATGTCAAGTTCGTGGTCATTTGCCACTGCAAGATCTACTTCTGCCATTCCTGCAAAAACAGCCACCAGTACAATCGTGCTTCCTTTTCTTGCATATTTAATTGCCTGTCCCATTGTGATATTGTTTCCGGCACAGTCGTAGATCACATCCGCCTTGTCCGGTCCAAATGCTTCGAGCATTGCCGCACCGAAGTCTTTATTTTTGGTATTCACACACACATCAATTCCACATTCTTTTGCCTTTGCCAGTCTAAGATCACTGATATCTGTGATCATCACTTTCGCTGCCCCCATTCCTTTTGCTGCCTGTGCCACGAGATTTCCGATCGGTCCTGCGCCAAGGACTGCAATATTCATGCCAGCCACATCGCCCATCTGTTTTACACCATGAACTGCCACGGCAAGAGGTTCGATCATAGCTCCTTCTTCATAGGACATATCTTCTGGAATCGGTGTTACTTTAGATGCATCCACTGCAAAATACTCAGATGCTGTTCCTGTCGTCTGAAATCCCATTACTTTTAATTCCTCACAGAGATTATACTTTCCATGACGACATGGATAGCAATGTCCACAATATACCTGAGGCTCTATCGTCACCTTCTGTCCCACATGAAACTCTGTGACATTTTTTCCAAGTTCTGTAATCTCACCGGAAACCTCATGTCCCTGTGTTACCGGATATTTTGTAAACGGATGTTTTCCATGATAAACATGAATATCTGATCCACAAACACCAATATTCATAATCTTTACCAACACCTGATTTTCCTTTACCTCCGGAACCGGAACCTCTCTGAAAATAATTTCTCCTGGATTTGTCATTACCTGCTGTAACATAATTGTTTCCTCCTTTTTATGTTGTTTTGTTTTATGTTTTATAAAATGTTTTATCAAAGTAATTATATTATCACCATGTAAACACAATTTGTCAATATGTTTTTTCATATTTTTATATATTTCATAATTTCAAAATATATTTTTTGTATATTTTTCACAATTAACACGCGAAAAAACGGAAAGGAAACCGTAGTTACTGTTTTCTTTCCGTTTTTTACTATAATATCTTTTTTTAATTTTACACAACTTCTCGTTTTTCACACATATAAAGCGGACATCCGGATTCGCTTTGCAACCTGTCAGTGGGCGCTTTTAACTCCAACAGACTAAACATCCCCTTACCCTACGCACCAGATGCGGTGTACTGCTTATCTTCGTTCAAAAAATTTACAATTCTACCATATGTTTTGTAAAAAAGTATTTCGCGGCTCCAACAGCCGACGCTTCTTTCTTATACGAACAATTTTTCAAGTATGAAACATCATGCTCAAAGCCATTATATGCCATCACTTTTTCTCCCAGTGGTATCATATAATCTGACAATACACCTCCCACATCACCTCCTAGTATGATATCCATATCATATGCCATCCGCAGATTTGATATCAAAACAGCAAGATGATCCAGATACTCATTCCATATCTGCAAATTTTTTTCATCACCACTTTCAATTTTTTCCATAAATGCATCCAGTGACTGCCTGTTATCTTGTGTCAGTACACTTGCAGCACAATATGCATCTGCACATCCTGATTTACCACAATAACACTTTCTTCCACCGGGAACGAGTATCATGTGACCAAACTCCCCTGCTTTCTGGTTTTGCCCTCGAAACAGCTTTCCATCTATGCAGAATGCACCTCCTAAGGTGTGGTTTAAAGACAGATATATCGCATTTGGATACTTTTGCTTTTTTTCTGCAAGCATTGCAGCATTAGCATCGTTTTCAAAATATACTGGAATTTCCAGAGCCTGCTCTAAAAAGCGCAGACTATAATTCTCTATACCTAAAGCATGGGATTTTAAAACGATCCGTTCTTTCTGATCAATAATTCCTGGAATCGCCACTCCAATCCCAAGTAGCGTATCCTTCGCTAATTCGCCTTCAAGAAAAGTTTTGACCTTTTGTGCCACCTCTGTACAATAGGATAATTCTGCCGTAAATTTTAAACGGATGCGATCTTTTTTTATAATCTCATCTCCAAGATTTACTAATACCATTTCTATATGATTCGCTGTAATCAAAATTCCCATTGCATGACAGTATGACTTATTAATCCCTATACTTTTTGCCTTCCTTCCACCGGTTGAAGCATATTCCCCAGTTTCTTCCAACACCCTTTTTTCTAACAAGTCATTCACATTTGCTAACACAGTCGGCATACTCAAGTTTAACTCTTTTGCGATTCCCGCCTTGGATGTAACATGATTGTTTAGCACATAATTAATTATTTTTTTTCTTGTTATATTTTTTTTATCTTTATTTTCCGTTTTCTTACCCTCTTTTATTAAATATATTATAAAAGAATTATATGCTTTTTTATTCTTCTTGTAAAGTAATGTTTTATAATAAATCTCCAACAAAATTTATCTTATAAACAGCCAAAAATTCCCGAAGGAGCTTTCCACGCTTTAGATATACACCAATTCTTTTAACACAATCTCTTCTGCAATATTACGAATACCATTTACCAATCAGCCAGCTTTTATCCTAGTTTGGACAATAAAACACAAGTCTCTATATGCGTAATGGTTCAGTGTCTTATTACGACTTCCTTCTAAAATTGGACCCGAATGTGCCGGAGCATCAAACTCCTCGTCCTCCTCCGGAGCACCCATTACCAAGTCTCCGTCAGACAAATCGTCCATAATGCTCATCCAACCTTCATGCCACGTAACTTCCGATACATCGCAACCAAATAAGAATTTTGCAGCGTCCAGTACATTTCCATCGAAGAACGGGTACTTCTTATAAAGAACTTCCTTTACCTTTGCATACTCATCTGCGTTATTAATTGCTTCCACTGGAAAAATCACATGGAATCTAGGTGCTGCTGGATGTGATCCCTTTGGCAACATGTGATGTCGACTCGGTACCAGACAATAATCGATGTCTGGAAACATCTCATCCATCTTGGCTTCTGTAATGAACTCCAATGGTTCATCCGTGTGATCGTTATCCACATCCATGACGATGGCATTCGAAGTCACGAAATTGTCCTTGCTTCTGTAGTTACCTTTATACTCAGCGCAAACATGATCTTTTTTGACTGCTTCCTGGAGAACATCAGCACTATCTACTTCCACCCTGTGTGGGTAGTCGCAGTTAGCTTTATTCCCGGTGCAGTCGGCTGTGTAAATAACAAAATTCATATTTAACGTTCCTCCTGCAATCTCTCTGGCCCAATCTCCAGAGCTCTGTTTGTTTCGTTACACAAACTATCGAAATATCTGATTTTCTTCCCGTGTCTCTTGGCTTTTGCTATCTCAGCGCACATGCCTGCACTAGCTTCTCCACCAAATACCCACAGCTCGTCACACCTTCCAAGCAGCACCATATCCATAAACATGGCCAACTCTCGTTCTGACTCTTCTTTCATATAAAGAGGAAGCAGTAAATGCGGCGCGAGTGGTATGGCATCCTGGCCCACTGCGAATCGGCTGTACCGTTTTGCTGCTTCTGTATTGGTAACAACATCACCGGAATACTTAGAGCAGATGTAGACAAGCGACAGATACTTCTTCTTACTTGCCTTCACGATTGCTTCAGCTGCAGTCGGATCAGGATAACCTTCTTGATTACGTCCAAATACGCTCATGGCTCTCACTCTCCTTTCGTTAAAAGTTAGAAGTTTTACCTTCTTCAACTTCCTAAGGGGAATTGGCCACCCAGATTCCGGCCCATTTCATAAAATTCCAAAAAAAATATGTCGGCACGAATCGCTTCCTTATATAAGCGAAACAGCCTGACATTTTTATTTTCACAAAACCCAGAATTTCATCTCGCACTTTCCCTTAGGTAGTTAGAAGGGCATGAGGCACCAGTCAAAAAGAAAATTTAAAAAGTTTTCAAAAAATCCGGAATCCACTCCCTCGAATCCCCTTAGGAAGTTAGAAAGGCAGAAAGCCAATCGGAAAGCGAGGTTAAGACGATGACAAACACAAGAGATTCTGCCAGTCCTATTGATGCAGTTAATGAAGAGCTTATTGACACGCTCATTGCCATCAGCGTCGTAGCAAAAAGACTGGCAGCCAAACTAAGACAATCTACTGAAAATCAAAGAGAAAGTGAGGAAACTGAAAATGAGTAAGATGTCGAATTTAGATCTTGTCCTTGATGAGATGATCACCACTGGACAGAAAATGATTGATGCAGCTACTGCATTAAAAGAAATGTTCTCAGAAACTGCTCCTGAAATGAGCAAGGTTGAAACAAAAACCAAAAAGAAAGAAGCACCTGCACAGGAAGCTGAAGTTAAGAAATACTCCTTCCAGGAAGTACGTGGAATCACGGCTTCACTTGCTGGTAAGGGTAAGAAAACTGAAGCAAAGGCCCTCTTAACAAAATATGGTGCTAGTCGCCTGAGTGATGTGAAAGAGGAAGATTATCCTGCTTTAGTGGCTGAGGCCGAGGTACTTGCAAATGGCTAAGCACGCATTCCTCTCCGCATCAGCTTCGCATCGATGGATCAACTGTCCACCTTCTGCAAAGCTCTGCGAAGGAATCAAAGATGAGTCCTCTCATTATGCGCAGGAAGGTACCGACTGTCATGAGCTTTGTGCCTACTTAGTAGAAATGGCGCTGGGACGTGATGTAGAAGATCCAACTGAAAACCTTACTTATTACAGTGGTGAGATGCAAAACTGTGCGGAAGAATACAGAGATTATGTTCTGGAGCAATTCGAACGTTCCAAGAAGTTCTGCAGTGACCCTATGGTATTCATTGAGCAGAGACTGGACTTCTCTCGATGGGTTGAGAACGGATTCGGAACTGGCGACTGCGTCATCATTGCAGATGAAGTTCTCCACATTATTGATTACAAGCATGGTCTTGGAGTCCTTGTGGAATCCGAAGGTAACAGTCAGATGATGTGCTATGCGCTCGGTGCTTTAGAGGCATTCGATGACTTGTATGACATCAGCACTATCGAAATGACAATCTTCCAGCAGCGAAGAGAAAACGTATCTACCAGCTCCATCAGAAAAGATGATCTTCTTAAATGGGCTGAGGATGTATTGAAACCTACCGCTGCCCTCGCTTATGAAGGCAAAGGTGAATTTAAGGCTGGTGACCACTGCCAGTTCTGCAAAGTAAAAGCTACTTGTAGAAAACGCGCAGAAACCAACCTGGAACTTGTAAAGTACAATTTCGAGATGCCTGCTACCCTTGATGATTTCGAGATTGCTGCAATTCTTCCAAGAATTGACCAGTTGATTACCTGGGGAAATGACATCAAAAATTACACACTGACACAAGCACAATCTGGAACCCACTATGATGGTTTCAAAATCGTAGAAGGCAGAAGCAACCGTAAATACACTGACGACGACGCTGTCGCAGAAGCGGTAACCACCGCTGGATACGATCCATATGAAAAGAAGCTTCTTGGTATTACTGCCATGAGCTCACTGCTTGGAAAGAAGCAGTTTGATGAGATTTTAGGTGGGCTTGTTTATAAGCCACCAGGCAAACCTGCTCTTGTTCCTGAGTCTGATAAAAGATCAGCAATGAACACTGCAGCAGATGATTTTAATGACAATTAACAGGAGGAAAATATTATGTCTAAGATCGCAAACCCTACAAAAGTTATTACAGGAGTAAACACAAGACGGTCATACGCTAACGTGTGGGACCCTAAGTCAATCAATGGAGCCGCACCAAAGTACAGCGTTTCTCTTATCATTCCAAAGTCAGATACCGTAACCGTAAACAAAATTAAAGCCGCAATCCAGGCAGCCTACGAGGAAGGTGAATCCAAGCTTAAGGGAACCGCTAAGGTTTGTCCTGCACTTGATGTTATCAAGACTCCTCTTCGTGACGGAGACAAGGAGCGTCCTGGTGATGAAGCTTACAAGGACAGCTACTTCATCAACGCCAACTCTGCTACTGCCCCTGGTATTGTAGATGCAGATCGTCAGCAGATCATTGATCGCTCCGAAGTTTACAGCGGCGTGTACGGTCGTGCTTCTATCAACCTTTACGCTTTCACTTCCAACGGTAATCGTGGAATCGCATGCGGACTTAACAACCTTCAGAAGATTCGTGATGGTGAACCTCTTGGCGGGAAGTCTAGAACTGAGGATGATTTCGCTACTGAAGAGGATGACGATTTCTTAAGCTAATCTGCAACATAATAAATCCGGCTGGCAGTAGCACAACTGCTGCCAGTCATCTTAGAAAAACGAGGTGAAAAATGACAACTTATCAAGAATTAATGTTATCGGTTTGCTTTGGCGCCACAATGGGATACCTTCTCTTTGGACTCGGAATGATGATCCATGAAGCTGTCTACTTTATCAAAAAGAAAGTCAAAGCACATAAGGAAAAGAAAAATCAGCAGAACGCTGATGGCAATGAAAGGACAGGTGACAATCGTGTCATTGCTCACCTTGCCAGAGAATCATGGCGTGCAGAGGTATTCAAAAATGGTGGTGACATTTACTGTACGAGTGCCAGTCAGATGTTCCATGTACCGGTTGAGAAACATGGCATCAACGGTCACCTTCGTCAAAAAGGTAAGATTGCGGATCTGGCTCTTGGCTACGGCGGCAGTGTCGGCGCACTGAAGGCAATGGGTGCCCTCGAAATGGGGCTTACCGAAGATGAGCTCCAACCGCTGGTAGACGCCTGGAGGCAGTCCAATCCAAATATCGTAGCTCTCTGGTGGGACTTTGATACGGCCATCAAAAATGCAATCAAGATGCACTGTAGCACCGCCTCTCACTCCTTAAATTACTGCTCCAATCTTTCACCTTTGTAGGCTCATCAAACCAATATTCCTTCAAAAGCGGAATCAGCTCATACTCAACAATTCCAGACAATACTTGGTCATCAATCGTGTCCGGTAGCAGATTGCAGAAATAGCTATGTCCTATACAGAAGCCATCGCCTAATGATTCATCATTAGATATCACATTATTCAGACTCTCCACACAGGCAATCAGTTTATCAAATTTCTCATTTTCTAAGCTCATTCTATATTCTCTGAATCCATCCGTTGTAAAGCCCGGCTTGATTTCAAAGAAAGCAAATCTTCTTCTGAGCGCATAATCCAACATAGCCAAGCTACGGTCAGCTGTATTCATCATTCCAATGATATATATATTCTTAGGTACAGAGAACTTCTCATCAGAATATAGAAGCTGTAACGAAACGCCTCTTTTGTCATTTTCAATAAGCATAAACAGCTCACCGAATATTTTACTTAAGTTACCTCTGTTGATTTCATCAATGATAAAGAAGTAATCATTATCTCCATCGATTTCAGCCTTCTTACAGAAGTTATAGAAAGCACCTCGCTTCAGTTCGAATCCATCCGTCGAAGGTCTAAATCCCATGATGAAGTCTTCATACGAATAGCTTTGATGGAACTGAACCATCATAACTCTTTCTACATCTTTTACTCCCATCATAGAAAATGCGATTCTCTTGGCAGCAAAAGTCTTACCAACACCGGGAGCACCCTGAAGGATAATGTTTTTCTTTATACGAAGGATTCCAGAAAGCTTTTCATATTCCTCTTCAGGCATAAAGACTTCAGACAGGAAATCTTCCTTTGTGTATGGTGGATATGTTTTCTCCACATCTTCAGCATCTTCTTCTGTTTCATCTTCAAATAAAGAATTGAGCTTTTCTACATAATCAGTGTATGAAGTAATATCTGTTAAAGTTTTCATTACAGCCTGACCTGGATGTGGCCATTCTCCATTATGAGTCCAGTCTACCTGACGGATATTTTTATATTCATCGTCTCTAGTGTCAGCTATATATTTTCATCCTCGTAGCGCATGCGGTGAAATGTTCCGCAGAATTCACTGGAACAATCGCGGCTGCAAATCCATCGTCTGGCGCTGCATCAGTAGACTGGAGCCAACCGGGCAGGAATGCCACGCAAGAACTGTCAATGAGACAGTATTGGAGAATGTGGTAGTTCAGGCCATCAACACGCTCCTTGGTGATACGTCCACCTACCAGGCACAGCTCCAGCAGAACATCGCAAAGGTGATCCGTAGTGCTCAGCAAAAAACCGCTGATGGCATTGACGAAAGACTGCAGGAGCTTCAGAAAGAGCTTCTCAAAAAAGCCAATAACAAAGAGGCCTATGATGAGATTGCCGACGAGATCTTCAAACTCCGGGAACAGTGAGAAAAATGTACGGTTGACACTGCCGCCAGAGACGCACAGATTTCCCGCATCAACGAACTGCAGGACTTCATCAAGCAGCAGTCCGCACACCTGGACGCCTTCGACGAGGCCCTGGTAAAACGCTGGCTTGAGCGAATCATCGTCCGGGAGGACCACTTCACTGTGGAACTTAAGTCCGGACTGAAAATTGATATTGAAGGATAATCCCCTAGACGCACGAAACCCTCTCGACCATGATGGCCGGGAGGGTTGTTTGTTATTCTGCTTTACTCACAGGTAAATAATAAATCTTTCCATCTTTTGAAATGAGCTGTACATCCTCTGCATACAACTCAGATTTATCTATTTTATGTGTACAAACATGACCTGCCTTCTGTGCTGTGATCATACTTGCAGTTTTTTCTTCTATTCCTCGGAAGTTTAAATTATCATTAAACAATCCTGGAATAAAATGAATTACTCCATCAAAGCCTGCTCTCTTTCTTCGTGACTCATCAGCCTCTATTCCTAATCGGTCAGCAGTACCTTCATGCCAAGCAGTAAGTCGTGTCTGTGTATCTGATACCTGTTTCGAGTATGTAGGTAATAATGCCATACACTGTTCTCTCGAAACTGTGCCAAGATGCAAAGTATATCTCAAATCAGAAATCTTATATAAGATTTCCAGAAGCGATTGTTGATACATAAACCAATTTTGTGCATTTCCTAAAGCTTTTTCATAACCATCGTAATTAAGGCCTGATTTCTTTGCAAATCCAGCCAAAGTAAGATTAGCTTGTCCTAGAAGCTTAGTACACTCTTCCTCTAAGCTATCAAGCTGAGCAATCTTCGAAAGTCGAAGCTCATCATTTTCCAAAATCTCCGTCTGAAAATCAGCAATCTTTTTAACATGAGCTACCAGCGAAAATACCCTACTTCGATATTCATTATCCTGAAAATTCTGTATCTGAGAGATACCATCACTGATTACTCCAAGCTCTGCATTAATCTGCGTCATGTAATACTGCCCGACAATCATTGATGCTACACCCATTGCTGCTACTGCTGTTCCTTTTTGTGCTTCAACAGCTACAAGATTTGCGTGACCTCTAATTCCATCAGCTCCATGATAAAAACCTCGAACTGCTCCTTCCATCGCTTTGGAATCTGTTAACTTAGCACCCGCTGGAATTATGGCTCGATACAAAACCTCACCATTTGCCTTGACAGCCTGTGTGGCATTATTGGCCGCATTTCCAGCCTGTGCCAGTCCCGGAACAAGATTATTTATATGGGCAAGCACCTTACTATCCGTAATCTCAACAAGTTTAGTTTCATCCGAAATCGCATCTGCAGGAAGTATTCCTATCTGAATAACCGGATCATTTGCAACTTCAGATGCTTGCAATTTACTGCTTGATGTTTTACTTACAACAACTGCTGTATTACCCAGCTCATTTTTGGTTCGTTTGTTTTTTACGTATAGCACAATACCTCCTGCTATTGCAACCACAATGCACGCGCCAATTATTACATATTCCATTTATCGTAATACCTCCTATCGTTTATTCATAAAAGGCTTTGCTATTTTCGCGAATTATAGAATTCTGTAATCTTCAATTGCCCCCACTGGATGAGCTGTTGTTTTATCAAACAAAACTATATTCTTACCAGTCTTAGATACTGTACTACCATAAATTATTCCCGCGTATCCTAACGAAATATAATACTGCGCCATAGTTTGAAAAGGTGCATACATTAAACTTTTATTATCCTTTTCATCAAGCGGTTCAAATATCTGTTCTGAAAGTAATTTTGAATACGTATATACTCCCCATTTAGTAAATAGCTTCTTAAATTCTTCTACATTCACGTTGTTCCTTAGAATAAAACCTAATACTTTAGATTTTTTTATACTTTTCTTAACCTGTTCTTGACCATAAGTCTCCAAGCCATCATTCAGAGCTTTATATGTCATTTCATCCGCTATTGTTAAATCTACTACCTTAAGTGCTGTGCTATCAGCGGCAAATTGAAAATGACAAAAACCAAATCTATCATTTTGTTTAACTCGACATTCGGCCTGTGCACATTCATGTATCGCCGCCTCTTTGCCTATTGCTAAATACAACCATTCTACCCCTGAAGGACTAAATCTGTTATCTTCCTTTATAAATTCTGTCTTCGGAATAAAACGTTCAAAATCAGGATTCTCATCTTCTCCAAGAATAGTACCTCTGCCGACACAATATTTCTCAATCTCAGATATTAAGACTGTATTATATTCTATTCCAGCATTCTTATTAAACAAGTCATCATAAACTCTCAAGAACGTATTCTTCTTTGCTGAAGCAATATCATCAAAAGAAAAATCTCCTTTTGAAAGTGCATCTCTAAACTCTTGCCACGTCTTCTTAATTGATTTTTCACTTTTTTCAATACCGCTAAAATCAAATATCTGCCCCAAAACATCTATCCCCCTTACATCTATTCCACTGCCTACAACCACCCAAAATGGTCGAGTTGCCGGATTGGTTGTCACCCTTTTTCATTTTCCAAAAATCATCCCAAAATGCCTGACATCTAATCCGAGGTTACAACCTGACATACATTTTGCAGTAGATATGTTTCCATACAAGAAAACCGAGCTTTCCGCAAGGCTTCTCTGATGATACTAACCTTACAAAAAGCCCGGAAATACGCCACTTTTCAGCCTTTATTTATCTTTTCTTGACAGCAAACAGACCGTCTCGACGTGATAAGTGCTCGGAAAAAGATCCACACACCCAATCCGTTCTACCTGATATCCTCTTCCCTGCAGAAGCTCCAGATCTCTTGCCAGGCTGGTCGGCTTGCAGGCAATATAAACCATTCTTTCCACACCAAAATCAATGATCTTTTCCAGTGCTTTCGGATGCACACCGTCTCTTGGTGGATCCAATACGATCAGATCCGGTACTTCACCCAGATCATCGATTACTTTCAACACATCTCCAGCCCAGAAGGTACAGTTATCGAGTCCATTTAAAGCAGCATTTTCTTTTGCAGCCTCTACAGCCTCTTCAACGATCTCCACACCTACTACTTTTTTTGCCACTGGTGCAAGGATCTGTGCAATCGTTCCGGTTCCACTGTAGAGATCAAAGATTACCTTATCTTTCGTCTCACCGATATAAGATCTTGCTGCCTCATAAAGCACTTCCGCGCCAAGGGAATTAGTCTGGAAGAAAGAAAATGGTGTGATCTTGAACTTCAGTCCCAGAAGTTCCTCATAGAAATAATCCTGTCCATATAAAATTTTGGTTCCTTCATCTTTTACCACATCCGCAAGGCTGTTGTTGGTTGTATGAAGAATTCCGGCAAGCTTCCCATCATAAGAAAGACCGGTAAGCTTTTCCACCAGTCTGGCTTCATCTAGCTGTGCCTCCGATGTTGTTACCAGATCAATCAGAATTTCTCCGGTGCGAACTGCCTTTCTCACAAGAAGATGACGGAAAAATCCAGTATGGCGCATTCTGTGATAATACGGAAGACCTGTATCTGTCGCAAACTCCAGAACAGCCTTTATAATTCGTCTGAAATCCTCATCCACAATCTTGCATTCTGTAACATTTACAATATCGTGAAAGCTGCCTCTTTTATGCATGCCAAGTGCAAGAGGTCCGTCCTTATATTCGTCTCCAAAAGAAAATTCCATTTTATTGCGATATGCCTCTCTGACCGGGCTTTCTTTAACACCCTCCCAGATATAATCACCATCAACCGCCGCATCCATCATTGCATGGATCTGCGCTTCCTTCATCTCCACCTGCTTTTCATACGGCAGATTCTGATAAGTGCATCCGCCACAAACTCCAAAATGCGGACATGCCGGCTGACATTCTTCCGGTGAATGCTCCAGAATTTCCAGAAGCCGTCCCTCTGCCTGACCTTTTCGTATCTTATTCACCGCGAAACGCACCTTTTGTTCCGGAACGGTATTCTTCACGATCACTTTTTTTTCTTCGTCCTCTACCACGGCAAATCCTTTATTCGGGAAATCTACCCTTTCTATATATCCTTCTAATATCTGTCCTTTTTTCATCTATCTATATACCCTCACATAGAAAAGGCAGGAATCTTTGACAATTCCTGCCTTCGCTGCTTTCTTAATATTACTGTACTTCATCTTCATCACTGAAGAAATCATTGTCGAAATCATCGTCAAAATCTTCTTCAAAGTCTTCCAGATAATCCGGAGTAAAGAAACAATATACTGCATATGCAATTGCTGCAACTGCTGCTACCGCACCGATAATTGCAAGAATCCAGAGAACAGTTGTCTTCTGATCATCATCTTTCTTATGCATCATATCGTTGAGTTTCGTTGTTGCAAGTAATTCTTCGATTCTGTTCATCTCCATACACGCCCTTTCTGCCGTCACTCTCTGCTTCGGCTCACTCATTGTTTATAGCTAGTATACCACAAATCCATGCATAATTTCCACCATATTGCACAGATTTTCCGAAAAAGAATGTGTTTCTTAGGCACATAGTGCAATTTTAGTCAATTTTCTGCAGTTTTGCAAACATGGCAAACATCTTCTTCGTGCCCGCCGTATCAAAGTCCACAGTCACTTCATAGTCTCGTCCGCCTTCTGTGATCTGTGTCACCAGACCTTCCCCAAACTTAATATGACGCACTCTGTCCCCCACATCATATCCCGGACCTTTTCCCTTGGTCACAGTAAACTGCTGTGCAGGCTTTGTCGCTGCGAACGCTTTTGTCGCAAATGCCTGCTTTGCCTGACGGTAAGTAGATACCTTTGGTTCCTCCTCTGTCTGCTCTTTTTTGAACAGGGCACCGGTAGAAAGCAGACTCAGCGGAATCTCTTTTAAGAATCTGGACATCTTATTATACTGTGTCTCACCATGTACCATCCGTCGTCTTGCACAGGTCAGCGTCAGATTCTCCTTTGCACGGGTAATTCCCACATAACAGAGTCTTCTCTCTTCTTCCAGCTCTGCCGGATCATCTGCCGTGATCGTCATATAGCTTGGGAAAATCCCATCTTCCAGGCCGGCGAGATAGACATGTGGAAATTCCAGGCCTTTCGCACTATGTAAAGTCATCAGCACCACATAGTCCGTCTCCTCATCAAGACTGTCGATATCTGCAACCAATGCCACTTGCTCCAAAAAACCGGAAAGTGTCGATTTTTCATCTTCTGCTTCACAGGACTCCTCGTATGCAACAATTTTATTCCGAAGCTCTTCAATATTTTCCAGACGGCTTTCTGCTTCTTCATCAGAATCTGCCTGCAGTTCTTCTACATATCCAGTTGCATCGATAATCTCATCCATCAATTCCGCTACACTCATGCGTTCGCCTTCGGCTTTAAAATGCTCAATCAGGGCTGCAAAGGATTCGATTTTGCCAAGCGCACGTCCGATTCCCGGAACCGATCCTGCAGCCAGGATTGCTTCATAGAAACTGATCTCCCGTTCCGTTGCATAATCCTGCACCCTTCCGATAGTTGTCAGTCCGATTCCCCTCTTCGGTACATTGATGATCCTCCGTACTGCCAGATCATCTTTTCCATTATCTACTGTTTTTAAATATGCCAGCAGATCCTTTATTTCGCGTCTTGCATAGAAGTTTACTCCACCAACGATCTTATACGGAACATTGGATACCACCATCTTTTCCTCGAATATACGTGACTGCGCATTGGTTCTGTATAAAATAGCGAAATCCTTATATTCTCTTTTTCCACTGTTCACCTTGTCTTTGATATCACTGACAATATAATCCGCCTCATCGTAAGCAGAATCAAACTGACGGAACTGAATCTTCTCACCCTCACCATTCTCGGTCCAGAGCGACTTCTCTTTTCGTCCTGTATTGTGACGGATCACTTCATTTGCGGCGTTCAGGATTGTGGATGTGGAACGGTAATTCTGTTCCAGCTTGATCACTTTCGCATTCGGATATTCTTTTTCAAAATTCAGGATATTCATGATATTCGCACCCCTGAATTTGTAGATCGACTGGTCGTCATCACCAACTACACACAGATTCTGATACTTACCGGCAAGAAGGCTTACCAGCTTAAACTGTACCGTATTCGTATCCTGATACTCATCCACCATGATATAACGGAATCTTTCCTGATAATACTCCAACACGTCCGGCTGTGTCTGAAGAAGCTGTACTGTCTTTAAAAGCAGATCGTCAAAATCGAGTGCATTGTTAGCTTTCAGCTGCTTTTCATACTCGGTATAAACCTGTGCAATCTTCTTTTTCGCCCAATCCCCTTCCGCACGAAGTGTCATCTCTTCCGGTGTGACAAGCTCATCTTTTGCAGAAGAAATCGCACTAAGAAGCGACCGTTCCTTAAACATTTTCGTATCAATCTGCAAATATTTACACACATCCTTGATCAGTGTCTTCTGATCATCTGCATCATAAATCGTAAAATTTGTATCATACCCAAGCCGGTCAATATATCTGCGCAGGATCCGCACACACATTGAATGGAAGGTGCTCACCCAGATACTCTCCGAACCGAATCCAACAATCTGATCCACTCTCTCACGCATCTCCCCGGCTGCCTTGTTCGTAAATGTGATCGCCAAGATATTCCATGGGTTCACACCTATCTGATCGATCAACCAGGCAATCCTGTGTGTAAGGACACGTGTCTTACCGGATCCTGCTCCGGCAAGGATCAGAAGCGGGCCCTCTGTATAGAAAACGGCCTCCTGCTGTCTGTCATTTAATGTATCATAAATACTCATATTTTTGTTCCTCTTTCTTCTCCTCTCTCGAGGCTCTATTGCATCATTATATTATAAAAAAAGTGGGGTGTCAAAGAATCTCTCGTCCCTATTTTTCGTCGTAAAAATAGAAAAATCCAGCTCCTTTTTTCTTATCTGTAAAATTTTGCAAAATATCTGGACTTTAAAATTTTAATGTGCTAATATGTCATTGTATGAATGAGTGGGGCAGTTTATGTCACACTCTTATTGATTATTTGTCATGGAGGGATAATATAATGAGTAGAAAAATCAGAACAGAAGCGGTCGATTCTTTATTTGATGCCGTTCTCAGTCTGAAAAGCAGAGAAGAATGCTACACATTCTTTGAAGATGTCTGCACGATCAATGAGCTTTTATCGCTTTCACAGCGTTTTGAAGTAGCTAAGATGCTACGTGATCAGAAAACATACCTGGAGATTGCAGAAAAGACTGGTGCTTCCACAGCAACAATCAGCCGCGTAAACCGCTCTCTTAATTATGGTAATGATGGATACGATATGGTATTTGAGAGACTTCAGGCAGGGGCTGAAGAATCCGAATCTTAATTTTACAGACACCGGCAGGAGTTGGTAGTAACAGCTATTGCCAAACACATAATAGCAAAAAGGAACGAATTTCAAAATCTGAAATCCGTTCCTTTTTTTATTCTTCTTAAAAAAGCTAACGCTTTTATTTTTTCTTATTCGGCTTTGGAAGTTCGTCCACCATTTTTTCAATCAGTTGCTTTTTCACATACACATCAAAACTGAGATTACAGATAAAGGCAAACTTCTGAAGCTGTTCTCTTTCTTCATCATCCACACATACAAAAGAATGCTCAGCAGTCTCATACGCCTTACGAATACTATCCTGCAACTCTCCGATCCTGCTTTTTTCCATCTTACAGACTTCTTCATAGATACTTTCCATGTCAAATTCCGAATCCACAGCAAAATATTTGTCTGTCAGTGGCTTTAACAAAATCTCAATATCTTTGATTGAGAGCAGGTTCTTAAAATAATAGACAAAAATTAAAACCAGAAGGTGCTCTTTGGAATACTTTTTCTTATTCGGAGGCGGAAGCAGATTGTTTTTCGCATAATTATTGATCATCGTTTTCGTCAGGATCTTATCATCCTCATAACGCTTCGTCGAACTGAGCTGTTCCTCCATAAAAGTTGTTACCTGATCCATATATAAATCTATATTCGGAATATCTACCGGATGAATATAATCAATTCTGCCGACACTTTCCAGGATACTGTTTAATAAATCTTCCGTATTTATCGTCATTCTTTTTCACCTCAATATAGATATTATATAGTATTAAAAACTAGATATCAAGTCTTTTCTCTATCTTTCATACAGACTTTTTTAACGTAAATGACGTATTAACAATTCACTTTTTTCTGTTTCCACATATTCCGTTTATACTGAATACATGATTTCAGAAGCTCTGCAGAAGTATTAACGATCAGTTCTTCCGGAAAATGACTCTCCTCGATCACCGGAAGCGCATAACTGTAATCTGCAAGATCTACATCCATATGTGCGTCGCTTCCCATCGTAACCGGAACTTCGTATTTCTTACAGTATTCCAGCATTTTTAAATCATTTTTCCTGGTATCCACGCGGAATCCGCCAGGTCTTAACGAACCGTTATTTACCTCCAGAACGGTTCCTGTCTCTTTTGCTTTTTTGGCCAGCTGTTCATAATCCACCGGATATCTTCCGTCATCCGGATGTCCAATAATGTGAATCAGCGGATTCTCCATTGCCGCAAGGTATGCCGCCGTGATTGCCTCTTCCGTCCGCTCGCCTTTATAACAAGGTCCATGAATACTTGCAATTGCAATATCCATCTGACAAAGTGTGCTCTCCGGAAGGTCAACCTCTCCCTTTTCATTCATAATATTCAGTTCCACACCCATGAACAGTCTCACGCCGTACATTTCACGCGGTACGATATGCAGATTCTGGAAATAGAACTCATGACAGGTTCCCGGCATCTGCGGTGCATGTTCAGTCAGTGCAAATGCCTCCAGTCCTTTCTCTTTCGCCATCTGTGCCATCTCACGTATCGTATTGTATGCATGTCCGCTGACAATGGTATGTGCATGTGTATCTAAAACTATTTTCATCGGTCTTTCCTCCTGCCTGCTCTTTGTCTGTGTTCTCACAGCTCATCTTTTCTTATATTCTTATGATAAACTGATTCTTTCTTTTTTACAATCCGTTTTTCCCCACTGTTTTCATTTCTAAAATTTCTATAAAATGTGCAGTGTTTTTGTTGTCACATGGTACAATAGACTATAAGAATATTTAACGAAAGAGGTTTTTTTATGAATCTTTTAGCAGCACTTGCAAGTGTACGGATCTTTCCCAGAAAAGTTTCCCATCAGACACTGACTACCCGTTGGGGAAAAGCTCTTGATCCGCAGCACATACTGGAAGAATATCCACGTCCGCAAATGATCCGCGATCAATATATCAACCTGAATGGAGAATGGAATTACACAGTTCTTTCAGAAAAAAATACCATAACCAAAGAAGGAACTCTTCTCGTTCCTTTTTCTCCGGAAGCCCCTCTTTCCGGTGCCGGTTTCCAGTTAAAGCCGCACGAAAAAATGCTCTGTGAGCGCCTGCTGTCAGTCAAGTGCCTTCCTTCCGACGGATCCCGGTGCATCTTGCATTTTGGTGCAGTCGATCAGTATGCGAAAGTTCTGGTAAATGGAAAAGTAGTTGTCTCACATATCGGCGGATATCTTCCATTTTCTGCTGATATCACAGATGCTCTGCAGGAGGGTTGCAACACTCTGACTGTACACATTGAAGACCGTTCCGACACTTCTTATCACAGTGTTGGAAAACAGAAATTAAAGCGTGGCGGAATGTTCTACACTGCCCAGAGTGGAATCTGGCAGACAGTATGGATGGAATGGGTTCCGGCTGTCTATGTCAAAAAACTGGAACTCACCCCTTTATATGAAAAAGAGACGGTACATGTATCCCTTCTTTTAAATCATCCGATTTCCGGATGCAGCGATGCCGAAGCGGTTGTCTGTCACGTCAGAGACATGGACGGTCGCCTGATTTCCAAAGGGATCTGCACCAATCAGTCTGACTCTCTTTGCTGTTACTCCTGCTACTGTGACGTCAACAATATGCATCCCTGGAATCCTGATGATCCTTATCTTTATACAATTGAGATACAAGCAGGCGAAGATAAAGTCACCGGCTATTTTGCAATGCGTACCTTTACCATCGAACCGGATAAAAAAGGACTTCCCCGCTTCTGCCTGAACCATGAACCACTTTTTCTGAATGGAGTCCTGGATCAGGGATACTGGCCGGACGGGCTTTACACTGCACCATCTGATGAAGCGCTGATCTATGATATCCAGACCATGAAAAATCTCGGCTTCAACATGATCCGTAAGCATGTAAAAGTCGAGACTGCAAGATGGTATTATCATTGCGACCGTCTTGGAATGATCGTCTGGCAGGACATGGTAAACGGTGGCACCTACAATGCTCCGTTCATGACCTGGCTGCCTGCACTCTTTCCAAAATTCAAGCTTCACACCAGTGACCGGATTCATCCTCTCTTCGGCAGGAAAAATGTACATGGCAGAGAAGAATTCATCCGTGAATGCAAAGAAACTGTCACTGCCCTAAAAGCATTCCCATGCATCAGCACCTGGGTAATCTTCAATGAAGGCTGGGGACAGTTTGATTCAAAAAAGCTCACTGCCTTATTCCGCGAACTGGATGACACCCGGCTCATCGATTCCGCCAGTGGATGGTTTGACAGACGGCAGGGAGATTTCAAAAGTGAACATAACTACTTTGCAAAGCAGTTCGTAACTCCATCTGACCGCGCTTTCGTCATTTCCGAATACGGAGGCTACACCTGCCAGGTCAAAGGACATACCTGCTCCGGCAAGACATACGGATATAAAATCTGCTCTTCACAGGAAGAATTCCAGGCAGCCTATCATAAACTTATGTCTGAAGAAATCGACCCCCTCAAAGAACAGGGATTGTGCGGAGCAGTATATACACAACTCTCCGACATCGAAGATGAAATAAACGGGCTGATAACTTACGACAGGGAGGTTTGTAAGTTGTAGGTGGTTGGCAAAGTTACACACCCATGGATTCGGATTCACCCCCGCTCGCGCTTAGTCCGCAAACGTAGCGGATACTAAGTTCGATGATGTCTGACGACGTCCTCTCACTAAGTACCGACGTTTCCGATGGGGTTCATTCCGAATGCATGGGTGCTTGCGTTTGTCGCTCCAGTACAAGTTGTACGGAGGCGCTTCGCTGCCGCACTGGGAAAATACTATTTTAATTTCAGTGGGATAGGTTGCTCAGGAACGTAAACTTTATACCTTATCAATATACCTCCAGTACTTCTGCAAATCCATTGCCACCACTTCCCGTCAGACACCACATCCAGGCGATGCGCAGCGGATGCCGTCCCCCCTGGTATTAGTTTTTTGTGCGCTTAGTATTATGGTGCCGTCTTCCCCCCTTCGCCGATGCGGTTCTGGTGTCATAGCACAGCCCGGGGCAGAACGATAATTCTGCTGGCGGGCCCTCAAAAAACGCCGGCACTTAGTGAGGGGATAACGCTTGCGGTATCACCGAACTTAGTACCGCTGCGTTTTTTGCGGAGCGAAAGCGCGCCCGAAAGCAGAAATATCGTTCTGCCCCGGGCGTCCCTTTCCTATCACCTAACTCATCAGCAAAATCCCCGAAAACGGCGGCAGGTCCAGCGTCACATGCGTCCCTTTTTTTGCTTTTGCCGGCAATGTCTTTTTCTTTTTTGTATTTCCTCCATATTCGTCCCAGTCCGTATCCAGTATCACACTGAGTTTTCCTTCTTCTTCGGTATCCAGTTCGTAATCTTCCTGTTCTTCGTCTGAGAAGTTGAATATCGCGATAAAGTTCTTATTTTTTCCTTTTCTTTTGATCGCATAGATACAGCGCTCTTCCTGATGGCAGTCCAGCCATTTGAAATTCTCCGGATCATAATCATGCCAGAATGCATCATTTTCCTGACCGATGCGATTCAGTTCGATCATATAACGGTGAAATGCATCATGGAGCGGATATTTTAGGATATCCCAGTCCTGCTCGCGGCTTTCATCCCACTCGCGAAGCTGACCGAATTCATTTCCCATGAAATTCAGCTTCTTACCAGGATGCGCCATCATATACAGATACATAGCTCTTGCCTGCGGGAACTTATCCTCATATTCTCCGTTCATCTTCTGGAGAATCGTTGCCTTTCCATGTACCACTTCGTCATGACAGTATTCCAGCAAAAAACGCTCATTATAATAATACATCATCGAGAATGTCAGCTTATGATAATCTCTGCTTCTGTATTCTGGTGCACTCTGGAAATATTCCAGTGTATCGTGCATGAAGCCAAGATCCCACTTGTAATCAAAACCAACTCCTCCCTGGTCAACCGGTTTGGTAACACCTGGAAAATTGGTGGAATCTTCTGCGATCAGCATGGCTGTCGGATGAAGGGACTTTAGTCCCTGGTTCATCACCTTCAGAAAATCCAGTGTCGTTCCGTTAACACCTCTGGCCTCGTCACCCTGCCAGTAGATCAGACGGCTGACTGCATCCATACGGATTCCGTCAAAATGGAACTCACTCAGCCAGTAATTTGCTGCCGACTGTAAGAAACATCGTACTTCCCCTCTGGAATGCATGAAATTACAGCTTCCCCATTCGCTTTCACCTACTGCCGCATTTGGATATTCATACAGACAGGTTCCGTCAAATTCTTTCAAGCCATAATAATCGACTGCAAAATGTACCGGAACAAAATCCATGATCACACCAATTCCTGCCTGGTGACACTCATCCACAAATTTTTTCAGCTCATCCGGTGTTCCATAACGTGCGGTCGGCGCAAAAAATCCGGTATTCTGATATCCCCAGGATCCGTCAAAAGGATGCTCGGAAAGCGGCATCATCTCAATATGAGTATAATGATTCTTTTTTACATAAGGAATCAGAAGCTTTGCAAGCTCAATATAAGTATACCAGTCGGTCTGCCCTTCTCCTTTTTTTCTCCAGGATCCTGCATGGATCTCATAGATATTGACCGGACTGTCAAATCCGACTGTCCGGTTCTTCATCCATTTTTCATCCTTAAATTTATAACTATAAAGATCCGTTAAGATTGAGCAATCTCCTGGTCTTAATTCCATCTGGAAGCCATATGGATCACAGTGCTCTACCCTTCCGCCATTTGCTGTGTAAATGCAGTACTTATACAGCTGACCAGTCTTCGCCGGAATCGGCTCTGACACATATACACCGCTCTGTCCCTCCTGATACATCGGGATCTCTGTCCAGTTACTGAATTCTCCAAATACGCACACTCCTTTTGCCGATGGCGCAAACACACGGAAAATAAAATTTTCACCCTCTTTATGCGCTCCAAAATAACGATATACATCAAAAAGATGCCCTGTATAAAACTCCTTCCGCATCTCTTTTCCCCCTGTTTATTTATTTTTTTGAAAAGATATGTTTGATAAAAACATACATTACAATAGCAAATGCCATCAGATATCCAAACGCACCGATTGCCGGAATCCCCCACAACCTTGGCTGCATATTGGTTGTACAGATAATGCTGGAACTGATCAGAAGTGCCATCACCCACAGCCCCATTACAATATTCCGCACCAACCTCCTGAGCAACCCGGAAAGCTCATCCGAAGTATGAAGATCCAGATTGACTCTGGTCTGTCCTTTCATGTGACCCTGCAGGATGTCTGCTGCAAGGGAAGGAATATCCATTGCCTTGTGAAGAGAACGATACAGTCTTTTTGCATCATTCTTTATCTCTTTTTTCCACTGTTCCTTCGTCAGAAAGCTCTCCTTCATCCGTGCCGCCGCAATCTCAACCATGTTGATCTGCGGACTGATCTCGGCAAGCACACCTTCCATATTGGCGAGTCCTCTTGCAAGCATAGTAAGTCCATGAGGCATAGAAATTTTATTTTCCTTCATCACTTCCATCAGATCCTGCATAACTTCCGCAATATCGATATCACCCATATCAATCGTTCCATATTTTGCCATCAGATTATTGATATCTTCATACAGCTTGCTCTGATCCGGCTTTCCACGGAACTCGCCAAGTGCCATCACCGCTTCCTGGATCAGACCGATGTCATTCTCTGCCACACCTTTGACTGCATTGCTGATCTGTTCCCGGTCACGCTCGGTAAGTCTTCCCATCATTCCCATATCGATCCAAACAATCTTTCCATCACGGATACGCACATTGCCTGGATGCGGATCAGCATGAAAAAAACCGTCCTCCATAACCTGGCGAATGTAATTATCTACAAGCTTTGTTCCAATCTCATTCAGATCATAGCCATTTGCCAGCAGATTTTCTTTATCGTTGATTGCAAATCCATCAATATATTCCATCACTAGCACATGGTTGGTCGTATATTCGCGATAGAGCCGAGGCGTTGTAACAAAAGCCACATCCTGATTGCGCTGGGCAAATTCTTCCATACTGGCTGCCTCCAGAAGGAAATTCATCTCCTGCTGGGTGACAGTCCAGAGCTCGTCCAGGACCATGTTAATATCCACCATGTCCTTGATCGTACCTGGCGGGACCAGCTTTGCCGCTTTGTGGAGCAGACTGATATCTCTGGACATTACCTTATAGATGCCCTGCCTCTGAACTTTGACGACAACATCTTCCCCAGTCTTCAGAACCGCCCGGTGGACCTGTGCGATCGATGCCGATCCCAGTGGATGCACATCAATGCTCTGGAACACTTCGTTCCACTCATAACCGTAGGACTTGCGGATCACTTCTGCTACCTGTTCAAATGGCATCGGTGTCACCTCGGAATGAAGCCGCATCAGTTCTTCACAATAGCTTTTCGGAAGAATGTCGGAATGCAGTGACATGATCTGACCAAGCTTAATATAAGTCGGCCCCAGATCCTCCAGGATCAGCCGGAGCTTTTCCGGGGTAAGTCCACCGGTAATCCCATGTTTTCTGAGGACTGCTGTCATCTCCCGCAGTCTGGAACCATATTTATTTGACTCTTTTGGCTGGTTTTTGTTACTCATTCATGTCCTCGTTGCCAGATTCGATTGCTTCAACTTCTTTTGCTGCTTCCTTTGCCGTCTCTGTTTCAACAGTTTCAGCCGTCTCTCCTGCCTGTTCTACAGCTTCTTCTACTTTTTCTGTTTCTTCTTCAGAAACTGCTGCTTCACGCTCATAAATTCTTTCTTTGAGCTGTTCAATCTGCTCCGGTGTCATCTTATCAAGCAGCTCGTCCAGTTCTTCCGGTGAAGATGTCTTAACAGAAACATTGACATTTTCTTTTACAGTCTTCTTGATATTGTGGCGAAGTTCCTGATTCAGAACTTTTCCCTGTTCTACAGCTGCTTCTCCACGTTCTGCCATCTTATCCAGAACTTCTTTTGACTTTTCTGCAGTTACTGCTGCTGTACCAATCCCTGCAAGTAATACTTTCTTAACTCCATCTCCTAAACTTCCCATAACGTCTATCTCCTTTCACAATTTCAATCTGCTTTAAAACCCAAGGAATGTAAGCCCCTTTGGCAGAAAAATAATAATCCCGGCGATCGCTGCCATAATTGCTGCGATCAGAACCGCACCTGCTGCTGTATCTTTTGCAATCTTTGCAAGTGGCTTCCGCTCTTCCGTCACCAGATCAACCACCGCTTCTACTGCGGTATTGACCAGCTCCAGCGCCATGATAAGCCCAAAAAGTGTCAGGCAGATGCACCATTCCAGCGATGAGATCTTCAATATCACTCCGGCAATCACTACCAGAATCGCTGCCGCACAGTGAATCTTCATATTCCGCTCTTTTTTGATACAGGTACCAATCCCTTCAAATGCGTATCCAAAACTTTTATAGAGCGGATCTTTCTTCTGACTGTCCATATTTCATCACCTGCTTCTTATTATTGTCTTTATTTTACCAAATCAGCTCTATAATAACCAGTCTTTTCCGTATTTTCTTTCTATACAATCTGTAAAAATTGTAAATTTGTATTTTGTATCGAAAAAAGCGGAAATACCATTTCTGATATTTCCGCTTCTCTGTCTATTTATTTTATCTCTAATTCATCCATCGTTGTTTCCGCATTCATTGCAAAAAGTACACCTCCGAGGAATCCCGGGAAAACAATCGCATATCCTGCAAATATGATCAGCCAGGATATTCCTTTTAACGCCACCAGACTGACAACTCCCCAAAGTGCTGCACCTATACCCCCACACAATAATGCATTCGTCAGCAGAAACCATCCTGTCATACTCTTTTTTCCATATTTTTTATTCTTCCAGAAATCCCACAGCTTTCTCATTTTACATCTTCCTTTCCAAATTCCTTACCTTTAACAGAATCTTATCAAAGGTATGTAAAATCCAAAGGATCTGCCATGTAAAATCTATGTAAGAATTTTAAATCACCTGATGCTTCAGCCACTTTCTGCTGTGGAATCTCCACGAAAAAATAATCCCACGGAGTGTCCAGTCTGAAAACATTCCGATCCACACGCCCATCGCTCCGACACCAACTATCCGGATCATAAATACACTGAGGCAAAAACGGCACAGCCACATCGTCGTGCAAGATGTGAGCATTGAAAATTTCACATCCCCGGCTGCGCGCATACCATAGCCCGGGATAAATGCCATAATCCATACCAATGGCTTTACAATCGTGATCCACATCGTCATATGGATACACATATCCGCACTTTCTTTTTCCATACCACCAAGGATCGTGATCGGTTTTGTCAGCACAAATACACTCAGACAGCTGATGATCAGAATCACTTCCGCAATCATACAAAGCTTTTTGATATAGTAAACCGCTTCATCTTTTCTGCCAGCCCCAATACACTGTCCAACAATCGTCATCAACCCAACGCCAACTCCGATTGCTGCAATTCCATTCAGATTTTCCAGAATACTCGTCATTGCCTGTGCCGCGATTGCCACTGTGCCGAGCGTTGATACGGAGGACTGAATCGCAAGCTTTCCAAGCTGGAACATACTGTTCTCTACCCCTGACGGGATACCGATACTTAGAATTCTCCGGATCATCCGGAAGTCTGGACGGATTTTCAGATAATCACGCACCACGATCGGCTGCCTGTCCTGACGCAGCTGGGCCAGAACTACAACTGCACAGAAAACACGTGAAATCAGAGTTGCAAGTGCTGCCCCTGCAACACCCATATGAAATCCCCAGATCAGCATTGCATTTCCTGCAATGTTCATCACATTGGATATCATGGAAATGAGCATCGGACCTTTCGTATTATCCTGTGCCCTGAAAATCGATGCTGCCGAATCATAAGCTGCGATAAACGGAAAGGACAGTGCCGTGTAGAAGAAATAAATTTCCGACGCACGCATGACCTCCGCCTCCACTGATCCAAAGATCAGACGCAGCATCGGCTTTTGGAAAACAAGACAGATCAGGCTGATCACAACCGAAATTGCCGTAATAATAAACAGCACCTGCCTTGCGGATTCATTTGCCCGCTTCACATTCTTCTGTCCGATATACTGTGCACAGACGATCGCACCTCCTGCCGCCAGCGCAGAAAACGCCTGGATCACCAGCACATTGATCGAATCCACCAGCGATACTGCTGAAATCGCCGCAGATCCCACATTGCTTACCATCATTGTGTCCGCTGTTCCCATGATGGAGTTCAGAAGCTGTTCCAGAACGACCGGTATCAGAAGATCTGCAATCATTTTATTTGTGAACATATGCTTTTGTTCCATTTTCTTTTAACTCCTTTTTTCCTCTGCTTCTCTCTTACTTCATTCCTGATTTCAAATAATTTCCAAAAAATCCCTTTGCTATTATGGTCTTCTTAAACTCAGAATGCAAGTATTTTTTTGCCCTGATGCGTTTAATAGACTGCTTTCTTTCTATCTCACATAGTTTTCAAACCCAAATGAGGCAGAAACCGTTTTTTTCATACATACTTTCTACCTATCAGCACATACTTATCTTATCCTGCCGGCAGTTTTTAAGATTTTCACTTTTTTCTGCCTGTGCCATATCAGATAAGGAGGTCCCCATGAAAAAGGAAAAACATTCTGATATTTCATCCCGCAAAAAATCCAATCAGAAGATCATCGATTCCTACGATTATCTGTCTAATGCAGCATCTGCGCAGGACTGCACCGGTCTGATCCCTGTCGGTCCCACAAACAGAGCAGAGCTGGAATCCTACGAAGAAGTCTATCATTATCGGCCGCCAAAAATTGATCCGGAGAAATGTGAGTGACTTCTATCAACCAAATAAGGAACGGTTTCGCTCTTTTTGTCCGAAACCGTTCCTTATATTTATGCTGGTAACTACTACTATAACATGAAAAAGCATAGAATATCCTTTGTCTCATTTTCTACAAAAATCATCCCGGTAAATTTCTGGTATCCTGCCTTTTTCGCCATCTCCAAAGAAACCCGCAGGCGCTCGATTTCCCGGCTGCGCAGCTTTTCAAAATGTTCGATTGTATCTTTTCCTTCATAGCAATAGCCCTTTGTTCCAACCAGGGCATATTCGCCATAAGAATAAAAATTACTCTGGAGAAATTCCAGACGTTCGGAAAACATTTCCTTCATTTGCACCAAGATAAACGGTAATCTGCATCTTCTATTCCTCATCAAAATCTACTTCAAATACGCCTTCCGGTGTCTTCATGGTCAGGATTCCAAGATTAAAATCATCATCCTGAATCGTGATATGATATTCAAACACAACATCATCATCAAATTTGGAAAGTAAAATATATTCTCCATTTTCCTTTCCTTCAATCTGATCACAGATATCATCGTATACATCCTCTCCGGAAATCAGTCTCGGATATCCGGATGATTTGATTTTCTTTTCAATTGCTTCATATAATTCGTTCATGCTTTCTCTCTCTTTCTTTTTTTCATTTTATGTTGTTCTTTTTACGAGAATCTGATCTTACATCTTCTCCCGAAATCGCACATTTTAATTTATGCTGATTTCAGCATAACATACCCGCTCTATATTTTCTACTTTGACCAGGTCAGTTCTTCCTTCCCGGTATAATCAAATTTACCATCGTTTTTCTCTTCCAGCGCCTTGATCATATGATAGGTGTATTCATTATACGGCATCGGGATTCCGAGCTCTTTTCCCATCCGCACAAGCTCGCCGGAGAACATATCGATTTCCGTGTGGCATCCGGCATCCAGATCCTGCAAGGTGGAATATCTGGCTGACGGTGGGACCGCACTTCCACGTCCGGACGAGCTTTCGGTCTTACTCATATCGATCCCTTTTGCCTGTGCGACTGCTTCCAGCTCTCTTTTTAATCCGTCACTGATTGCTTTCATGTGCACGCTGTCACGGTAACATCCAACGCCTGCTCCCAGAATCGCCTGCGGCAAATTGCTGCACACATTCAGGCAAAACTTGCACCAGATCTCTTCCTGAATATACTCTGTAAAGCGGAAATGAATCCCGGTATCTGCAAATAACTCTTCCACTGCTTTCACCCGCTCGCTGTCGAACGGCGCGGACGGTTCTCCGAAAATGATTCCAAGTGTGGTCGGTGGATCAAAATGATAACCGTCTTCCTCTTTATGTGAAGCCACTTTAATCAGTGCCGGTAACACATGCTCCATTCCCACTGTTCTGCCAATGATCTCTTCGCTGTCAACACCGTTCATCAGACTCATGATCACCGTATGCTCGCCTGTTACTTTTTGTATACTCTCCAAAGCACCTTCCAGTGAACCGTATTTCAAAGCAATCACCATCAGATCCACATCATGTGCCTCATCCGGAGTCCACACCTCCGGATGGTAAGTCTTGCCATTGATCGCACATCCGTTCTTTTTCAGACGTTCTGCTCTTTCTCCTTCAGCGATTACTCCAAGCCGGATATCTGATTTTTCAGAAAGACCCCAGATCACATAAGAGCCTACTGCTCCCGCACCTAAAACTGCAACTGATTTTATCTTCATCTTCTCTCACCTCGTAAATTTTCTATTTTTCAACCTTTCGGAGTACCCTTGCCGGATTGCCGACGATTCCCGTCTTTTTCAATAAAATTCCAAGAACCATGACAAACGCCAGAGATGCTGCACGTAAAAGTACCGCTGCCATTTTGTTGTCCTCCTGATGTATGTTATTTTCTCTTTATCCCCGCATCGGTGTCCTGACTTCAATCAGATTGCCGTCCAGATCATAAAAACGGATCACTTTCTGTCCCCAGCTGTACGTCATCAGCCTGGTGACATATTTGGTTTCCGGATACAGTTTTTCTAATTTTTCAGTAAATGTTTCAATATTCCGCTCTTCAAAATAAAGTTCACAGGAATTATTCTCCGGGACAACTTCTTTTCCTGTAACATCCTTCCAGACTTTTTCGTCCTGTAAAACAAGTCCTTCTGTCAGAATAACGTTTCCATCATTGTCCAGAATGATATCCAGACCAAACAGATCATGATAGAATTTCTTTGATTTTTCAATGTCTTTTACGACAATCAGGATATTCCTTAATCTCATCTTCTCCTCCACAACCTGATTTTTTTACTCTATCAGTTTTTTCTGATCTTCCTGGTAAAAAATAGGCTTTTCCTATTCAACTTCCCTTCCCAGTGGCACACCGCCATGGAGGATATCTTCCATCCTATGCACACGACGTTATCCAGATTGCACGGGATTTATTCGACACCTCCAGTGCAAATGGGTTCGCTTTCCTGGAATAGCTACCGCAAATACTTCTGTGTCTTTTCCATTACGTTTTTCAGGATATCAATGTTTTGTAAAATATTTTCTTTTTCCAATGAATGATTGGCATCCTCATACACATAAATCGGAACTGCCTGATTCTTTGAACATTCAATTACTTTTTTTACATCGCTCCACGGATCCGCAGTTCCAATAAATGCAATTGCATCATCATGTTCAAACATAAAAGTCTGTTCAAGCGGGGTATACAAAATCTGGCAGCATTTTATCTTATATTTCTTAGCATAAGCGGATGCAATAATGGTTCCTACGCTTTTGGAAATAAATAAAACTTCACTGTACTCGTCAAATGCGATTTCTTCAAGCTTCTTTTCTGCCTGCGCATACAAGGACTCAAATGCCTCTTGCATTTTCTTTTTATCGCCGCGTATATTTTTGCCATTATAGGAATACTCCTGCATGACTATCTTTTCATATCCATATTCCTGAACCAGTTTTCTTGCATAGTACAAAAGTGGCTTATCACAATGATAACCAATGCCTGGGAAAAATACTGCTATTTTCATGGCATCCTCCTGATTTATCTTTTATTTCCATATTTATCAAAATTTTTCCTGAGTGCAATCTCCGTCGGTATGATCGAACCCACCAGTGGAATCATCTGAAATACACACAGAATTCCCCCGACATTTCCTATGGCATCATTAGACTTTCCAATAACCAGAAGTAACACAATTAAAGATACCACCAAAAGAATAAGTCCACAGATATACCAGATCTTTCCGCAATAATGATGTGCAAATACCCAGGTGTCCTGATTCTTCATTGACATTGATGTTCTGTAACCAAACACATAATTGATCTGATCCGGTGCTTTTTTCAAAAACATTTTTCCGAAGCCGATCATTGTAAACGGAATCAGTAAATCCATTATAAGCATAAAAATCCAGAATCCCATAGCCGCACCTCCATTATTTTATCTTTTTCAGTTTTTCTCAGATACACACACCCCAAATGTCTTATGTTTCAGTTTACTCTCTTGGGACAAATTAATCAACAAACCGTTTTCGGTTCTTGTGCATTTTGTGGTAAAAAAGAAACTGGAAATTTGTGCAAATGCTGGTGAATTCGGTTCTCTATGCAAATCAATTTTTAAGGCAGGACTCGCTCCTTTCGGACTTGCTCTGACTCCTAATATTTCACTGGTGATCATCAACCTGATATTGCAGGGCGTAGGTAATGGAAGTCAGCCACTTATGAGCAAATATTATGGTGAAAAAAGGACAAATGACTTAACCGAAGCGAAACATATGGCTTATACTTTTGCTATTATTTATCTGCCATATTACTCGGATAAATTATATGATAAAATAAGGGACTTTTAGTTGCAGGTTGTTCTGGAGTTTCAAAATCTTCAGCGGAGAGCGATTGGCTATCAGATAAAAACACCAATTTCACATTTTTTGCATATCTTAAATGAGAATGTTATACCACCCAGGAGGACTTATGAAAAAAAATTTTATATCCTTACTTTTTGTTTCTGCTATAACTGTCGGCCTTTTATCAGCCTGCAGCTCTGCACCTGCCGATGATAATGCTACGAATCCTAAAACTGAAACCGTCACTTCCCAAGCCAATCATGACACCAATTCTTCTCCTGTCTCTGTGACACTGAACGAAGTCGCCCATTCTATCTTCTATGCCCCGCAATACGTTGCGATTGAAAATGGGTATTTTGCGGATGAAGGAATTAATTTGACTCTTGTTACTGGTTTTGGGGCGGATAAAGTTATGACCGCCGTCCTCTCCGGTGAGGCAGATATTGGCTTTATGGGAAGTGAATCTTCGATTTATACTTACCAGGAGGGTGCAAATGATGTCATCAAAAACTTCGCACAGCTTACGCAACGCGCCGGAAACTTTCTGGTCGCACGTGAAGAAATGCCGGATTTTTCATGGGATGATCTGAAAGGAAAAGACGTTCTTGGCGGAAGAAAAGGTGGCATGCCGGAAATGGTCTTTGAATACATTTTGAAAAAAAACGGAATTAATCCACAGAAGGATCTTTCTATCAACCAGAGTATTGATTTCGGTTCAACCGCTGCTGCATTTTCCGGTGGGCAGGCAGACTATACCATCGAATTTGAACCGAGCGCTACTGCCCTTGAAGCGGAAAATTCCGGTTATGTCGTTGCTTCTCTCGGCGTTGATTCCGGCTATGTCCCATACACCGCCTATAGTGCCAAAACAAGTTATCTGAATGCTAATCCGAACATCATCCAGAAATTCACCAATGCCCTGCAAAAAGGAATGGATTTCGTTCAGTCCCATACTCCGGAAGAGATTGCAAAAGTCATTGCACCACAGTTCAAGGAAACCGATCTCGCTACAATTACAACCATTGTCAGCCGTTACTACGAACAAGACACCTGGAAATCGGATCTGATCTTCAACGAAGAAAGCTTCAATCTGCTGCAGGATATTCTGGAAAACTCCGGTGAGCTGAAAGAGCGTGTTCCTTATGAAGAACTAGTTACGACTACCTTTGCGAAGAAGGCCGCCCACTAAATAAAAGCGCAGACGCTTCATTTTAAGCCAGCGTCTGCGCTCTATTCTTACATTTTAAAATTTATCTTTCTGAAACTCTTACCGGATATATCCCTCCTGATAAGCCTTCTGCTTATTGAATGTGTACATCTCCGCAAAGGATGCCTGTACATACGGATTTACATAAAAAATCGCAAGAAGTCCACAGGTAACCGCACTCAGCAGATACCATCCAAGGAATGACAGATCCATGATAAATGCTTCCATTTTTTCTCCATCCATCATCTGTTTACTGATCTGGAATGCTTCTTTGTAATCCATTGCCGGATTCTCAGCAATAATATATGGTACCATCAGATATTCATAATGCTTAACGATTCCAGGTACCACCAAAAGCAGACTCCAAAGTGTAGTAAATAAATCTCTTAAAAACATGGTAAGAACAATATTAACATAATGTCCGGAACGGAAACCGTCAAGCAATGTTCCGATTCCCGGCTGTGCAGTCTGGTTCAGGATAAAGAACCGATATCCACCCATTTTCAGGAGATTACCTACAAATACTTTTGCCACAAGGACAATCAGTATTACTACCGTTGCGATTCCTGCAAGTAATCCGGTAATCATTCCCACATTAAATAAATTTCCACTATATATATCTGAATTCTCACTTACCCGTCTTGCACTGGATTCGCCAGAGACTGTGCCAAAGATTCCCATCAGAAGCGCAACTACAACGGCTGACACATAATTCTTCTTAAATGCCATATTGCCTCTCATTTTAAGTTCTGCTCTATTCCACATCATATACCTCTCCTCCTTCGAATACATTGATATGATTCTCACTACCTATACTTTATCATCTGTAAATCTGTCAATCACTTTACTGATTTTCTATCTGCTCAGCAAGATCATTCAAGTACACCCATCTGTCCATCTTTTCTTCCAGTGTTGTTTCTGTTTCTTCTTTCTCTTTCATAAGTTCGGACAACTTCACGGAATTGGTGGCATTCTTAACCATCTCCCGATCCAGCTTTTCGATCGTCTCTTCCAGCTTTGCGATATCCTCATCGATCGTCTCGTATTCCCGCTGTTCCTTATAAGAAAATTTCAGCTTTTTTTCCCGCTGCTTCCAGATCTTTTTGCTGTCAGACTCACCGGTCTGTGCAGAAGCTGCATCTGACATATTTTCTGCAATTGTCTGTCCGTCTTTCGGTTTTTCAAGCTCCACACGGATCAGATAATCGGAGTATCCACCTTCCGACTGGCGGATTTTTCCACCTCCATTAAATGCAAAAATACGACTGACAGTACGATCTAGGAAGTACCGGTCATGGGATACAATCAGAATAATACCATCAAAATGATCCAGATAATCCTCCAGGATTGTCAGCGTCTGGATATCCAGATCATTGGTTGGCTCATCCAGGATCAGTACATTTGGTGCTTCCATCAAAACACGTAGTAGATAAAGTCTCCGTTTCTCGCCTCCGGATAACTTTTCGATCCTCGACCACTGCATTGCCCCGTCAAAAAGAAATCGTTCCAGCATCTGGGACGCGGTAATCTTCCCGTCAGAAGTTGCAATGTACTCACCTGCTTCTTTTACATAATCAATGACACGCTCGGATTCATCCATATATTCATTCTCCTGCGAGAAATAGCCAATCTTGATTGTCTGTCCAATTTCAATAGTTCCGACATCCGGTTTTATGATCCCGTTGATAATCTTGAGCAGCGTCGATTTTCCACATCCATTATGTCCAATAATTCCGATTCGGTCTTTCTTCAGAAAAATATAAGAGAAATCTTCGATCAGCTTCTTTTCTCCATAAGATTTGCAGATTCCGGAAAGTTCGATTGTTTTATTCCCCATACGGGAAGCCACAGAATCCAGCATTACTCGCTTTTCTTCCTGAATATCTTTCATTTCCTGCATAGCATGAATCCGGTCAATATGCGCTTTCTGTTTGGTACTTCTCGCCCTTGCGCCGCGGTGTAGCCATTCCAGCTCCGTACGCAAAAGGCTTTTTCTCTTACGTTCTGTGGCAAGCTCCATGTTCTGACGCTCGGCTTTCAGACGCACAAACTCGGAATAATTGCCTGGATAGTTATATAATTTCCCATGATCAACTTCCACGATACGATTTACCACACGGTCCAGGAAATAACGGTCATGCGTAACCATCAGGATCGCTCCCCGGAATTGGATCAGATATTCTTCCAGCCATTCGGACATCTCATTGTCCAAATGGTTCGTCGGTTCGTCAAGGACCAGAATGTCTGCCGGTGTTAAAAGTGCCCGGACAAGTGCCACCCTTTTCTTCTGTCCGCCGGACATATGCTCAATCTTTTCATCATAATCGGTAAATCCAAGCTGATTCAGCATAGACTTTGCTTCTGCCTCGATCGTCCAGCGGTTCAGCTCATCATAATTTCCTTCTGTTGCCGCGCGAAGAATTGTTGTTCCTGCTTCAAATACCGGCGTCTGCGGAAGATAGCAGATCTTCACCTGATTCCCCATGCTGATCGTTCCGGCATCACTTTCTTCGATTCCGGCAACGATTTTCAGCAAAGTGGATTTACCCATTCCGTTGACTCCGATCACACCAATTTTTTCATTTTTATTGATTCCAAATCCCACATCATCCAGAAGCACACGATCCGTATAGGCTTTGGATACATGTTCCATTGTCAGTAAATTCATATATTTTCCCCTGTGATTCTCTGTTTTGTCTTTTTCCATTATAGCAATTTGTACGGGTCCTAGTCAATCCAAAGTATCTCACCCGGCACCGATTCTGACACGCAAAAAGCACAGAATCCTATCCGTTACCGGACAGTCCCTGTGCTTTCACATATCCCCATATTCTTTTTATCTTATGATGTGAGTGTCAAAAATAAATTTTGCCGCTCACTGGTGTAATCAGATTGCTCCATTGCTAAGCAAGCTTGCATCGGCTTTCTGACCTTTTTGCCCCTGGTATCATCATCTTATAAGAAAATATATTTCAGGATAAACAGTATCACCAGTACATACATCAGTACACTGATCTTCTTTTCTTTTGCTTTTCCTGTAAGTACGTTGATTACTACATAAGAAATCACTCCCATGGAAATACCTTCTGAAATACTGTAGCAGAATGGCATTGCCGCGATACAGATAAAGCACGGAATTCCTTCGCTGTAATCACTGAAGTTAATTCCTGCCACATTGCTCAGCATATAGAAGCCGACGATGATCAGTGCCGGAGCTGTCGCAAAGGACGGAATTGCAAGAAAGATCGGTGATAAGAAAAGGGAAATTCCAAACAGAATCGCTGTTGTCAGGGATGTTAAACCTGTACGTCCTCCTTCTGTTACACCAGAAGCACTCTCTACGAATGTTGTTGTTGTAGAAGTTCCGAGTACTGCTCCAACTGTAGTTGCAACCGCATCTGCCATCAGTGCCCCTTTGATTCTCGGAAGCTTTCCGTCTTTGTCAAGCATGCCTGCCTTTGTAGATACACCGATCAGAGTTCCGAGTGTATCAAAAAGATCTACGAAAAGGAATGCAAATACTACAACAACGAATTCCAGTGAAAATACATTCTTAAAATCAAGCTTTCCAAATACCGGTGCAAGGCTTGGAATTGCAAGTCCGGAACTGAAATCCGGAAGCAGACTGTAGAATCCGATCTCCGGATTCGGTACATAAAGACCTGCTATCTGGCAGATGATTCCAAGTATCCATGTGATCAAGATACCCCAAAGGATATTTCCTTTGATGTTCTTAATCACCATGATTGCTGTGATCAGCACACCTATGATTGCAAGAAGTACAGTAATTCCAACGTTATTGAAGCTTGCTTCCACTCCATTTGCCTGATTATATGCATCTACAGAGAAGAGCTGTACCAGAGTAGATCCTCCGACAACGATATTCGCATTCTGAAGTCCAAGAAATGCAATAAATAATCCGATACCAACGCTGACTGCTGTCTTAAGACAAGTTGGGATCGCATTGAAGATTGCTTCTCTGACATTCGTCAGGGAAAGAATAATGAAAATAATACCCTCTGCAAATACTGCAGTCAGTGCAGTCTGCCATGAGTAGCCCATACCAATTACTACAGTATAAGCAAAGTAAGCATTCAGTCCCATACCAGGTGCAAGTGCAAATGGATAATTTGCAAATGCTGCCATACACAGCGTACCGATCAATGATGCAAGTGCTGTTGCAGTAAAGACTGCCCCCTGATCCATACCCGCTGCGGAAAGAATGCTTGGATTGACTGCCAGGATATACGCCATCGTCATAAATGTCGTAATACCTGCAAGAATCTCAGTTTTGACGTCGGTGTGATTTTCTTTAAGCTTAAACACCTTTTCCAACATATTGTTTTCCTCCTGCTGTCTGTCTCGGATATTCCCTCTCACTCCTTAAAATATCCTCGTACAATTTTCTTGTAGCAGAGAATATTTTAGCAAAAAAAAGAGAGAAAGTAAACACATTACTTTCTCTCTGATTTCTAACTCTTGTTCGCTATTACTGTTCATAGTAGCTGTATACCGCAACTATTTGCTCTCTCTGATCTTCTTTCTGAGCGGAAGTACAATTGCAGGGGATACGGATAATTCGTCTAATCCCATGCTTAAGAATTCTTCGGTCAGTTCGAGGTCAGCTCCGAGTTCGCCGCAGATTCCGATCCATTTGCCTTCTGCGTGGGCATTTTCGGCTGCCATGCGGATCATTGCAAGGACTGCCGGGTGGTGCGGATCGTAGAAGGCATCCAGCTTCTGGTTCTGACGGTCGATTGCCAGCGTGTACTGGGTCAGATCATTGGTCCCTACGCTGAAGAAATCCACTTCTTTTGCAAGCTCACGGCTCATCATAACGGCAGCCGGTGTCTCAATCATGATTCCCAGTTCCACATCCTCACGGAATGGGATCTGTGCCTCACGAAGCTCTTCTTTGACCTCTTCGATGATCACCTTGATCTGCTTCACTTCTTTTACCGAAATGATCATCGGGAACATAATGGCGATCTGTCCGTAAGCAGATGCCCGGTACAAGGCACGAAGCTGGGTCTTGAAGATCTCCGGTCTTGTCAGGCAGATACGGATTGCCCGGTATCCCAGTGCCGGGTTCTCTTCTTTGTCAAGTCCAAAGTAATCCACCTGCTTGTCTGCTCCGATATCCAGGGTACGGATAATGACCTTTTTGCCTGCCATATTTTCTGCAACCTGTTTGTATACCTGGAACTGCTGTTCTTCGGTCGGGAAATCTTCGCTTTCCAGATACAGGAACTCGCTTCGGAAAAGTCCGATCCCTCCTGCATCATTTTTTAGTACGGCGCCCACATCGGAAAGATTACCGATATTCGCATAGACATTGATCTTCTGTCCGGAAAGGGTGACATTCTCTTTGCCCTTCAGTTCTTCCAGAAGTGTTTTCTGTCTGCGGTCTTCTTCGCGCTTTTCGGTCATAGCCTTCATGGTCTCTTCATCCGGATCAATGTAGACGGTCCCGGTAAAGCCGTCGATGGCTGCCATATGTCCGTCATATTCTTTTGCAAGCCCTTCTCCCAGACCAATAACGGCCGGGATGTTCATGGTCCTTGCAAGGATTGCCGTATGGGAATTTGCTGATCCGTACATGGTTGCAAATGCAAGCACTTTGGACTTGTCGAGCTGAACAGTCTCACTCGGTACCAGATCATCTGCTGCCACGATCACCGGTTCATCTGCCACAACACCGCTTTCCCCGGCATCCGAAAGGATACCGAGAAGTCGGTCCGATACATCTTTTACATCGGCCGCACGTCCCTGCATGTAAGCATCATCCATAGATGCAAACATCTGGGAGAAGTTATCTCCTGTCGTCGCAACAGCATACTCTGCGTTGACTTCCTGGGTGGTAATAATATTCTTAATCGAATCCACATAATCCAGATCCATCAGCATCATCTGATGTACTTCAAAAATTGCCGCATTGGCTTCTCCTACATCTTCCATTGCCTTGTCATACAACTCACCGAGCTGTGCGATCGCAGTCTCCTGGGCCTCCTCAAAACGTGCCACCTCTGCTTCGGTATCCTCTACATGATACCGTCTTACCTGCTTTTCCTGTCTTTTATAGAAAGCAATCTTCCCGATGGCTACGCCACCAAAAACACTTTTACCACTTAGTGTAATCATAATCCTACAGATTCTCCTCTAATACTTTCTGGATTTCCGCGATTGCTTCTTCTTCGTCTTCGCCTTCAGCTGTGATGATAACCTCATTTCCCTTTTTTACACCAAGACTCATAACTGCCATAATGCTCTTTGCATTGACTTCACGTGTATCTCCTGCTTTTTTGATCTTAATATCTGAAGTTTTTTTCGCAATTGCTTTTACCAGAATTCCTGCCGGTCTTGCGTGGATTCCCTGTGCATCTGTTACTACATACTTAAATTCTTTCATGATTCAACACTCCTGTTCTTTAAAAAATATTTAGAAAATTAATAAGTTACTACTCTGCTTTCAATGGCTTTTTGAGTAATACAATTCCCGCCATTGCTACGACAGCTCCTACAACCAATGCTATCAAAAACATCAATGGATTGTCAATAATTCCGATGACAAAAATTCCTCCATGCGGAGCTCTTGATCCGCATCCAAACATCATGGATAATGCGCCTGCTATTGCAGAACCAACTATACATGGCGGAATGATTCGAAGCGGATCAGATGCTGCAAATGGAATGGCTCCTTCTGTGATAAAAGAAAGTCCCATGATGTAGTTTGTGATACTTGTCTGCTGTTCACTCTTTGTGAAACGGTTTTTAAAAAATGTGGTGGCAAGTGCGATTGCGATCGGTGGAACCATACCTCCGATCATAACAGATGCCATAATATCAAACTGTCCACTTGCGATGGATGCCGTTCCAAATACATATGCCGCTTTGTTGAACGGTCCGCCAAAATCAATGGACATCATACCTGCAAGAACCGCTCCCAGAAGCATCTTGCTGGATTCTCCCATTCCGGAAAGGACATTATTCAGCCAGGTGTTAAATGCTCCAACCGGTGGGTTTACGATAAAGATCATAAATGCTGCCATGATCAGAATCCCAAAGAATGGATACAGAAGAACCGGTTTTGTCCCTTCCAGAGTTTTCGGAAGCTTGTCAAACAATTTCTTCAATCCGATCATCAGGTATCCTGCTGCAAATCCGGCGATCAGTGCACCGAAGAATCCGGATGAAATCCATGCGTCTTCTGCAAGAAATACAGAAGTTCCGGCTTTTGCAAGAAGTCCGCCTACAATACCAGGCATCAATGCCGGTCTGTCACCAATTGCCATTGCAATATAACCGGCAAGGATCGGGAACATCATCCCAAACGCTGTATTTCCAACGGTGTTGAAGAATTTTGCAAGTGGAGTTCCACTACCAAATGCTGCTGTACCTGCATTAGCACCGTCAACCAGAAAAGAAAGTGCGATCAGGATTCCACCGCCGATTACGAACGGAAGCATATGGGATACTCCATTCATCAGGCTCTTATAAATCTTGCGTCCGATGGTATCTCCGTCAGCTGACGCACCACCCTCTTCTGTTGCTCCACCCTTGCTGTGATAAACTGGAGCATTTCCACTCAAGGCACGTTCGATCAGCTCCTGTGCTTTGTTGATTCCGTCAGATACCTTTGTACTGATCAGCGGCTTGCCGTCAAATCTTGCCATTGCGACATCCTTGTCGGCTGCAATGATGATACAGTCGCAGGCAGCGATTTCTTCCGGTGTCAGTACGTTCTTGGCACCACCAGATCCATTTGTTTCTACCTTGATGGTAACTCCCATTTCTTTCGCTTTCTTTTCCAGACCTTCCGCCGCCATGTAAGTATGGGCGATACCGGTCGGGCATGCGGTAACTGCGAGGATCTGATACGGTTTTGCAGATGCATCCGCCGGAGCTTCTGCTTTTTCTTCTGCTTCTTCCGGGAATTTTTCTTTCTCGGCTGCATCAACATAAGCAAGAAATTCATCAACATCCTTTGCATGAAGCAGCTTGTTTCTGAAATCCTCATCCATCAGAAGCATGGACAGACGACTGAGTACTTCCAGATGTACATTGTCCTCTGTATTCGGTGCTGCGATCAGGAAAATAAGATATGCCGGTTCTCCGTCCAGAGAATCGTAATCTACACCCTCCGGAAGCACCATGGCTGCAAGTCCCGGTGCGCTTACTGCTTCAGTCTTGCCATGCGGGATTGCAATGCCTTCACCAATTCCTGTAGTTCCTTCTTCTTCTCGTTTGAAGACGGTTTCACGATAGGTGTCAATGTCATTGATGTTCCCGCCTTCTGCCATCAGATCGACCATTTCACGGATGACCTGCTCTTTGGAGTCTGCCTTGCCATCGAGGCAAATACTTTGCTTTTTGAGTAAGTCTGTAATCTTCATCTTGTCATTCCTCCCATTTGCTTTTATATATGGTACACTTCTGCCGGTTCTCCAAGAAGTGCAACAATCTCATCTCTTGTAGCGAGCCACGAACAGAATGCCGAAGCGCTTCCTGCCGCCACACCCAGGCGGAATGCTTTTTCCATATCTTTTGTATTCAGATATCCGGTAATAAATCCTGCCACCATAGAATCACCTGCGCCAACAGAATTGACAACCTTTCCTTTCGGAGGCATGGTCTCATAGACTTTTCCATCCTTTGTCACAAGGATCGCTCCGTCACCTGCCATGGATACCAGTACATGCTGTGCTCCAAGTGCCTGTAACTTCTTCGCATAAATGATGATGTCTTCTTTTCTCTTCAGTTCTACGTTAAACATCTCACCTAACTCATGGTTGTTCGGTTTGATCAGGAACGGATGATATTTCATAACTTTTAAAAGAAGATCCTTGGTTGCATCCACTACAAAACGGATTTCTTTTCCGGAAAGTCTCTCCAGGATTCTCTCATAAATATCTTCCGGCAGAGTATTCGGAATACTTCCTGCAAGGATCAGTACATCGCCTTCTTCCAGCTTATCCAACTTTTCATATAATGCCTGAATTGCTTCTTCTGTGATAACCGGTCCCTGTCCGTTGATCTCAGTCTCAGTTCCTGCATTGATCTTTACATTGATTCGGCTATTACCTTCTTTTAACGGGATAAAATCTGTCTCACATCCGAACTCTTCCAGCATCTTTTCCAGTACATCTCCGGTAAATCCTGCCTTGAATCCAAGCGCTTTGCTCTTAAGTCCCAGATTGGAAAGAATCACAGATACATTGTTTCCTTTTCCTCCCGGATAGATATGTTCGCTTGTTGTCCGGTTGATCTCTCCCGGGATCAGCTGATCTGCCTGTACCACATAGTCCAAAGACGGGTTAAATGTCACTGTGTAAATCATTATTTTGCAACCTCCACAATATTTTTATATTTGTTAAATGTAGCATCCTTAAGCTTTGTTGTAATGATGTCCACTGCATCCAGTTCTGAAAATGTTACCGGTGCTACCTGACCGAATTTGGTTGAATCTGCAAGGATGTAAGCCTTTGCGCTTCTTAAGATTGCCATCTCTTTGATCGCAGCCTCCCGGATATCCGGTGTGGTGCATCCACTCTCTATATGAATCCCATTGGTTCCGAAGAATCCTTTTGTGAAATGGTATCTTCCCAGGGTTTTCATTGCTTCCTCTCCGACCAGTGCCAGCGTTGCTTCTTTTAATTCCCCACCGATCAGATAAACTATACATCCTTTCTGTGTCAGCTTCTTCGCATGCATGATTCCGTTTGTCACATACACAGCGTCCTGCTCTGTCAGAAAATCAATCAGAAAATCAGTGGTTGTCCCTGCATCGATATAGACGAAATCATCTTTTTCAATCAAAGATGATGCATACTTTCCGATCTGCACCTTTTCATCAATGTTCAGATCCTGTCTGACTGCAACAGATTCGTCTCTGGTGTACTGCGCCATATTGACTGCGGTTGCACCACCATGTACCTTGATCAGCTTTCCTTTTTTATGAAGTGTTGTCAGATCTCTTCGTATCGTTGACTCTGACATATCCAGAAGCTCGGTCAGTTCCTGAACAGTGATTGTCTTGTGTTCATTCACTAATTTCAGAATTTCACTGAATCTTTCTTCTGCAAGCACTTATCTCACCTCCATTTCGACTGGTTATGACTGATTTATTCAATTGTATTTTATATTTCAGTCATTTTCAATCATTTGTTTTCTTTTTCATTCATCTTTAGTTTTAATATATCGCCTTTTTCAGTCAAAGTCAATCATTTTCAGCCATAAATAACTACCAAAAAAATAGGGATGATTTTGTGCATTTTTATGGGTGTGGAATCGGTGGTGCCAGAGTTCCGACTTGTGTTTCATCTCCATTGCACTCAACGGAATTGGAAATGGATATAGTCGGAACGGAACTCTGGCTTCTACGTTACTGGTAAAATGCAGCAAAAGGCTTTGTTTAACCTAACCAAATGCAAATTTATACTTTTCTCTTATATGCAAAAAAGCCAAAGCACTTTTTTAAGTTATATTGAATGATAACTTATCTTTAAGTACTTTGACTTTTTATTTAGGCAAAATCAAACAGGGATAACTGATTGGTCTCCGGGAGGTCGCCCAGCAAACCCATATCTGCCATCAAGTCAACCAATGTCTTGCTGACTTTTGTTCTCTGACGGAAATCGTCTTTAGAGAGGTATGGTCCGTCTTTAGCGGCAATTTCCATAGCCTCGGCGGCTTTATCGCCCATGCCGTCAATGGTGTTGAACGGTGGAAGGAGCTTATCGCCGACGATCTGGAACTTGGATGCTTTGGATTTGTAGATATCGATCGGTAAAAAATCAAATCCTCTGGCATACATTTCCAGTACATTTTTCATATCTTTTAAGGTATCCTGATCTTTTTTACTGAGCTGATTGAGTTCTGCTCTTCTTTTATATTCTTTCATATGGTAGAGAAGTTTTTCTTTTCCCTGTCCCATCAGTTCGTAAGAAAATGCAGATGCACGGATTCCGAAGTATGCCGCATAATAGGCAAGCGGATAATTGATCTTGCAGTAGGCAATCCGGTATGCCATCATGACATAAGCTGCAGCATGGGCTTTCGGGAACATGTATTTGATCCGCTCACAGGACCAGATATACCATTCCGGCACGTCATGCTCCAGCATATCTTTTTTAAACTGTGACCACTCTTTACATTTTCCTTTTGCGACGGTTCCTTTACGCACACGTTCCATGATTGTGAAGGATTCTTCACTTTCAACACCTTTGTTGATCAGATAAGTCATGATATCATCACGGGTACAGATTGCCGTGGAAATGGTTGCCTTTCCTTCTTCAATCAGAGTCTGTGCATTGTTCAGCCACACATCTGTTCCATGAGACAGACCTGAAATACGGATCAGGTCCGAAAGTGTCTTTGGCTTGGTATCAATTACCATCTGGATAACAAAATCTGTACCAAACTCCGGGACTCCCAGACAACCAAGCGGACATCCGTCAATGTCCTCCGGTGTGATACCGAGCACCTCTGTTCCTGCAAAAAGTCCCATTACACCTGGATCATCCAATGGAATATCAGTCGCTTTAAATACATTATTCACTCCATCGTATTTATTGTCCATCGCATCGGAATTGATCAGCTCTTCCAGCGTTTTGATCATGGTCGGATCATCGTGTCCGAGAATATCCAATTTCAAAAGGTTGTGGTCGATGGAATGATAATCAAAATGAGTGGTGATAATATCGGTCGTCATATCATTTGCCGGATGCTGGATTGGAGTGAAAGAGTTAATGTCCTCTCCATGCGGAAGAACCACAATTCCCCCCGGATGCTGTCCGGTACTTCGGCGGATTCCGGTACAGCCAGCTACGATACGATCGATCTCGCAATTTCGCTTACGGTCACCACGCTCCTCATAATAATTCTTCACATATCCATAAGCCGTCTTTTCTGCAAGTGCGGCAATGGTTCCGGCACGGAAGGTCTGACCTTTTCCGAAAATAACCTCCGTATACTTATGCGCTTTACTCTGGTAATCTCCGGAGAAGTTCAGGTCGATATCCGGCTCTTTGTTTCCCTTGAATCCAAGGAAAGTCTCAAATGGAATATCAAATCCGTCTTTGACCAGCTTCTGTCCACAGACCGGACAGTTCTTATCCGGCATATCGTGTCCACAGCCACCCACATATTTTTTCACTTCTTCCGAATCAAAATCACTATAGTGGCAATTGCTGCAATAGTAATGTGGAACCAGAGGATTGACCTCCGTGATTCCTGCCATAGTTGCAACGAATGAAGATCCTACCGAACCACGGGATCCTACCAGGTAACCATCCTCGTTGGATTTCCATACCAGCTTCTGCGCAATGATATACATAACCGCAAATCCATTGGAAATGATGGAATTCAGTTCTCTTTCCAGTCGTTCATGTACGATCTCCGGAAGGGGATCCCCGTACATAGAATGGGCTTTATTATAACAGATATCTCGCAGCATCTGGTCGGAATTCTCAATAACCGGAGGACACTTATCCGGGCGGACCGGAGAAATCTTCTCGATCATATCCGCGATCAGATTGGTGTTCCTGATCACAACTTCATACGCTTTTTCCGAACCAAGGTAGGCAAATTCATCCAGCATTTCCTCCGTTGTACGAAGGTATAGTGGTGCCTGCTTATCGGCATCTCCAAATCCTTTTCCTGCCATGATGATCCGGCGGTATACCTCATCTTCCGGATCCATGAAATGTACGTCACAGGTTCCCACGACCGGTTTGTGGAACTGCTCCCCAAGATGCACGATCTTCTGGTTCAGATCCATGATATCTTCCATAGAATTGACCGAAGTTACTTTGTCACTCTCTACCATAAATGCATTGTTTCCAAGCGGCTGGATTTCCAGATAGTCATAAAAATCCACGATCTTCGCGATCGTCTCATCCGGCTTTCCATCCAGAAGTGCACGGTAAAGCTCTCCGGCTTCGCAGGCACTTCCCACGATCAGACCTTCCCGGTGCTCATTTAGCACACTTTTCGGGATACGGGGTCTGCGATTATAGTAAACCAGATGGGATGCAGAAACAAGCTGATACAAATTCACACGACCAATGTCATTTCTTGCAAGAATAATGACATGATAAGTCGGAAGCTTTTTAATAGAATCCGGGTTCAGATCCCCAAATTCATTAACTTTTGCAAGCGTTGTCAGTTCCCGTTCTTTAAGCATCTGCACAAATTTCACAAAGATTTCTGCCGTGCAGCCTGCATCATCAACTGCGCGGTGATGATTCTCCAGGGAAATATTTAAAGCTTTTGCAACGGTATCCAGCTTGAAACGGTTCAGTGCCGGAAGAAGGACACGGGCAAGTGCAACGGTATCTACATAAGTAAAATCAGCCTCAATCTTCTGCCTTTTGCAGTTCTGCTCGATAAATCCCACATCAAAAGAAGCATTATGCGCCACCAGAACCGCATCGCCAATAAATTCTATAAACTGCGGCAAGATCGTCTCAATATCCGGCGAATCGATGACCATCTCATCGGTGATGCTGGTAAGTTCCGTGATACGGAACGGGATCGGACGTTTCGGATTGACAAAGGTACTGAACTTATCTGTAATCTTACCGTCTTCCACTTTTACCGCGCCAATCTCGATGATCCGGTCAGTCACAGCGGAAAAACCGGTTGTCTCGATATCGAATACCACGTAAGTGCCTTCCAGGTCCTGTCCTTTTTCGTTCTCTGCGATCTTAGTCAGATCATCTACCAGATATCCTTCCACTCCATAAATAACTTTAAATGGATCATCCTTATCCAGATCCTCGATCACATGATTGGCATCGGTAAACCCCTGCACCACACCATGATCGGTGATTGCAATCGCCGGGTGCCCCCAGTCATGTGCTCGCTTTACCAGATCTTTTGCCTCGGAAACACCATCCATATCGCTCATCTTGGTATGGCAGTGAAGCTCCACGCGTTTTTCCGGATACTTGTCTTTTCTTGTTACACGGAAATCCGAAGTTTTGCGGATTCCGGTTACAGAACCAATGGTCAGCTCTCCATCAAATTTATCAATCGTCGTAACTCCTTTGATTTTCAGAAATACACCTTTTTTAATCTCCGCAAGCAGATCCGGGAGCTGGTCATTGCGTGTAAACATCTTGACCATGATCGTGTCGGTAAAGTCGGTCACGGCAAACATGACGATTGTCTTTTCGTTCCGGATCTCACGGGTATCAAAGCTGATCACCTGTCCCCGGAAAGTAATCTCACCCATCTCTCCGGTAACTGTCTTCAGCTCGATCGGCATATCGTCAAAGTCCCGTCCATAAATTACGTTCGGGTCATCGGAGCGCTTGAGCGGATAATCCCGACGCACAAAGCTTCCCTTGCCACTTTTGAACCCACTGGACTTTCCTGCAAATTCCTGCTTTTTCGGAGTCTCCGGTTTCTTCTGTTCCTGTTTATTCTGCGTACTTGATGCATCTGCTTCTTTAGCGGCATCTTCTGCTTTTTCCGCTTTCTTCTTTGATACGCCTTCCGTTTCTTTTGCTTTTACCGCCTCTTCCGTGGCATGCTGTGCCTGCAGCTTCTGATTCCTTTCCCTGATCGCATCTACTTCCTGCTGAAGCTGCATTTCATTGAATTTCTTGTATTTGCTCTCTCCTACTTCTTCATAATCAATTTCTACATCCACCGGCACGTGGAAACGGTTCTCAAAGACATCCTTCAGATAGCTGGTGATCTCGCTGGTCTTTCCCTCTGCAACAATCGTGTCCGCCATAGTCAGACACATAGTACGCTCCCCTTCGAAGCGGCACTTTGCCTTCTGGAACATATTTTTCTCCAGCACACTTTTCTGCTCCAGCTCAAAAAGAATACTCTCCTTGTAGGCATGCATCAGGTTCTCCGGCGTATACTGCTCGGAAAGCCGGTATTCCTCGATGATCGTCACCGGAATATTTCCCTGCGAAAACAGCTGTTCCTCAATCTGGTTCTCCACATAACATACCGTCTTCTTCGGGATCAGATGGGTACTGTAAATATAAACCTTGATATGATTTCTGGCTGAAGTGGAGGTGATTTTCGTCACCTCCACCTTTTCAAACAACATATGGCTGTCGTTATCAATATTCAATGTTGGAAACACATCAAAAAATAGCTTTGTCATCTTCTATTCGCCCCAATGTTCCAGTTCATTACGAAGTGCATCTAAAAGTTCATCCTCTTTTACCTTGCGGATGATCTCTCCTTTTTTGATCAGAAGTCCTTCCCCAATTCCCCCTGCGATTCCAAGATCAGCCTCTCTTGCTTCTCCAGGACCGTTTACCACGCATCCCATCACTGCAACCTTGATATCAAGCGGATATTCAGCAACCATCGTCTCTACTTTATTGGCAAGTCCGATCAGATCAATCTTGGTACGTCCACAGGTCGGGCAGGATACAACTTCAATTCCTCCTTTTCTAAGTCCCAGTGCTTTCAGGATCAGTTTTGCACTCTTGATCTCTTCTAATGGATCCCCTGTCAGCGATACACGAATCGTATCTCCGATTCCCTGATAAAGGATGATTCCAAGTCCTACTGAAGATTTAATATTGCCTGAAAGCAGCGTCCCGGACTCGGTGATTCCCACATGCAACGGATACGGGCATTTCTTTGCGATCAGCTCATGCGCTTTTACACACATCATGACATCTGAAGACTTAATACTGACCACCAGATTGTCATAGCCCATGTTCTCAATCATGTGTACCTTGTCAAGTGCACTTTCCACGATTCCCTCTGCAGTCACGCCACCATATTTTTCCAGAAGGTTCTTCTCCAGCGAACCACTGTTCACCCCGACACGGATCGGAATCTCGTATTCTTTTGCTTTCTCCACAACCGCACGGACTCTGTCCTCACTTCCGATATTTCCCGGATTGATACGGATTTTATCTGCACCGTTTTCAATTGCAGCGATCGCAAGACGATAATCAAAATGTATATCTGCAACCAGTGGAATATGGATTTGTTTCTTAATCTCTTGTAAAGCCTGTGCTGCTTCCATATTCGGAACTGCACAGCGGATAATCTCGCATCCTGCCTTTTCCAGAGCAAGAATCTGTGCAACTGTAGATTCCACGTCCTCTGTCTTTGTATTTGTCATGGACTGGATCGCTACCGGATTGCCTCCACCGATCTTTCTTCCTCCGATATTTATTACTTTTGTCTCCTTCCTTGTCATCTGCTTTTAACCTCCTGTTCTCACACAAAACCCTCTGCCTGCGGACTTTCGTGCCCACAGAGAGAGGGTTCTCTTTATTTGTCTGCTTTTTCAAAAATCATCTGGTCCCCATAATCCCACTCGGTAAGTGTAAGCTCGGTTCCGTCCACACTGTAATTGAATGTAGTGAGTACAGAATTGATCGCCTGCTCTACTTCCGATGCAGTTACATTATCACCAAGTTCTTTCGCTGTCTCATCCAGCTCTTCCTGCTTTACAGTAAATGTAATCTGCTTTGCCTTGATATCCAGTGTATATCCAAGTTCCACATCCACATCCTTACCATCGATCAGGTGCTTCCAGTCAAGCTCTGCTTCATTATGGTCATCTACTTCCAGTATCATATCACTCTCATCATGCTTCCACTTTCCTTCCAGCGGATTTCCGAAAAATCCCTGGTAAATGAAATATCCAGCCACGATAATGATCAGAACGGTCGTAATTCCTGTCACATAGTTCCACACACGGCTTCTTTTATCTTCATCATTCTTTGCAATAATCATAGAATCAAGCCCTCCACATCATGTCAATCTTATAATTCATTATACGGGTTTTAACTTTCACTGTCAACGGGGACTGCAAAGAAGAAGATTCAATGTGACTGACGCCATAAAAATCTTATATTCAATTACTGAATATGCGGAAATACCGGTTTGAGTGCCGGATAAATCTGACGGAACTCCTGGTATCTCTTTTCGTATTTTTCAACCAGTTCTGCTTCCGGTTCTACGGTATCTACAATCTTAACCAGCTTGTCAGCTGCTGCTTCTACACTTTCGTATTCGCCGCATCCGACTGCTGCAAGGATTGCACCTCCAAGTGCCGGTCCTTCTTCGCTCTCGATGATATCCACTTTCAGGTTCATGATATTGGCGATCATCTTTCTCCAAAGAGGACTCTTTGCTCCACCACCGCAGATCTTGGTACGTTCAATCTTGATTCCAAGGCTTTTTGCAACTTCAAGGGAATCACGGAGTGCAAATACAACTCCTTCCAGTACTGCCTGCATCATATCTGCTCTTGTGGTATCCATCGTCATACCGGTAAAGGTAGCTCTTGCATATGGATCATTGTGCGGTGAACGCTCTCCCATCAGATATGGAAGATAGAACACATGGTTCTCACCTAGCTTTGTAATATCCTTCTGCTCTGCTGCAAAATCATCCGTGTGAAGAATCTCTTCTGCCCACCATTTATTGCAGGATGCAGCACTTAACATGCATCCCATCAGATGATAATGACCGTCTGCATGTGCAAAAGAATGCAGAGCATTGTTCTTATCTACGCCGAAGTTTGCACTGGAAATAAAGATGGTTCCGGATGTTCCAAGGGAAATGTTACATCTTCCGTCACCAACTGTTCCTGTTCCGACAGCTGCAGCTGCATTATCGCCTGCTCCTGCAATAATTTTTACATTTTCAGAAAGTCCGAGTTCTGCTGCTACTTCCGGCTTCAGACTTCCTACGACTTCGTAACTTTCATAAAGCTTCGGAAGCTGTTCTTCTGTTACGCCGCAGATGTCCATCATTTCTTTGGACCAGCATTTGTGTTCTACATCCATCAGAAGCATGCCGGATGCATCCGAATAATCAGAGCAGAAGCTTCCTGACAGGCAGTATGCCAGATAATCTTTTGGAAGCATGATTTTTGTGATCTTTGCAAAATTCTCCGGCTCATTTTTCTTTACCCACAGGATCTTCGGTGCGGTAAATCCAGTAAATGCAATGTTTGCTGTGTATTTAGAAAGCGTTTCTTTTCCGATCTCGTTATTCAGATAATCCGTCTCTTCTGTGGTACGTCCATCGTTCCAGAGAATTGCCGGGCGGATGACCTGGTCGTCTTTATCCAGAACGACCAGTCCGTGCATCTGTCCACCAAAGCCGATTCCTGCAACCTGGCTCTTATCACACTCAGAAGTCAGTTCTTTGATGCCTTCTACGGACTGGGTAAACCAGTCTTCCGGATGCTGTTCTGACCAGCCCGGATGTGGGAAGTATAATGGGTATTCTTTTGAAACAATTTTTTTGATGTCGCCTTTTTCATCCATTAACAGAAGTTTTACTGCGGATGTTCCAAGGTCTACGCCTATATAGAGCATAATGTTCCTCCTTGTTAGGGTTTTTATATCAACCTGACGGATTCGAGGGATTGTGACCAGATTATAGAAAATAAATATTGCATCTTCCAATCGGCAAAGCATTCCGATGAGCCTCTTAGGGCGGAAATTGTGTCAGCAATGGCTTCCACAATTTCTGAGTCTCATCTTCATTGCCTCAAATGGAATCTGCCATATTTATTTTCTATAATCTGGTCCTCAAGACATTGAACCGCCTGCTTGAAACATAAATCCTGTTTTTAATTCGTGTTTCTTTGTACTATAAAGGGGCGGGTTCATTCAGCCGCCCCTTACATGATTGTGTATAGTTTTAATTAGCCCCAAGGATTTTCTGTTGGGTAACGTACACCTTTTGGCTGGTTATAGCCGATTTCGTCTACCGGTACTCCGATGTATTTGAATACTTCGTAAAGTGCTTTTCCGTAATGTCCGAATGCTACGGCTCCGTGATGTGGGAAGTTCTTTTCGATCAGTACATGACGATAGAATCTGCCCATTTCCGGAATTGCGAAGATTCCGATTGCTCCGAAGGAACGTGTTGCTACCGGAAGGACTTCACCGTGTGCAATGTAAGCTCTCAGTACATTGTCTGATGTGCTCTGCAGACGGAAGAATGTGATATCTCCAGGTTTGATGTCTCCTTCAAGTGTTCCCTGTGTTACTTCAATCGGAAGAGATCTTGCCATGATCATCTGGTATTTCATCTCGCAGAATGAAAGTTTGGATGATGCAGTATTTCCACAGTGGAATCCCATGAATGTATCTTTCAGTGTGTAATCGAATTTGCCCTTAATGTCTTCTTCATAAAGGTCGGCCGGTACAGAGTTGTTAATATCAAGGAGTGTTACAGTGTCTTCACTTACAACTGTTCCGATGAATTCGCTAAGTGCTCCATAGATATCCACTTCGCAGGATACCGGAATTCCCTGTGCTGTCAGACGGCTGTTGACATAGCATGGTACAAATCCGAACTGTGTCTGGAATGCAGGCCAGCATTTTCCGGCGATTGCAACATATTTGCGGTATCCTCTGTGTTCTTCTACCCAGTCTTTAAGTGTCAGTTCATACTGAGCAAGTTTTGAAAGGATTTCCGGTTTCTTGTTACCGGCTCCAAGTTCTTCTTCCATCTCTTTTACAATTGCCGGAATTCTTTCATCTCCGGCATGTTTGTTAAATGCTTCAAACAGGTCAAGTTCTGAGTTTTCTTCAATCTCTACGCCGATATTGTAAAGTTGTTTGATCGGTGCATTACATGCAAGGAAATTCAGCGGTCTTGGTCCAAAGCTGATAATCTTCAAATTGTTAAGTCCGATGACTGCTCTTGCGATCGGTTCAAATTCATGGATCATATCTGCGCATTCTTCTGCTGTTCCAACCGGATATTCCGGAATATATGCTTTAATATTACGAAGCTTTAAGTTGTAGCTTGCATTTAACATACCGCAATATGCATCTCCACGTCCCTGGATCAGGTTATTGCCGCTTTCTTCTGCTGCTGCAACGAACATCTTTGGTCCATCAAAGTGTTTTGCAAGCAGAGTCTCTGAGATTTCCGGTCCGAAGTTTCCAAGATATACAACCAGTGCATTACATCCGGCTTTCTTGATATCTTCCAGAGCCTGTACCATATGGATCTCACTTTCTACGATACAGATCGGACATTCGTAAATATGTTCTTCTCCGTATTTTTCTTTGTAAGCTTTCATAAGTGCTTCTCTTCTTGATACAGAAAGGCTTTCCGGGAAGCAGTCACGGCTTACTGCAACAACTCCGATTTTAACTTCTGGCATGTTATTCATGATCTTTTCCTCCTAAACAAGGACTTTCGTCCGCTTATTTTGCAAGATCGATGTTCTCTCCTTTAAGACCACATACCGCACCTTCAATACCTGCTTCTTCGTGAGCAATAAGCCATTTATTTTTTGCTGTCAGAAGCTTGTCATCATAAGATTTTGTATGACAGGTCATCAGATCTGTGTTTGTTCCCTGTGGAAGAACAACGATTGCTTTGAATCCATTTCCATCCACTCCACATGGTGCATAGTGAAGGGTTGTTCCATAAATTTCAATTCCTGTTCCTGCCGGAACAAGAAAAGCCTCTACCTTTGATGTCTCATAGGTAAAATCAGATGCAATATCCTGCTCTGATCCAAGAAGTAAAATGATATCTGTAACTGCAACATTCACTTCTGAACTTCTGTGATATTCCAACGCATTCAGCTTGCTGTTATGACCATTACAATATCCGATCTGTATTGGAAGTTCTCCAAAAATTCTCATCTTCAGATCAATTACAGGTTCTGTCTTCTCCAGTTTGTTATCCGATGGCACATAAATAACCTCCTCCGGAAGTGGTGTCTGCTTCATTACCTTGATCATTTCTGTAAAATCATAGCCATCAACGATACGTCCATAACGTCTGAATTCTGGATCTGTTACATTTTTGATTTTCATTGTGTTTCTTCCTTCTTTCTTTTTATTTTAACAGGCGTGTTCAGTACCTGCTACCGAATACTTAGCCTGTTAACTGCACTTTCTTGTCTTTGTCAACTTTTTCTAACTCATTTTCTGATCCTCTGATTTCTGTCTCCGACGAAACTCACTGGGTCTTACTCCGTATTTTTTCTGAAATGCTTTTGCAAATGCCCTTCCATCTGCAAATCCATTATGCTCTGCGATCTCTTCTACCAATGCATCACTTCCGGTAAGCTCCCGGTATGCATATTCCAGACGAATGCCCTGTACATATTCTTTATAATTGATCTTCGCATATTTCCGAAACATCCGAGACAAATACGTGGGTGAATAACCGAAACTCTGCGCCACTCCTTCAAGTGAAAGATCTTCTTTGAAATTTTCTTTTATGTAACCGGTAATAGAAGAAAGCCGGTTCCTGTTCCTATGTTCACGCACAATTTCTTCACTGACATTCATCTTCCGATACTTCGTCACCATTAGATATAGCAATCTGTAAAAATAACTCTGTACTTGCAGCTCATATCCTATCTCTTTTTCCTGATATGTCGCATACATCTTCTCCACCAATTCTACTAGCTGCTCATCTTGTACTCTTTCCCTGTGGGTAAAACAGATAAACTGCTCATCCGTATAATACCGTTCAAATGTCTGAAGCGGCATCTGAAGTACAATGGTCTTATTCGGAAGTGACGCCGAAATCGAATGCAGTTCATTGGAATTAACGATCACAAAGGTTTTCTTATCCAGATGGATGTCTTCTTCATTGATATAAAAATCCAGTTTGCCTTCCAGCACAACAAACATCTCGATTGACCGGTGCCAGTGCTTTTCCCTGACATAATTTCCATCTTTCCCTTCAAACAAAAACATTCGAAAAGAAAGATCCTCATTTGGCAGAACCAGTTCATGTGAACCTTCCATCCTTTCCCCCTTTCTTTCTCCTGTCGGAATATAAACAGCATGATAACCACCATATGACAAACATTGGGTGATCATATACGCATCCCGCATATCTGTCTTTATTCTTACACTTTGCGGTGTAAGCATGGTTTTTGGTGCAAGTATCACACATTTTACTCCTGTGGCTGTTAGCTAGTTATAGAGTGAATATCCAAGACAGCCCGCCTCATATCCACACTGAATATCGTATTCATCATTCAACCCAAGTTTCATTTTCATATTTTCAATAAACAGCAGGATATTTTTATAATCCGATGTTACCTTGATTGTTTCAAATACACTGTCAGCCTCACCGATTATTGGTTCCATTGCGCATAATGTGTAATTTGTGGTATGGATATTCATGCCAATTTTTAGTATTCTTTTCATATGAGTGATCTCCTTTTGTATGCGGTAATCCTTGTTACCTTTGTTCTTATCAAATTCTAGTATACAGGTAAATCCACATTGCTACAAATGTGAGGTCACTTCATATTATCTATTATAACGCATTTTGCAAGGATCTGCATAGCTTCTTCGTATTTGTCCGACTCTACACCTGCGCAGGTCAGTAACAGCGTATGTCCTTCGGCTTCCCGGAATGTAAGACCTTCTTTTCGGGCTGCTTTTGCCACTTTCTTAACATCTGTTCCATTTGAAAATATAATTTGAACCATAAAACCGGCTTCCCCGATCTTTACATTTACTGTATCCCCAAATACCTTGTGGATACTCTCTGCAAGCTTTTCTGCCTTTGCCAGATGGATCTTCCTGGATTTACGGACCTGACTCGCCAGATGTCCGTCACGGATAAACTGTGTCAGTGCGATCTGCTCGGCCTTGGATGCAGTCTGATTGTAATTATTTTTTCTTTTTTCGTAAGTTTCCATCAGTTCCGGCGGCAGTATCATATAACTAATCCTGATAGACGGAAGCAGCATTTTGGAAAATGTTCCCAGATAAATGACATTTCTTCCTCCCGAAAGTCCCTGCAGAGACGGAACCGGTTTCTGAAAATATTTGAACTCACTGTTATAGTCATCTTCAATGATCAGAAAATGCTCTTTCTCAGCGCGTCCGACCAGTTCCAGTCTTTCCTGGATCGGCATCACCCCACCAAATCTTGTCATCTGTGATGGTGACACGTAATACATTCCAATCTCTTCTTCCGCACTTCCTGCAATCCGGTAGTTATGATCTTCAAAAACCGTCATTCCCTGTACAAACTCACTGTCCCTGAAAAATACGGTTCTCTTTTTATGATTCAGTGGGCACAGAATATGCAGAAGACTCTGTATACCGGCACCGATCACGATCTGATCCGGGCTGCAGATCACACTTCTGGTCTTCTGAATATATTCAGACAGTACTTCCCTGAATTCCTGTTCCCCCTGCGGTTCTCCATAAGAAAGCAGTCTCTCATCCTGACGCATTGCGCTCTTCATATATCTCCGCCATAATTCAAACCGGAAACTCTCTTTATCTACATTTGATGTTGCAAAATCATAGACAACCGGATTCTCCTGCTTCCTTACATGCCGGCTTGCAATCTTTCTGCCCTCTTCCTGCTTCTCGGCAATATCCGTCACATAATATCCACTCTGCGGTCTGGACACAATATAACCTTCTGCTGCCAGAAGCATATACGCATTCTCCATCGTCGTCCGGCTCATCTGCAGCTCGCTTGCACCTTTACGGATCGATGGAAGCTTTGTCTCTGACTTCATCTGCCCGGATAGAATCAGATTCCTGTAATAATGATACACTCTCAGATACCGGCAGTGTTCCTCATTCTGTAATTCCACTCTCATAACTGACCTCTAAAAAATATTTCTTTTTGTATATTTTACAAATGACACTTTTATTTTATTCTATATAAAACACATAAGAAATGCAAGAATTTTTCACTTTGTATTTCGGAAAGGATACTTCAATGATAAAACGAGTCGCTGTTATCAATGATCTGTCCGGTCTTGGTAAATGCTCTCTGACAGCTGCGATCCCGGTTCTTTCCGTCATGGGTGTGCAGGCCTGTCCTCTGCCAACGGCAGTTTTAACCAATCAGACCGGCTACGACAGCTATTACTGTACGGACTTTACCGACAAGATCGATCATTACACAGAAGAATGGCAAAAACGTGGTCTTACCCTGGATGCGATCAGTACCGGATATCTCGGCAGCGCAGATCAGGCGGAAAAAATCCTGAATTTCTGTGAGAAGTTCAGAACCCCTTCCACTCTGCTCTTTGTCGATCCGGTCATGGGAGATTCCGGTGTCAAATATGACATTTTCACTCCCAGACTCCAACAGCAGATGCAGAAGCTTGTATCCCATGCCGATGTGATCACGCCAAATCTTACCGAGCTGTGTCTTTTAACACACTCTGATTTTGCAGGGCTTACCAAGTATAAGGACGAACCGGATTATCTGGACCGGATTGCCCGGATTGCCGCTCCGTTGAAAGAAACGCAGATCCAGACGATCATCGTCACCGGTATTCTTTATCAGGCTCCTTCTGATGATACCGTAAAATATTACAATCTGGTTCTCGAGAACGACCAGATAAGCGTCATTTCCTCTGGAATTCACGGAGGAAGCTATTCTGGCACCGGTGACCTGCTCTCCGCTGTCGTATGTGCCTCGATGGTACAGGGAAAAAGTGCAGCTGCAGGCGTGGAAAAAGCATGCCGGTTTATCGAAAGATCTCTGATTGACACCGTTGCCGACCAGATTCCGCGCAATGATGGAATCAATTTTGAATCCCATCTTTCTATGCTGCTTGACTGACATTTACAAAATAAATAAAACCCAGGGAGGTAACTATCATGTCATCTACAACCATTAACAATCCGGAACCATCTGCAAATGCACTTTCTCATCAGAAAGTCTCCAGACTGACTTCAACAGCTCTTTTTGCAGCACTGATCTGTGTGACAACTGCTTATATTTTCCATATTCCATTTGGTGTAAATGGCGGATATGTACACATCGGAGATTCTCTGATCTATCTTGCCGCTGCATTCCTCCCAACACCATATGCCATGTTTGCTGGTGCAATCGGTGGTGCCATGGCAGATATCCTGACTGCCCCGGTATATGCACCTGCAACCTTCATCATCAAGATGCTGATCTCCCTTCCGATCACATGTAAAAAGGACAAGATCGTGAATGTACACAACTGTGTCGGCGTTGTTGTTGCCGCTGTAATTTCCTTTATTGGATATTATATCACAGATGTAATCCTGTTCGGAACCTGGGGTGCACTGATTCCTTCGATTGTAGGAACCCTTGCCCAGTCAGGCGGAAGTGCTGTGATCTTTATCATTCTTGGTTCCACTCTTGACAAAGCCGGTTTCAAGAATACAATGAAAAACAAATTTGGAATTTAGCCAAATATTTAATTATACGCAAATGACAGGTGGTTCTTGAATATCCGCCTGACTTTCAAAGAGGAGATTTTATTATAATGTCAGATATTATTTACACATTTAAAAACAATGCATATTTTAACATCACCAACCGCTGCACTTGCAAATGTATTTTCTGCATCCGTAACGAGCATGAAGCCATCGGAGAGGCAACAGAACTTTGGCACGACCACAATCCTTCTTTCGAAGAGATCAAGGCAGCTATTGATGCTTTTGATTTTACAAATTATCCGGAAGCCGTCTTCTGCGGCTACGGGGAACCGACCTGTGCCTACGATAATCTGATTGTTGCTGCAAAATACATGAAAGAAAAACATCCGGAAGTTCTCCTTCGCGTCAATACCAACGGACTTGGCGAACTCTTCAATAAAAAGCCGATCGCAGAAGAAATGGCAAAATATATCGATGCCGTATCGATCAGCCTGAATGCGCCAACTGCAGAGCGTTACCAGGAAGTTACACAGCCTTGTTTTGAAAATGCGTTCCCAGATATGCTTGCATTTGCCGAGAAAGCGAAGAAACTGTTCTCATCTGTGCAGTTCAGTGTGGTAAGCATCATTTCACAGGAAGAAATCGATGCGTCCCAGAAACTCGCAGACGAGATGGGGATTCCGTTGAAAGTTCGAATTTATTCGTAAGTTCATTCTCTTTTCTACATAATTCAAAGGGGACGGCTGCCAATTGTATGCGCTGTATACGGCAGTCGAGCCAAAAGAAATGGTGCTAATTCCATTGTGCAAACCATTCCGATGAGCCTCTTGAAGCAAAAATTGTGTCAGCAAAGGCTTCCACAATTTTTGAGTCGCATCTCCATTGCACAAAAAGTGAATTAGCACCATTTCTTTTGGCTCGACTGCCTGGTTTCAGTGTATTCCTATGGCAGCCTGGTTTTAGGCTGATTGCAGCAAATTGAATGAACGAGGACATATTCGTTCCTGTTGTTTTATTCTACCTTTCAACTCTGGTTCAATGTTGGATATTTTACAGAAGTAATGTATAATTCTCAGTAACTGCCCGACAATTGAATATTTTCAACTCAGCAACACGGTTCTCATCTCTTCTCAAAGTTTTCTTCTGCTCCGTTCTGAATTGCTGTTATCTCACCAATATCGCCATATTTTATTCGATAAAGTTCAAAGAGCGCCAGCCACAAAAGGAATCGTTCGGATTCTATTTTGCGCTATGGAGATGAGACTCAGGAAGCATGGAAGCCTTTGCTGAACATGCTTCCCGCCCTAAGAGGCTCATCGGAATGGTTAGCGCAACTTGAATCCGAACGATTCCTTTTGTGGCTGGCGCTCACTCAACCTCTATCATTTGCCAAACAAAAATGACCATATACTTTCGTATACAGCCATTCTGTGTTCTCTCAAAGAGAAAGCTTTCACTTTTTATCCAAAGATTCCTCCGATCACAACGTAAGACAGGATATACATGATCACCGATGCCATGCATACGCCGACTACGATTGCTCCGAAAGCTTTTTTCCAGTCGATGCCAAGGAGGGATGCGACAAGAGCTCCGGTCCAGGCTCCGGTTCCCGGAAGCGGAATTCCTACGAAGAGTACCAGCCCCCAGAATTCATATCTGCTGATCCGATCACTTTTGCTCATCGCTTTTTTCTCCAGCTTTTCTACAAGCGGACGGAAAAGGCGCGTCTTGCGCAGCCATGCAAAAATCGGACGGATCAGAAGCAGGATAAACGGAATTGGGATCAGGTTTCCCACCAGACAGATCGGGATTGCACGCCAGGTCGGAATATTTAAAAACGCCGGACCTGCCGCAAGGATTCCTCCCCGGAGCTCCAGAATCGGAATCATTGAAATAATAAAGATAATCAGTTCTTTGGCAGCCTTGCCACCCAGATGGGTTACAAACCACTGTACTAAAGTTTCAGTCATACAAATCTCCTATTTTTTACTTATTAAATCAGTGTTCGACGTGTCAATAAGCATAAATTGCTTATTTGTGTAAGCACAAACGCAATTTATGTTTTTAACACTTACATCATATATTCACGGAGGAAGGCAAAGAGTGCTTCCATCTCTTCTCTCGTACCGATCGTCACACGCAGATATTGCTCAATCCGCTCGCTTCCCCAGAAACGCACATAGATTCCTTTTGCTTTCATTGCTTCAAAGAGTTCTTTTGCATCGTATTCCGGATGTGATACAAAGATGAAGTTTGCGCTTGGTTTTGGAAATACAAAGCCGAGCTTTTTGAATTCTTCTTCTGCCCAGTCTCTTGTCTCCACAATTTTACGTGTTGTCTCAGCAAAATATTCTTTATCTTTTACCGCTTCTGCTCCGTATACCAGAGAAGTTTTGTTCATAGTATAAGAATTGAACGAATATTTTGCATCGTTTAAATACTTGATCAGGAGCGGACTTGCGATTGCATATCCAATACGCATTCCAGCCATCGATCTTGCCTTTGAAAATGTCTGCGTAATGATCAGGTTGTCATATTTGTCCAGAAGCGAAAGTGCTGACTCTCCTGCGAAATCAATATATGCCTCATCCACAATCACAATAACATCCTGGTTGTGTCTGATGATATCTTCCACAAATTCCAGATCTTCATAGATGGATGTCGGTGCATTTGGATTCGGGAAGATCACACCACCATTTTCCAGATAATAATCTTCTTTTATGATATGGAAGTTTTCATCTACCTTCTTGCATTCGTATGGAATCCGGTAAAGATCCGCCCATACTTTGTAGAAGGAATATGTAATATCCGGAAAGAAAACCGGTTTTTCCGAGTTAAAGAAGGTAAGGAAACACATAGAGAGAACATCGTCAGATCCCACTCCCACAAAAACCTGATCTTTTCCAACATGATAAAAGTCCGCCAGTGCACTGACCAGTGTATCAGATGTCGGATCCGGATACAGCCTTAAACTGTCCACATGACCCTCCAGCTTTTTCATTGCCGCAAGAACTCCCGGTGCAGGTGGGTACGGATTCTCATTGGTATTCAGTTTGATCACTTTTTTCTGTGGCTGTTCACCCGGAACATAAGGTTCTACTTTTCGGATATTTTTCTCAAATTCTCTCATCTTGCTTTCTCACCTTTCTGTCACATCTTTTGCTTTTGTCTTATCCTAGCTGATATTCTTTTGCAAGCTCTTTGAATTTCGGCAGTGCATTTACGATTGTCTCATAAGCTACACAATATGCAATTCTGACATATCCTGCACATCCAAAAGAACTTCCCGGTACTAGAAGCAGATTATATTTTTTTGCTTCCTGGCAAAATGTCTTTTCATCCTTGATCGGAGTCTTCATGAACAGGTAAAATGCACCCTGCGGTTTGACACATTCAAATCCACATTCTATGAGTCCCTGGTAAAGAGTCTCCCTGTTTCTGTTATAGTATGAAATATCGGTTTTCTCATGCAGACATCTTGCAACTACCTTCTGCTGCAGGGTTGGCGCATTGACAAATCCAAGAATACGGTTTGCAACATTTGCTGCTGCAATGAGTGTCTCTGAATCTTTTACATCATCCGGAATCACCAGATATCCGATTCGCTCTCCCGGCAGGGAAAGAGATTTACTATAAGAATATCCTACGATCGTATTGGCATAATACCTGGTCAGATACGGTACATCCACACCATCATAAGCAAGTTCACGGTATGGCTCATCAGAGATAAGATAAATCTCTGTTCCGTATTCGTTCTGCTTCTTCTCCATGATCTCTGCCATCTTCCTGATCGTCTCTTCGGAATAGACAACACCGGTCGGATTATTCGGTGTATTAACGATCACTGCTTTTGTCTTCGGTGTGATCTTTGCCTCAAATTCATCCAGCTTTGGCTGAAAATCTACGGTATTCGGTGAGATTTCAACCAGAACACCGTCAAAATTATTGACATAACTTCTGTACTCTCCAAAGTACGGTGCAAATGTGATCACTTCATCTCCCGGATTTAACAGTGCTTTTAAAATAACATTCAGTCCGCCTGCTGCGCCAACTGTCATCGTAATATTTTTTGCTGCAAATGCAGTACCAAATCGCTCATTCAGAGATTCAGCTACAGCCTGGCGAACATCTTCATATCCCGCATTGCTGTTAGTATATCCATGAAGCACCAGTTCATCTTCTTCATCCAAAATATCAAGAATCGCCTGCTTTACGGCTTTCGGTGCCGGTACATTTGGATTACCTAGACTGAAATCAAATACATTTTCCGGTCCGTAAATTTTTGCAAGACGATTTCCCTCTTCAAACATGGCGCGGATCGCCGAGCTGTTTGCCACCATATTTTCCATCTTCTTAGATATCATCTTTTGCACACTCCTTTTCGCTGTCTTCTTTTAATGTCACAACACCTTTTTCTACCATAAATACCGGTTTGTAGGAAAGCTTGGCCTTTCTTAATCCTTCTTCTCCAACATCATCTTCCCGGTTGGTATATTTGTATTTTCCGGCAATTTCATGCTCTACGAACTGCTGGTTGATCATGGTATACGCACCTTCAATATCCGCATAAGCTTTTTCGATATGAACCACAAAGGTATCGTCATTTACCGCTTCTCCAATCGTAAATGCAACAATCTCATCACCAACTCTGAGCAGACCTCCGATCAGGTTCAGTTCTTTGTAAAGGCGCAGTGAATTGAGTGTTACACACATCTCGGAATTCTTCTCTTCATCATCTTCACAGCCATTCAGATTCCGCCATTTCAGTGCCATCTGAAAACACTCTTCCAGATTATCCTCTGTAATCGTTTCGTAACTCCAGTTATCTCCGTGAAGTGCTTTAAATTTATTGACGTGATTCCGCTTGCCGTGCAGCTTTTTGCCGGAAAGTGTTGCAAGTTTCTCACTTTCATAGACATAATCCGCCTCATCTCTGTGATAGGTGATGTCGAATTTGCCTGGAAACCATGTTTCAAGCTTGGCGAAATTCTCTTTTGTTACCCCATACAGACAGAATGGGACGCCTTTTTCTTTCTCCCACTTCATGATATCTTCAATCGCTGCTTTTACATCTTCATCTTCACCTGCCGGAAATGCATAGCCGTAACCTGCACTGTTGTCCCGGAACAGGAGAACGTTATTATATTGTGCAAATTCTACTTCGTAAAACCTTGCCCACAGATATACATTTGCAAAAGTACGGTCGCAGCTTCTGCTTGGGTACTTTTTGAAATAAAAATCAATAAGATCCCGGTCTGTCAGTTCTGGTCTTTTAAATTTTGCTTCTGCCATAAAAAATCCTTCCATATTCCGCTTTTTTGCGGTACTGTCTGTTAGTATACCACATTTTGAGTGGATTTTTGCGGTTTTCTTGTATTTTTTTGTGTTACTTGTAAAGTTAGTGAGCCAAGACTGCAAAATAGAACGTTCCAATTCCACTCGGCAAACCATTCCGATAAGCCTCTGAAAGCGAAAATTGTGTCAGCAATGGCTTCCACAATTTTTGAGTCTTATCTTCATTGCCTCGAATGGAATTGGAACGTTCTATTTTGCAGTCTTGGCAGATCTACTTTACTGGTTATGACTGTTGCCCCAGTACGAGGTTTTTGCCAAACAGGAAACCGCAAAAACGGCTTTATTTGTTCGTTTGTTCCGGTATGATTTTCTTCGACAGACATAAAAAACGCAAAACGGCTTTGTTGATCCAGTTACTCCACTACTGTTTTCTGAAATAAAAACTATTTCAGTCTATAGATGAATACAGGAAGTGGAGGATCATTTTTACGGTTAAAATAGGAATTTACGATTACGAGCCATTTTTTGGAATCTAATGTTTTGAGATAATTCAAAATGGCTTCTTTTTCTTCGTAGCCGGTGTCGCCGCCGCTGTAGATGCAGAGGTTTATGATGCCGCCTTTTTTGAGCAGGTTAAGAGCTGACTCGATGGCGGTGAGGCTGGTGGCTGCGCGGGTTGCGATTTTGTGGTCGCCGCCGGGGAGGTAGCCGAAATTGAAGATGATGACCTTAGCTTCTTCTTTTACATAGGTCTGCATTTTTTCGTGACCGTCCTGGATCAGCTTGGCTCTTGTCGACAGGTTCGCTTTTTCGAGGCGTTCTCTGGTGTGAGCAATCGCCATCTCTTGCACATCAAAAGCATAGACATTTCCGGTCTCTCCGACTTTCTGGCACAAAAACTCCGTGTCACCGCCGTTTCCGGCGGTGGCATCAATGCAGATATCCCCTTCTTCTATATACTCTTCTAAAATGTGATGGCAATATTCTGTGATCTGAAAATTCATGTCCTAAACCTCCTGCTTATGTTCGGAAAGTGCGCATTGCCTCGATGATCTGTGCGATCAGAGCTTCCTTCTTTTGTTATCATTTTCTGTCACTTATCTGTCTTTTATTTACCGGGCAATCCATTTGGAATTTTCTGGCGAATAAAAATTAAGCATTTCCCGTACTTCTTTTTCGTTATCGAATGGGTTCCTGATAATCTTATACTCTTTATCTTCCCATGGGATGGTGATCTTACCATTTTTTACCGTCATCTGCTCGATGGCTGTCCGTGGCAGCTGTACGAGTTCATTGCCATCCTTGTCATAGAATGCCATACCATTGTCCCAGTAAATGATCACACGCATCATTTTCATTCCATAGCTGCGCGTAACCAGGCACACCATTGCGATCACAAGGAACCAGATACTGTAAGTCAGCCCGCCGGCAATCCCGCTTCCTATTGCGCACAGAATGCAGAAAACTGCAAATGGAAGCATCAGATATTTAACGGTCATGCCGCTGTAATACCCGGATACCAGACAATGAAAACTGCCCTTCCATTCATTTCCAAATTTCGCAGCTTCCTGCTGTGTCTTATTCTGGATCACCTGATTCACCGCCTGCATGATGGCATTCCGAACCAGACGCTGTACAATATGTCCCATCTTTTGTACCTCCTCATGTTCTCTCATTTATGTCAATTTTAGCATATCCTGTTACTTTTTCAACCACGCAGCGTTATATATGATATAAGTTCTTCTTATATCACTATTCATAGAATGTATTTCCCATTTTCTCCCATTTCTCCTAAATTAGAAGTATCGACTTATGGAGGTACTGACCAATGAAACTTACTACAAAAAGAAAAGAACAGATTTCTTCTGTTCTCATCATCTGCCTGGGAAATATACTCAACGCTTTTTCAGCCAGAGTCTTTCTTCTTCCGGCTGACCTTGTTGCCGGTGGCACGACCGGAATCGGGCTGATCCTGCAGCGCATAACCGGGATCCCTCTTTCCTCTCTGGTGCTCGCTTTCAACATTATCATGCTGGTGCTTGCCTATATTTTCCTCGGGAAAAAATATACATTATCTGCAATTTTAAGCTCTTTTATGTATCCGATCGCACTGGAATTCTTCAATCAGATCCTTGGAGATTATGTTCTGACAGACAATCTGATCCTATGCACACTCTTTGCTGGCATCGGAATCGGAATCTCCCTTGGAATGATCATCCGTACCGGTGCTTCTACCGGTGGCGTAGACGTTCCGCCACTGATCTTAAATAAATATTTCCGTTTTCCTGTTTCAGCCGGATTGTACATCATTGACTTCTTTGTCATCCTGGGGCAGGCACTTTATCAGCCAGTTGACAAGGTACTATATGCGATTTTGTATGTGATCATTTACACCCTTGTCATGAACAAGCTGATCGTCAGCGGAACTTCAAGGATTGCTGTTCAGATCATCAGCAAACATTCAGATGAAATCCGTAATTTTGTACTTACCCAGATTGACCGCGGTGCAACCATCATTCCAGTTCAAGGTGGCTATCTGAACCAGCAGCTGAATATGGTACTCACCGTCATCTCCAACCGTGAACTCGTCCAACTTGAAAAAAATGTTCATCAGATCGATCCGGAAAGCTTTATCATCGTTTCCCAGGTACAGGAAGTCCAGGGACGCGGATTTAATCTGGACAAACACTGGAAACCAGAGTAGTCAGATACCTCTGAAATTCCCGGATTTCCGGCTCTTTTTTCTTTGATTTCAAGCAGGCAAAATAAAGACTGTCCTGCCTGGCTGGAACCAGTGGCACCGCCGTAACCCCATAGTATTCTGCAAAGGACTTTGGTCCGATCGCGATTCCGCTTCCGCTTTTCACCATCTTCATCACCGTATCGATGCTGTCTGAGCGGATGACTCTCTTCCATGTGATATTCTGTTCACCATATGTCTTTCTGAGGAGACGGTCTTCCACCGAATGCTCTAGTCCTGTGAGCATAGTATATTCCCTGCAATCCATGATTGAAGCATTTTTCTTCTGCGTGAGCGGATGATCCGGTGCCATCAGTATACACTGCTTCTCACGGATCAGTTCTTTTGCAAAACAGACACATTTCTCCATGCCGATTTCATTTTCCGGCATCCGGTCCAGTGCCATATCAAGGGAACCGTCCTTGATCGCCGCATATGCATCCAGCCCAGCCTCCGTATAAAATGTCACCTCGAGCTCCGGATGCCTTTCAAAATATCTGGCAATCTTCGGAAACAGTCTGTTGGAATAGACTCTGGCACCAAGTCCGATTTTTAATTTTTTATGTTCTGTTCCCGAAATCACTTCTTCTTTAAAACGATTCCAGTCTTTTAGCATTTCTTGCGCTTTTTGGTAAAAAACATTCCCTTTTTCGGTAAGTTCCAGTCCTTTGCTTGTCCTGTGAAATACGCGGTATCCCAGTTCCTTTTCCAGATTCCGGATCTGCTGGGACAGAGCGGGCTGCGAGACGAAAAGGTACTCTGCTGCACGGGAAATGCTTTTGCAATTTGCGATTTCTACAATGTAAGTTAATTGTTGTATGTTCATTCAACGCCTCTGTTTTGTTTTTCGGTATATAAAAATCCCCCATACGGGACATTTCTGTTTTCTTGACCTGTATGAGGGTATCCTATTACTATTTTTTAGCAGGAGTGCGTCCTGCAAGCCATCCTCTGACGGTTTCAATATTTGCTTTTATTATCCGATCAATATGGGCGATCGGGCATGTTCTTGAAATCCATCTGCACTTCGTTGTCAATAACTGTGAGTTCTTCATCATCCATAATAATTCGAAGAACATACTCACAGGCTTTCCTGTCTTTATACACTTTTGCCTGTTTCTATTATACTGCCTCATTCATCGATGCCAGCTTTGCTGCCTGGTCTGCTGCGATCAGGCTGTCAATGACTTCATCCAGATCTCCGTTCATAATGCTGTCCAGCTTATGAAGCGTAAGCTTGATTCTGTGATCGGTCACACGTCCCTGTGGGAAGTTGTAAGTACGGATCTTCTCAGAACGGTCTCCTGTACCGATCTGGCTTCTTCTTGCCTCAGCCTCTGCAGAATGCTGCTTCTCCAGTTCCAGTTCATATAATTTGGAACGCAGAAGACGAAATGCCTTTTCCTTGTTCTGCAGCTGTGATTTTTCAGTCTGGCTGTAGATCACGATTCCTGTCGGATAATGAGTCAGTCGTACAGCAGAGTCTGTGGTATTGACACACTGGCCACCGTTACCAGATGCACGCATAACATCGATACGGATATCTTTTTCATCGATCACAACGTCAACTTCTTCTGCTTCCGGCATCACTGCTACGGTAATGGTTGAAGTATGGATACGTCCGCCGCTTTCTGTCTCTGGCACACGCTGTACACGATGTACACCACTTTCATACTTCATACGGGAATATGCTCCCTGTCCTGTGATCATAAATACAACTTCCTTGAATCCGCCGATTCCGTTTTCATTGAGGGAGATCATCTCTGTCTTCCAGCGTCTGCTGTCTGCATAATGTACATACATACGGTAGATCTCAGCCGCAAAAAGGGCAGCTTCATCTCCACCTGCACCTGCACGGATCTCCACGATAACGTTCTTGTCATCGTTCGGGTCTTTTGGAAGAAGAAGAATCTTGAGCTCCTGTTCCAGCTCTTCGACTCTCTTCTTAGACTCACTGAGTTCTTCTTTTGCCAGCTCTTTCATCTCTTCATCGGATTCTTCCTCCAGAAGAGAAAGACTGTCTTCAATGTTCTGTTTACAATTTTTATATTCTTTATATGCCTCAACAATCGGGGTCAGATCATTCTGTTCTTTCATCAGCTTGCGGAAACGTGACTGGTCATTCACCACGTCCGGTTCCTGAAGCTCACCCATAATCTCCTCATAACGAATGAGCAGATCTTCTAATTTATCAAACATTTCTTTTCCTCCTGTTATTTGCTACGCCTATTGTACACGCCACATACCACACGGTCAAGACCTGCCAGATCCTTTTGCGTTGAAACCTGTTCAAATCCAGTCTCTTTCAGCAATTTTTCCACATCTGCACTCTGGTCATATCCAATCTCCATCACAAGCCAGCCGCCGTCTGTCAGATATTCCGGAACCTTTTCTGCCAGGATCCGGTAAAAATAAAGACCGTCCTCTTTTCCGTCCAATGCCTCATACGGGTCATGAAGACGTACCTCTGCTTCCAGCTCTTCGATCACTTTTGTCGGGATATAAGGTGGATTCGATGTGATCATGTCAAATGTTCCTGTAATATTTTCAAACATATCAGTCTGGATCCACTTACCGCTCACTCCCAGCTTTTTGGCATTTTTTTCAGCCACTTTCAGAGCTTCTTCTGAAATATCTGCACCTTCTATGACAATCTGCGGATTTCTCAGTTTCAGGCTGATTGGGATACAGCCTGAACCGGTACACATATCCAGCACTTTTACCGGATTTTCTTTTTTCATAAGAAGCAGTCTTTTTTCTGCTTCCTCTACAAGAATCTCAGTATCCTGTCTTGGCACAAGTACATGTTCATTGACTGCAAATTCATATCCCATAAATTCCTGAACCCCGGTCAGATGCTGCACCGGAATCCGGGTTTTTCTGCAGCTTACCAGCTCAAAGAACCGGTCTTCTTCATTTTTCGGCATTCTTTCAAAACCATCCACATAATATCTGGTCCTTATCATGCCGGTCACATGCTCCAGCAGGATCCAGGAATCACTTTCCGGCTCCGGAATCCCCGCCGCTTTCAATTCACCTGTGGCTTTCTGATATGCTTCCTGATAGGTCACAGCTTTTACTCCTCTTCCTTATATCCGAAATTCTCTCTCAAATACGCTTTCCAGTCAAACACCGCTTCTACAGCCGCAATCCCGACCTCGATCATCTCATCGTCCGGTTCCTTTGTCGTAAGCCCCTGCAGCCAAAGTCCCGGCTTACTTAAGATACACACGACCGGATTCTCACTGCTTCCTGCCCATTTGATCAACTCATAAGAAATACCAGCAATCACCGGAAGAAGTGCAATTCTCACAATCACTCTCATCAGCGGAGATTCTACCCTTACAAAAAATAAGAGAACGATTCCCACGATCATGACAAACAGCATGAAGCTGGTTCCACATCTTTTGTGTTCTTTAGAGCTCTTTCTAACATTTTCAACAGTCAGTGGAAGTCCATGTTCAATACAGTTGATACACTTATGCTCCGCGCCATGATAGCGATACAAACGCTTAATATCGTTCATTACCGAAATTCCGCCCACATAGGCAACAAAAATCGCAATGCGGATGATTCCCTCAATGATAATCCGAACTGTATAGGAAGAAATCCATTTCTTCAGCAGATCTGACAAAAAATACGGAAGTACCATAAAAATACCGATTGCAAGTGCAAAAGATACAACCATCGTCAGCGTCATCAAAAGCTTTTCCGTACGCTCCTGCTTCTTTTCTTCGACTTCGGTCATCTCTTTTTCTTCCTCTTCCTCATAGAAGCTTGCTGACCAGGTCAAAGTCTTCATCCCCAGCACCAGAGAATCAACAAAATTAAAGATTCCTCTGACAAAAGGTAGCTTCGTAAGTGCCGTATATTTTCCAACTACACTTTTATATGTATCTGTTGTAACTTCTATCTCTCCGTCAGGCTTTCTCACCGCAACCGCATAACGGTCTTTATTCTTCATCATCACGCCTTCGATGACAGCCTGACCACCAATATTCGAAGATTTCATATTCTGTTATGTCCTTTTTAATTCATCGTATACACAAAATAGGCTGAGATTTCACAATCCCAGCCTGTTGAATTCTCTTATTACTGAATTCCGTATTTCTTGTTAAACTTGTCAACACGACCTCTGGCCTGAGTTGCTTTCTGCTGTCCTGTGTAGAACGGATGACATTTAGAGCAGATTTCTACGTGGATTTCTTTGCTTGTAGAACCTGTTACGAATGTATTCCCACAGTTGCAAGTTACAGTTGCCTGATAGTAATCTGGATGGATTCCTTCTTTCATGATTTTCACCTCTTCTTGTTTTATTCGTTTTACGCGCTTTCACGCGGCTAATATCTTTAAACAGCTATGTTAGCATAACATAGTTTTTTTCTAAATGCAAGTAATTTTCTAAATAAACTTTGTTTTTTTGACCATTTGGACAAATTCTACGTTATTTTTCGTGCGGTCAAACATATTCAGAATGCTGTCTACCGCTTCATCTGACTTCATTCCGTTTAATGCACGGCGCATAATATCCACTGCTTCCTGCTCCTCTTTCGTAAGAAGCAGATCCTCTCTTCTTGTTCCGGATTTCGGGATATCGATTGCAGGAAAGATTCTCTTTTCAGAAAGCTTCCGGTCAAGCACCAGTTCCATATTACCGGTTCCCTTAAATTCTTCGTAGATGACATCATCCATCTTACTTCCGGTATCTACAAGTGCGGTTGCGAGGATAGTAAGGCTTCCGCCCTCACGCATATTTCTCGCTGCGCCAAAGAAACGTTTCGGCATATGAAGTGCTGCCGGATCAAGACCACCGGACAGGGTTCGTCCGCTCGGTGGAACAACCAGGTTGTATGCTCTTGCCAGACGGGTAATGCTGTCCAAAAGGATCACAACGTCCTTTTTGTGCTCAACCAGACGTTTTGCACGCTCGATCACCATCTCTGACACACGTTTATGATGCTCCGGAAGCTCATCAAAGGTCGAATAAATAACTTCCACATTATCCCCTTCAATGGCTTCTTTGATGTCGGTTACTTCTTCCGGACGTTCATCGATCAGAAGGATCAGAAGATGGATCTCCGGATTATTCTTCCTCATAGAAAGCGCCACCTGCTTCAACAGGGTTGTCTTACCTGCTTTCGGCGGTGATACGATCATGCCTCGCTGTCCCTTACCAATTGGAGAGATCAGATCCATAACACGCATTGCAGTGCTGCTCTTTCCCGCTTCCAGTCTGAGACGTTCATTTGGGAAAATCGGTGTCATATTTTCAAAGTTCATTCTGCGTCCTGCTTCTGCCGGAGACATTCCATTGATCTTGGTCAGATACAGAAGCGCACTAAATTTTTCAGACTGTGTCTTTACTCTTGTATTTCCTGTCAGGATATCCCCTGTCTTCAGGCTGAATCTGCGGATCTGCGATGGTGATACATATACATCTTCCTCGCCCGGCAGATAGTTCTGGGAACGGATAAATCCGTATCCATCCATGACTTCCAGAATTCCATTCACCGTACGTCCACTGTCGAGCTGTTCAATATCTGCGGTTCCGGCTTTTTCGGATTTTACTTCCTCCTTCGCCTCTTTTATTGAAACTTTGTCATCTTCTTCCAGCATAAGATCGATCAGATCTGCTTTTTTCATCGTTGAAATTCCGCGAAGTCCGCGCGTTTTTGCCACCTCTTTTAATGTAGAAAGAGGCAGGGACTCATATTTTTCTCTCGTCATATGTTCTATATTCCTCCTTTATTCCAATTACTTTTCTTATCCAAAAAAATATTAAACTTTTAACATTGGGAAATCTTGTCTGAACTGACTAATCTGCTTTTGATAAACCCAAGTATACAACATTTTGCACAAAATGGAAAGAAGTTTTTTGATTTGCTTTCATATCAGAAGAATGTTATCATAAAAGAGCAGCAAAACTGTAATCAAAGGAGGACGTATGAAAATGTCAGCAATTGAGCAAGCACTTGAAATGCATGAAAAATGGAATGGAAAAATTGAAACTACTGCAAAGTCACACGTAAACTCTCGTGAAGACCTCGCAATCGCATATACACCAGGCGTTGCCGAGCCATGCAAGGTCATTGCAAAGGACCCGGATGCAGCCTACAAATACACGATGAAAGCCAACACAATCGCTGTAGTATCCGACGGTAGTGCCGTTCTCGGACTTGGTAACATCGGAGCCAAAGCCGCCATGCCTGTTATGGAAGGAAAAGCAGTTCTCTTTAAAGAATTCGGCGGAGTCAACGCAGTTCCGATCTGCCTGGACACTCAGGATACAGAAGAGATTATTAAGACAGTTGTCAATATTGCACCTGCTTTTGGCGGAATCAACCTGGAAGATATCTCTGCCCCACGCTGTTTTGAGATTGAGAGCCGTTTAAAAGAACTTCTTGATATCCCTGTATTCCACGATGACCAGCACGGAACCGCCATCGTCGTTCTGGCAGGCATCATCAACGCCCTGAAAGTAACCGGCAAGAAAAAAGAAGACTGTAAAATTGTTGTAAATGGTGCCGGAAGTGCCGGAGTTGCAATCACAAAGCTTCTTCTCACCTACGGTTTCCCGAAGATCACCATGTGTGATATCAATGGAATCATCTCAGCTGATTCACCGAATCTGAACTGGATGCAGAAAGAGATGACCAAAGTGACCAATCTCGACCATGAGACCGGTACACTTGCTGATGCACTCAAGGGTGCTGATATTTTCGTCGGTGTATCTGCCCCGAACATTGTTTCCCAGGAAATGGTTGCTTCTATGAATAAGGATGCAATCCTTTTCGCAATGGCAAACCCGGTACCGGAGATCATGCCGGATCTTGCAAAAGCTGCAGGCGCAAAAGTTGTCGGAACCGGACGTTCTGACTTCCCAAACCAGGTCAACAACGTTGTCGCTTTCCCTGGTATCTTTAAAGGTGCATTAGAGGGACGTGCACCACAGATCACCGAAGAGATGAAGCTTGCCACAGCAAAAGCAATCGCTGGACTTGTTCCGGATGAAGAGCTGAACGAGGACAATATTCTTCCGGAAGCTTTTGACCCTCGCGTATCACAGGTCGTAAGCGAAGCTGTCAAAGCTCTGATTTAATCTTATGAATACAAGAACCTATGATAGCAATCGCCCGCAGGAAATATCCTGCGGGCTTACTTACAAAAAAGGAACTCCTCAGCGCTGGGGAGAACGGCGCTACTATGCACTGGACTACTATCTGAAACAGAATTTCGGTGAAAAACTGTACAAGATTTCTTTAAACGGAGGCTGTTCCTGTCCGAACCGGGACGGAACCTGCGGCACACGCGGTTGTATCTTCTGTAGCGAAGGCGGATCCGGCGATTTTGCCGCTTCTTCTTCTCTTTCTGTTGCCGATCAGCTTGCCTATGGAAAAGGCCTTGTCCGCCCCAAATACAATGGACACAGCTATATCGCCTATTTTCAGGCATATACCAATACCTATGCACCAGCCTGTCATCTGCGCCGGATCTTTACCGAAGCGATTTCTGATCCAGAAGTACGCATTTTATCTATCGCAACGCGTCCGGATTGCCTTTCACCTGAAATCCTTACACTGCTTGCCGAACTAAATGCCATTAAACCGGTCTGGGTAGAGCTTGGACTTCAGACGATCCACGAACGCACTGCCAACTGGATGCGCCGTGGTTATCCACTTTCCGTCTTTGAGCAGGCGGTCCATTCCCTTCACGCGATTGGGGTACAGATCATCACCCACGTAATTTTATTTCTTCCGGGAGAATCTGAAGCAGATATGCTCGCAACCATCCATTATCTGAACGCTCTTCCGATTGACGGAATCAAGCTGCAGCTTCTCCACGTTCTGAAGCATACCGATCTGGCAGATTTTTACAGGCAGGAACCTTTTTATATTCCAGATATGAACTCTTATTTTCATCTGCTCGGAAAATGTATCGCTTCGCTCCGTCCGGATATTGTCATTCACCGTCTGACCGGTGACGGACCAAAATCTCTTCTTATCGCACCGCTCTGGACCGGCAATAAACGGTTAGTACTCAATCAGATGCAGCGCTATTTAAAAGAGCAGAATCTCTGGCAGGGAAAAGAATATACTACATTTTAAGGAGGCAGCCCTATGGCAGAAGCATTTACACTTTATAAACTCATCATTCTATACATGCTGGACAAAGTTGATTTTCCTCTGACCAACTCCCAGATTTCTGAATTTGTCCTGGACAAAGGATATACCGATTATTTCAAACTCCAGCAGGCTCTTTCTGAACTTGCGGACGGTGGTCTCATCCTGAAAGAATCCACTCACAACCGCACTCTTTTCCATCTGACGGAAGATGGGAAAGGGACGATTCATCTTTTCCGGGATAAAATCTCAAAGCCAATCCAGGACGATATTGACCACTTTTTACAGACAAAACAGTATGATCTGAAAAATGAAGTTTCCGTAAAGGCGGATTATATGAAAAATGCAGGAGAGGAATATTCCGTGCGCTGTCAGGTCTTTGAAAATCACGAACCCCTGATCGATCTGACCCTTTCTGTACCGACTGAAAAAGAAGCGGCGGCAATTGCACTCAACTGGCAGAAAAAAAATCAAGTCGTCTATGCGTGGCTGATGTCTCAGTTATTGTGATGGATGTGAATGATACGGTTCGCAAATTAAGGCTGTGATTGGACAATGATACACTTGAATCTCACGACATGAAAACTCTACGTTGTTCTTTGGGCAGATCTCAGCTACGTTCTTGAAAGCTTGCAAGCCTCATGCCTGCTCCAAAAGAGCTGAATCCCGGGCGCGGACAGAAAACAAATGGATAAGGATTCCATGTTTGTGCTATGGAGATGAGACACAAAAATTGTGGAAGCCCTTGCTGACACAATTTTCGCCTTAAGTGGCTCATCGGAATGGTCAGCACAAAGGAATCTGCTCTATTTGTTTTCTGTCCGCGTCCGACCACAACCTACAAAAAAAGCAGACCGTCCCATATTCCGATCTGCCTAAATAACCACCACAAAACTGATGTATTTCCTTTCTTCTATTTCCACCGTAATTTCTCCGTGGTAACGATTCACAAGCATCTTTGCATTATAAAGTCCCAGTCCATGCTTTTTTCCATCTTCTTTCGTAGAAAATCCTTTTTCAAAGAAATGACTGATCTCGCCAAGTCCTATATTTTCGACCTGATTCTTTATCGTGAAGATAAGCTTATCATTCTGGGAATCAATTTCGATCAGTACCTGATTTTTTTCTTCGGTACAGGCTTCGTATGCATTGTCGATCAGGGTTCCAACAATCTCGATCAGGTGGTGTTCGGAAATGCCGGAAACGATTTCTTTGTTCCACACGCGGATATCGGTCCGGACATATTCCGGCGCACGGACAATTTTACTGTAGATAAATCCTGCCAGGATTTTATCGCTGATCTTCAGAAGGGGGAGATACTTCCTGCTGTCATCTTCTCTGGCAATTTCCGTAATATATTCAGACTGCTTTGCTACCAGTTCTTCATAATTGTCGATGGTCAGATGCATATTCAGGATTGCATTCAGATGATTGTCAAATTCATGCTGTTTGGCACGGATTTCTTTGACCAGTTCTTCCAGCGGAATCAGATAGTTCTGATAAAGCCGCAGTTCATTTTCCTTCTGGCGTATCAGTACATAATTACTTCTCCAGTCCACAATTCCCCAGATCACAACGATCACCATCAGAACAAACATGATAAACACCCTGTAATCAAAAGTACCGCTGATCAGGAAATCCACGATCAGATAGACTGATACCATAAGTGCCATTACGCAGAAAATACGATATAGAAATTTGCGTACCCAATCAGCCATTTAACAGTCCTCCGATCACCGATTTGTAAGTCACACCGATTTCTACCGTATCCGGACAATTTTTGATCCGGATGATCCGGTTGACGGTATCGTAATATTCAACTTCATTTTTATTGACCGCATACATCCGATGGCACTGCGCAAACATCCCTTTTGGCATCTTAAGCAGCATCTGTCTGAGAGTCACATAAGGGACATCCCAGTTCTCTGTCACAAGATGCAGTCTTGTTCCTCTCGGTATCGCTTCCAGATAACGGATATCCTCGCATTTCAGCTGATAATTGATCCCGTCTTTTTTCACAACGATCACCGGTGGTTTCTCCCTGCTCTCTTTTTCCAGCACCTTCTGAACAACCTCTTCCACCTGCTCCCTGCGGAATGGCTTCATAATGTACTGGTAACAGTGCAGCTCCCGGTAAGCCTGCATTTCCATATTGCCAATGGCAGTCACCATCACGATCGGGGTAAAAGTATATTCAAACCTCTCCCGTATCTCTCTTGCGAACAAAATCCCACCGATATCCTCCCGGTCCTCGCCGCTTAGATTTACATCCAAAAGGAAAAGACCATACCGGATTTCCTGATCCAGCAGGTCTTTTGCTTCTTTCAGGGAAGATGCCTTGTGGACACGGATATCATCTGAATATGTGGTAAGAATCTCTGACAATGCCTGCAGCGAAGTCAGTTCATCTTCCAGGATCAATACATCCGTCATCTATTTGTCACCTTTCCTCTCTCTTTTTTTAATCTAATCTTCCTTGATCACTTCTTTAGCGCTCTTTACAAGCCCCGCAAGTGACTGCAGTTCTGACGGAATGATGATTTTCGTTGCCTTGCCGTCTGCAGCCTTTTCAAATGCCTCCAGACTCTTAATCGTAAGCACTGCCTGGTCTGCACCCGCTTCACGGATGAAACGGATACCGTCTGCATTTGCCTGCTGTACTTTAAGGATGGCTTCCGCTTCACCTTCAGCCTCTTTGATCCTCTTTTCTTTTTCTGCTTCTGCCTGGAGGATCGCTGCCTGTTTTTCAGCTTCCGCTTTCAGAATCACAGATTCTTTTTCACCTTCTGCAACAAGGACAGTAGATTTCTTTTCACCTTCTGCACGGAGAATAGCTTCACGTCTTTCACGTTCTGCTTTCATCTGTTTCTCCATTGCATCCTGGATTGCTGCCGGTGGAATGATATTTTTCAGTTCCACACGATTGACTTTGATTCCCCATGGATCCGTTGCCACATCAAGAGATGCTCGCATCTTCGTATTGATCGTCTCTCTTGATGTCAGTGTCTGGTCAAGTTCCAGATCACCAATGATGTTACGAAGGGTGGTCGCTGTCAGATTCTCGATTGCCATGATCGGGTTCGCTACTCCGTAGCAGAACATCTTCGGATCTGTAATCTGGTAGAATACAACGGTATCGATCCGCATGGTTACATTATCCTTTGTGATAACCGGCTGCGGTGCAAAATCAACTACCTGCTCTTTTAAGTCTACTCTTCTTGCCACACGTTCAATGATCGGCAGTTTAAAATGAAGTCCTACACTCCATGTTGCCTGATATGCACCAAGACGTTCGATAACCAGTGCCTTTGCCTGTGGCACGATTTTAATGCAGGAAGTCAGAAACAGTAATGCGATCACAATAATAATTACTAAAATAATAAGTCCCGTCATCTTTTAGTCCTCCTCATATTTTTTTACAATTAACTTTACTCCGGATATATTAACCACCTTCGCCAGTGTTCCGGGTTCCAGGATCACGTTATCCTGTTCGGATCTTACCGTCCACTCTGTACCATTTACCACCGCCATACCAGTCTGCCCTATGTTATCTACTTTCTGGCTGATCCGGATCGTCTTTCCGATGATTCCTTCATAGTTCGTCTTCAGACGGCGGGTGTTAATAAAACGCATTGCAAATGGTCTGGTAAATACAAGCAGTAAAATTGTCACAATAAAAAATGCAACCACCTGTCCGGCAAACGGTACATCCAGAATATTCAGGATCAGTGCCGCCAGCGCACCTCCTGCTCCCCAGATCGTTGTAAGTCCCACCGTTATGATCTCGATCACCAGAAGTACTACCAGAAGAACCAGCCATGCAACAGTTATATAGCTGTCCTGAACTGCTCCCATATTCTTCACTCCTTTCTGCTTACAGATATGGTAGCAGAGTGTCTGTGTCAAATCAATCCCTTCTGCGTGAATGCAGTGATTTCCTGTGCGAATAGGTTACGCTTCATCCTTAATCCGCTTCATATGCGCTTTGATCGTTTGTTCGTAGCCGTTATCGCTCGCTTCATAGAATACGGCATCTTTGATCTCATCCGGCAGATACTGCTGTTTTACATAATGATTCGGATAATCATGCGCGTATTTGTAACCAATTCCATGCCCCAGCTTTGCAGAACCTCTATAATGTGCATCCTGCAAATGCACCGGAACAGTCGTTTTATATTTTTTCACATTGTCCATCGCAGCAAAGACAGCATTACATGCTGAATTACTCTTCGGCGCTGTTGCCACATAAAGAACTGCCTGTGATAAAATGATCTGTGCCTCCGGCATTCCGATCCGCTCCACTGCCTGTGCTGCACTGACTGCAACATTCAGTGCCATCGGATCCGCATTTCCCACATCTTCCGATGCACAGATCATAATCCTGCGGGCAATAAACTTAATGTCTTCTCCGGCATACAGCATCTTTGCCAGATAATATACGGCTGCATCCGGATCAGAACCGCGCATACTTTTAATAAATGCGGATATGGTATCATAATGATTATCTCCTGTCTTATCATATCGCACAACCCGCTTCTGTATACATTCGGATGCAACCTCCAGCGTGATATGGATCATTCCATCCTCACTTCTTGGTGTGGTGAGGATACCCAGTTCCACCGCATTAAGCGCAGATCTGGCATCTCCACCGGCAAGGTCTGCCAGGAAATGCAGGGCATCCTCCTCGATCACCGCATGATAGCTTCCCATTCCTTTTTTTTCATCCTGCACCGCTCTCAGAATCAGGGTCTCTACTTCTTCCTGTGAAAGCGGACGGAGTTCAAATACACTGGATCTGGAAAGAAGCGCACCGTTCACCTCAAAGTAAGGATTTTCTGTCGTCGCACCGATCAGAATGATCGTGCCGTCCTCCACAAACGGGAGCAGATAATCCTGCTGTCCTTTATTAAACCGGTGAATCTCATCGATGAAAAGGATTGTCCTTTTCTGGTACATCCCTTTCAGTTCTTTCGCCTTATTCACCACTTCTTCCATATCCTTCTTCCCGGCAACCGTAGCATTGATCTGGGTAAATTCTGCACTTGTAGTATTGGCGATCACCTTTGCAAGCGTAGTCTTTCCGGTTCCCGGAGGTCCGTAAAAAATAACAGAACTCAGTTTATCCGCCTTGATCGCACGGTATAAAAGCTTGTCCTTTCCGATAATGTGCTGCTGTCCAACCACTTCATCCAGAGTCGTCGGACGCAGTCTGGAGGCAAGGGGCGATTCTTTCTCCTTTGTCGTCTCCCGCATATAATCAAATAAATCCATCAAAACCTCTCCTTTAATCCAGCAGCAATTCATCGACTGTCACAAATTCATATCCCTTCGCCTGCATGATATCGATAATGCGAAGTGCCGCCTTTACTGAAGACAGATAACAGTCATGTAATAAAATAATATCATTTTCCTCCGTTTCCGTCACTACTTTATTGACAATTTCTGTCTCATTATCCGTATTCCAGTCAAGCGGATCCACATTCCATAGCACCGCAATCATGCCGGTATTCTCTTCCATCTCCTTCTTCCAAGCTCCATAGGGCGGTCGCATATATTCCGTCTTTTTTCCGGTAATTTCTTCAATCGCGGTATTGGTCTTTCCGAGTTCGCACTCTGTCATTTCCTGAGACATTTTTGTGAGATCTACATGACTGTAAGTATGATTTCCAATAATATGCCCTTCTTCAGCCTCTCTGCTCACAACTTTCGGATATTTTACTACATTTTCCCCGATCACAAAAAAAGTAACCTTCACATTCCGCCCGGCAAGCCCGTCAAGGAGCACTGGCGTACTGGAAGGATGTGGGCCATCATCAAATGTGAGGGCGATCTTGGGCTTTTCCTGATACTGCTCGTTTGTTCCACCTGCCTCATAGGATGCTTCTACCGTTTCATCGTTCATTCTTATCAGTTTGATCTTTCCGTTATCGATCACTCCCCAGGTAAACAGAAGCCATGTAAAGCATAAAAAACTGATTGTTCCATAAAGCAGTCGGTACCACATACGGATATCCCTCTTTTCCCATTCTCTTTTTACTATATGCGGGAGATTCTTTACCTATGTACTCACATTTATGCTTTCTTGCCTCCGATACTCTTGCATTAAAAAAATATATACAGAACACCAATCTCTTCCTGTTTTCTATACTCAGATCAAAAAAGGGGATATCAACCAGCTTCTGCTGACTCATATCCCCTGAATGATCTACATTGCTTTTTTATAAAGTTCAATGATATCCCTGATCGTAGACTGTCTCGGATTTGCCATGATATTTCCGCTCTTCATGGCATCAGCAGCCATCAGTTCAATCTTATCTTCCGTTACACCAACATCGGCAAGATGCCGCGGAATACCAAGATCACGAAGCAGATCTCTCGCTTCATCTACCAGCATTTCCGGAACAAAATCGATCACCGGGTCTTTTTCTTTGCTGATATAATTGTAGATCTTCTCATAACGTCCATGATCTGCAAGTGCATTATATTCCACAATCGTTGGAAGAAGAATCGCATTTGCCACACCGTGTGCCACATGGAAATAGGCGCTTACCGGATGGCTCATAGCATGGATATTTCCAAGTCTTGCCCATGCAAATGCGATACCTGCGAACATGCTTCCGGAGAGCATGGCTGCCGCCGCCTCTTCGTCCTGACGGTTTGCTACGAATCTGCGCAGATTTGCACCGATCAGTTCCATTGCCTTTTCTGCCATTGCATCAGAAAATGGAGATGCATCTCTTGAAGTGTAAGCCTCCCATGCATGGATCAGTGCATCTACGCCACATGCTGCGGCTACCGATGCCGGAGAAGTCATAACAAGCTCCGGATCCAGAAGTGCATAGCTTGGGATCAGCCCATAGCTGAACACAGTCAGCTTATAATTTCTTGCTTCATCGGTAATAACAGAAAATGCCGTCACTTCACTTCCTGTACCTGCAGTTGTCGGGATCGCAATGATCAGAACGATCGGTCCCGGTACCTTGTGTGCACCTTCATAATCTCCGATCTCTCCGCCGTATTTTGCAAGAACACCAACTGCCTTTGCCACATCCATCGGACTTCCGCCACCGAAAGCTACAATACTGGTTGCTCCTGCTTTTTTGTATGCTTCTGTTGCTTTATCTACCGTTGCAACAGATGGATTTGCTTCTACATCAGTAAATACTTCCACTTCGATACCGGAAGCCTTCACGATCTCTTCGACTTTCTCGACCATTCCGATCTTCTTCAAAACCGGTCCGGAGATCAGAAGCATCTTCTTGGAACCACTTTTCTCAAGAAGCTCCGGAAGTCTTTTTAAACTGCCTTTTCCAAAAATAATATCCTGTGGTACATTGAATGTAAAATCTTTCATCATCTACTACTCCTTTTAAATAAGAATGTGCCTCGGCACATTCTCGCGCCGAGCGCGTTGCTGAGCGCCAGTGGCGCTCGTTAAGCAACGACCGAAGCAGAGCGTAGACCGCTTGCGACATTCTTCATCTTCGTACAAGTGCCCATCTCCGGCACGCAGTGCCTTTTGTTTCATAGGAAGTTCCTTCGGAATTTCCTATGAAAAAAGACGAGACCGCACCTTAGCAGTCTCGCCCTTGAGTTTCTACTTACACAGCATATACCCTCTGTCATTTTCTTGTCAAGAGGATTTTCTGTTTTTATTTCTTCTTTTTCTTTCCATTCTTCTTTGTCGGCTTTTTCACGCTATAGCCAAATGTTCCGAGCAACTTACCCAGACTATAATACTGTCCGTGCACATATACGATCGGATCGGTCTTTTCCAATGCAAAGCGCCCTTTCTGATCCATATAGGCATCATCTACATGAACCGCTTTTACCTCGGCAAGGAAAATATGATGCGACCCCGGCGTTTCTTTTTTGACCACCTTACACTCGATGTTGACCGGACTCTCCGCAATCAGTGGCGCACTCACATATTCTGCCTTTTCCGGTGTCAGATGCAGCTCTTTGAATTTGTCCACATCTTTTCCCGAACGCACACCGCAATAATCCGTTGCATACGCAAGTTTTTCCGTTGTCAGATTGATTACAAATTCTCCGGTCTCATCGATCATGTGATAAGAATACCGCTCTGGTCTCACGGAAATCGAAACCATCGGCGGGTTTGTGCAGACCGTTCCCGCCCACGCCACGGTAATGATATTCGAATTGCCTTCTTTATCTGCCACACTGACCATAACTGCAGGCAGTGGATACAGCATATTTCCCGGCTTCCAGATCTGTTTTGCCATAAGCCATCTCTCCTATAAAGTTATCTGTTTTTATTTTTGCTGCAGGTAAGTTACCAGAACAGGGATCATCTGTTTCTTTCTTGATACTACACCTTTCAGGAGAATTTTTTCCGTATCTCCCGGCAGTTCAAACGCTTCAAGAACCTGTTCCTTTGCATTTTCACCACAGCAAAGGAGTTCTGTAGACTCTTCCAGAATATTAGTCATCATCAGATACAACATATGCAGTCCCTGGGTCTTTCTCGCCTCTTCCAGATATGGGATCAGACGTCCTTTCACCTCATCCAGTTCATCCTGATTCATGGATGTGATCTGTCCGACTCCAAACATGATATCTTTTACATTGAACACCTTAAAGTCCTGGAAACAGATCTCTTCTACGGATTTGCCACGCAGATTGCTTCCCGCATTGAACATCTCTTTTGCATGTTCTTCCATATCAATCCCGGCAATCCGCGCCAGTGCCTCTGCTGCCGCCTGATCAACCATCGTACAGGTTGGTGAACGGAACAGTAACGTATCCGAAATAATTGCAGAGCACAGAAGTCCCGCCATCTGTGGCTCTACCTCTACACCACTTTCCTGATACATCTGGTAAATGATCGTAGCAGTACATCCAACCGGCTGATTCCGGAAATATACCGGTCCGATTGTCTCCAGACCGCCCAGTCTGTGATGATCAATGATCTCCTGCACCTCTGCCTCTTCAATTCCATTCACAGCCTGTGATTTTTCATTATGATCCACAAGAATCACCTGTTTTTTACGGGATGTCATAAGTCTTCGTCTGGAGAGGAAACCACAGAACTTTCCTTTATTATCCAGAATTGGAAAATCTCTGTACTTCGTCTTTGACATAACTTCTTTCACATGTTCCACATAATCATTCAAATGAAAAATCTCCAGATTATCACGGCTCATAAAATACTTGACCGGAATACTCTGGTTGATCAGCCTTGCAGCAGTAAAGGTATCATGTGGTGTCTGAATAATCACGATATCTCTCTCCTCTGCCATCTTCTTGATCGTCTTGGAAATATTGGCTCCCTGGCAGATGACCAGACAGCTTGCATCCATCTCGATCGCGCACAGCTGTGACTCATAACGGTTTCCAAGAATAACAAGATCATCCTTCTCAATAAAATTCTCCATCAGATCCGGACTGGATGCGGCAATGACAACTTTTCCATTCAGGAAATAGCCATGTTCATTCCCGGAGATCAGTGTTCCGTCCAGTGTTTTGACGATATTGCGGTACTGGGTTCTCGCTGTTGCAAGGATATTATTATCGTACACTTCCATATATGACGTAGCAATATCTCCGATAGTGATCAGCCCTTCCAGCTTCTCACCTCTTGTTACCGGCAGTGTCTTAATATTCTCATCTTTCATTCTTGCCCATGCGTCTTTAATGGACATGTGACCAGATACACCCTCAATATGACGGATATCCATATCTTTTACCTGAAGGTGTACATTGTCCAGAAGAGACGGCACACTTACCTGGAATTTATCCAGAACATATGCTGTCTCACCATTTACCTCGCCCGCTCTTTTCGCTATGTATTTTTCTCCTGTGATTTTATTTTTCAGATTTGCATATGCAATTGCCGAACAGATAGAATCTGTATCTGGATTTTTATGTCCGATCACATATACTTTCTTTTGTTTTTTCTGATCCATTTTATATTACTCCATTACTATCTCTTGTTCCTTTACTTTTCAGAATGCCATTTTTTTTACTGTTCGTCAACCCTTGTTCGGATAAAAGACCATTACACTAAATTTTAAACAATATCTCTACCAGTGCCTTCGGTCTGCCACCCGCTGCCGCTGTCTTCTTTGCATACACTTTTCCATAACCGGCTTCCATGATCTTATTCATGATCCGGCGCGCACTTCTGACCGTAATTCCCAGACACTCCGCCAACTGATGTGCATCGAAAATATAACTTTTTCTTACATCTGCAATGGCAATGATCTTCAGAATTGACGTTGTGCTGAGCCCGGTTTTTTCTGAAATTTCCTGTAACTTCGGATCGGAAGAAATGAGCTGATATTCCAGCTGGATCTCCTTTCCAAGCGGTCCGTGCTGTGTCTGACCGGCATCAATCCAGAAAATCTCCTGCTTTGCATTTTTCAGGGAAAAATCCAGTGCACGTCTTGCGTTCATTTCCGCGTCATTCATCGTGCCTCCGGTTCCGATCCCTACATTCAGGCTGATTTTCTTCTCCTCCTGCACTTTTTTTTGCAGATTCAGAAGCTTCCGCTGGTTAAATTCTTCTTGTACAGCCCCGGAATTGGAAAATACAATATATTCTCTTCTTCCTGATGCAAAAATTGCACCTTGAATCCCTTCTGTATATTTGATGATTTCTTTTTCAATATCTGCTTTTGCAAGCATACTTGAATAATAATTCTCTTCTCTGCTCTTATAATCCGTCAGCTGAAAAATCTCAACTGCTGCCTGCGCATATTCTGCTTCCTGAAGCGCACATTCATTTTTTAATTTTTCCAGTGCCACTCTCACTTTTGCCCTGGTCGGAGGCAGATAAATTGCATGGTATCCCTTTTCCTGCAGTGTCTTATACACCCACCGAAGAGAAGTCAGTGCCACATTAACCTTTCCTTCATCCAGAAGCTTCATGTGCCACTCCACATACTGTTCTTCTTCCACTCCTGCCTGAAACGGACAGGAATAAATGTTTCTTGCCAGGATGTCAAATGCATCCAGCAAATCCTCAATGACCTGTTTTTCTACAATATCAATACTAAATGCATCCAGTTCAATATTACTTTTCTGCATCTGCAGAAATGCTCCCGCAATGCTGATTACCGATTTTTCCACCGACACATGCGGCCTGGTGAAATGATAGTTTCTCCCCACAAAACTTTCGATCGCACAGCCCGTAAACAGTACCGCATCACACTCCTGTTCACATTCCTCAATCAGCCGGTCACTTCGGTTAACCTGTTCCTCTTCATAAGAAGCTACTTCTACTGAACTGTCGATTTCTTTTATACTCTTCTTAACAACCTCACAAGATGATTTTGATCCGATAACTCCAACTTTCACAAATTTGTCCCCCGTATTGCGATCTTCTATCCAGAGAACCTGCCGTTGGCAGCTTCTCTCTATATATCTGAATAATTGCTTTAAAAAAGGAACCCCTTAAACGGGATTCCTTTTTATTATAACTCAGAGCCATCAAAAACCACAAGCTTAGAATGCTCTTTTTTTAATTCCAGATAACTTTCTTTTGTCAGCGTCGGTTTGAAATTGTCAAGAATCTGTTTTGCCTTTTTTGCGTTATCATAAAGAAGATCAATGATCGTAAGCGCCATCATCTTTGCCGGAACGATATAAGCAAGTTCCGGGTCCGCAAGACGGTAATCCTTGGAGTGAAGTCCTCCGGTTATTCCCTCTGTCCAGATGTGCATACACGGCATGATCTGAGAAAGATCCCCCAGATCTGTAGAACCTGCTGTCTCATAAAGCTCTACAAATGAATCTTTTTCCGCCCCTGTATATTCGATCATATTTTCTTTATATAATGCTGAAAGCTCGCGGTTGGTATTCATCGGAAGATATCCGATCTTATCGTCAATCTCGACTTTTCCTCCGATTGCAAGTGCTCCGGCTTTTAACGCACGGTTCACTTTTTTACTGGCATCCAGCATTCCATCAATTGTGAAAGCACGTACCATGATCTGCATCTTCACAACAGCAGGAACTACATTTACCAGATCTCCGCCTTCTGTAATGATCGCACTTACACGAACCTTTTCTTTCTCCTGAAAAGTCTCACGGAGTGCATGAATGTTGTTCAGTGCCAATTCTGCCATATTTAACGCATTGATTCCTTCATGTGGTGCGAAACCTGCATGCGCAGCTTCTCCGATAAATGTTACCGTCTTTGTCACAAATCCGTTGCAGTCGGTATCAATCGTGCAATGCCTGCCATTTCCAATTTCCATCATGTGACACTGCAATGCCATATCCACATCATCAAAGCCACCACGTTTTAAATATTCCTGCTTGCCGCCGTAAAAACTGATCTTATTTTCACGGATCAGACTGTCGCGATAATCATAATCTACGCATTCTTCCGCAGGGATCGCAATAAAATCAACCGCTCCACCCAGTTCCTTCATCACTCCGGATCTTAAAAGACCAATCGCACATCCATACAGATCTGCAAGCTGTGCATGATGACCGCAGGCATGAACATTTCCTTCTGGCGTACTATCCGGATGTTCTTTGCACTGGATACAGTCCAGCTCTCCGATCACGGCAATTCTTATATTCCCTTTTTTCGGAGTTGAAACCTTACAGCCAGTATATGCAATTTCCGTCTCCGGCTCTTCTCCAATCTCCTGAAATGCCTTTATCATTCTTTCTGTAGTCTTAAATTCTTTGTAGCCAAGTTCAGGCGTTTTATATACATCATCACCAAGCTGAATGATCAAATCTCTGTTCGCGTCAATCGCGTCCAGACATCTCTGCTTCAGTTCTTCTTTTTCCATCTATGTCGTCCATCTCCTATTCTGCACCCATCAGTCTTCTCAGTACTTTTGTCACTTTCCAGGTCTCATCTGTATCAAGCGCTTCTTCTACTGTGTGTACATTGATCATTCCACATCCCAAAATGACGCTCTTATATCCGTGTCCCGCAAGCACATTTGCATCACTTCCGCCACCGATGATCATTTTATTTGCTGTAATTCTTTCTTCTGCCATTGCATTTACAGTATCCTGGATCAATTCACAGTCTTCTTCCAGCGACAGAACCGGGTAAGCCATCTCATGCTTCATCTCATAACAGGCTCCCATTTCCTCTACAGCTTCCTTGCAGCACTGTTCCATATGTGCAACCTCTGCAGCCAGCTTTTCCATACTGTGTGAACGGATCTCTGCGGTAAATGTAACCTCATCTGTTACGATGTTGGTTGCAGATCCACCTTCAATATGTCCGATATTAGAGGTTGTCTCATAATCAATACGTCCGATGTGCATCTTACTGATTGCCTTTGATGCCACAACAATTGCATTGATTCCTTTTTCCGGTTCAATTCCGGCATGCGCTTTCTTTCCTTTGAAAGTAATCTCAATCGCTTCCATTGCCGGTGCTTTGTATGCGAGAGTCTCTGCTCCACCGGTTGCATCTACAACAACCAATTCCTTGCATGGCAGCATAGACATATCCATGTGCTTTGTTCCCATCATACTGATCTCTTCGGAGCAGGTAAATACAAGATAAATATCTCTGTGCGGTACACCGCTTTCAATGATATCTTCTACCGCTTCCATGATTGCTGAAATTCCAGCTTTGTCATCTCCGCCAAGTGTTGTTGTCTTATCGGTACTGATGATGTTTCCATTGATCACCGGATTTACATTTCTGCAAGGCTCAATCTGATCCATATGTGCTGCAAATCCAAGTGGACGTTCCTTCGTATTTCCTTTTACAAATGCAACGATATTTCTGCCGTTTCCACCATAAGCTTCCCCGGCATGATCTGACTGGAACGGAATGTTCCGCTCTCTCAGCCAGTTTTCTATCCAGTCCGCCATCTCTTTTTCCCCTTTTGACGGGCTGTAGATCTTGATCATCTCAATAAATCTTTCCTGTAATCTTTCTCTCGATAACATCGTTTTTCCTTTCCGGACTTAGTCCTCAAGCTCTTTCTTGTAGATAATCTTTCCTGCGAAAATAGATCCAAATACGGCTACCAGGATAACAACGTATGACGGTGTTCCAGGGAAGAAGGATAAGAATCCGTTTTTCATCAGCCAGTTCATTGCAAATGCGATAACAACCGCTACAACACCAAGCTTCGGTCTTGTGATTGCGAACTGTCCGAATACAGCTCCGTAAAGTGCCGGAAGAAGGAAGTTGAGGGCCTGCTTGAATCCTTCTGGCATCATACCGATAATTGCGTTTCCTGCAATTGCTCCGATTGTCAGAATCACAATATTTACAATGATCGATACAGCAATACCGATGGTTGATACAACAGAACCTTTGTCACTCCCCATTTCAACGCCTGCTGCTTCCTGTGCAACAGAAGAACACGGAACACGCATGTTGGATGTATTTCCTGAAAGGAATGTCAGATAAGTTCCCGGGATTCCAAGAATCGGGAAATAGGAAATCGGTTCTACAATATAAAATGCTCCACTTACACTGATCTGTGCGATTGTACCTGCAATGATTGCGGATACCGGTGGCATACATCCGTATACAACTGAGATAACAAGTGCCGGTCCAAAACATGTAATGATACCTAATAACATGGTGATTTTTCCCCATTTGACAATATCAGGTATATAGACTTTGTTGTAGTATTCTTTATTCATATCTTTATCCTCTCATTCCTATTAAAATACAGTGTTCCAGATGTAACCAATGAGCATGCCTGAGAACATGGAAATTGCAAAGGCCCATTCTCTGAGCCATCCAATATTCTTTTCTTTCGCTAACTTTGTCAGGATCATCATAAGAATGCATCCTACGATTGTTGCGATTGCCGGTGCTCCGCCAAATGCAAACTGATTCTTTTCGTTGAAGAAGTTTCCTGATGCAAGGTTTGCAAATGCACCAAGCATCGCTCCTGCTGAAATGATCGGAACCATTTTGGAATTTCCTTTTGACATCAGATGGTTTACTTTATCCATCTTATCTGTGAAAAGGAGTGTGAAAATCAGCCATCCAAGTGAACCACAGATCATGGTCCATACACCGCAGGCGAATGCAACCGGTGTCAGGTTCTCCAGTGTAGCGCCCATTGCCTGTGCGCCAAATCCGGCTGCCATTGCTTCATAGTTAACGGATCCGATGAAAGAAAGTCTCATCCATGAAACAGGTGCTCCCATTGATACGATCAGAGAGATCATTGTTACCAGGATTACAATAGATGGTCCAATTGAGGAAATGGCACTACTCTTAATTGCCATATTGATCTTTTCCTGTTCAATTCCAATCTCTTTTGCTGCTTTGAGCGACTTCCTGAAAAACAGTACGGACTGAAAAACTACGATTCCTACTGCTATTGCGGCACTCACCCACATCAGAGGGCTGTTTGCCAGTTCCAGATAATTCACGTTTCCCTTCATTTTAAATTCTCCTTTGCCTTTTAGTTTAGGACACTGTCCTTAATATGCCCTTATGTTGATAATATACAATTTATTTTTTCTTTTGTCAACTTTTTTCACAAATTTTACCATTCAAAATATACACAAATTTTTACCACAATTTTCGTACATAATAACGATTTTTTCTCATTAAGCACAATTTAACCGTCTAACCATCTGGAATCCATACTTTTTATCTATACAAAAATGTGTTATACTAATAAACATATTGAGCATACGTTCAGAAAAATAAACTAACAGAGGTGTTAAGATGGAAAACGAAAAATTACAGGAACAGACAGAAAGCATGGCAGACTACGAAGCACATTTCGATGATGCCAATCCATGGAATGTGGTCGCACGTTATCAGGAAGAAGGAACCAATCTTCACGTAAAAGTAGAAGGAATCGTAAATGGTGGTGTCATCGCCATGGTCGAAGGACTTCGAGGATTCATCCCGGCATCCCGCCTTTCTCTTTCTTATATCGAAGATCTGGAGACTTATCTTCTAAAAGAAATTGATGTCCGCGTGATCGAAGCAAACCAGGCAGAAGGACGCCTGATCTTATCTGCACGTGAGATTTTAAGAGAACAGAAAAAAGCAGAAGATGCAAAAAAACTTGCATCTGTACAGGTTGGAAGTGTTGTAAAAGGTACCGTTGAATCGCTTCAGTCCTACGGTGCTTTTGTACGTCTCGAGAACGGTCTTTCCGGTCTGGTTCACATTTCCCAGATCAGTACCCAGAGAATCAAATCAGCAGACCAGGTACTTCACGTTGGGGACGAAGTAGATGTCAAAGTCATCGGTATCAAAGACGGTAAGATCAGCCTCAGTATCAAGGCTCTTGCCGAAGATGCTGAAAAAGAACAGGAGGAAGAGCTGGAACACGTAGAAATTCCGAAAGTAGAAGCAATCGGAACCAGCCTTGGGGATCTGTTTAAAAATATCAAGCTTTAAAAATTATAATTAAAAAAAGGGAAGCCTGCACTTTCGCAGACTTCCCTTTATCATTGCCTGATAAGTGTCACTGACACTTTATGCGAGAATGTACCCCCTGTACATTCTTTTCTATTTCTCCAGTGCTTCCAGATCCTGCATCCAGACTGCCGCACACGCATCGCTCGGCATTCTCCAGTCTCCTCTCGGTGAAAGTGCCACCGTACCGATCTTCGGTCCGTCCGGCAGGCAGGAGCGCTTAAACTGCTGCGCAAAAAATCTTCGGTAAAAGGTCTTCAGCCATTTCATGATCGTCTCGCTGTCATAAGTTCCTTCAAATGCAAACTTTGCGAGCCGATAGATCTTTGACGGTTCAAAGCCAAATCTCAGAACATAATACAGATAAAAATCATGCAGTTCATACGGACCTACAAGGTCTTCCGTCTTCTGGGCGATCTCGCCATCCTTCGGTGGAAGAAGCTCCGGACTTACCGGTGTGTCAAGAACATCCAGAAGTACCTCTTTCAGCTCCTGATCCTCACAGGTATCCGCATAATACTGAACCAGATGGCGTACCAGTGTCTTCGGAACAGATGCATTGACTCCGTACATAGACATATGATCTCCATTATAAGTCGCCCACCCAAGAGCCAGCTCCGACATATCTCCGGTTCCGATGACCATGCCCCATTCCTGGTTAGCAATATCCATCAGCACCTGGGTACGCTCTCTTGCCTGTGAATTCTCATAGGTCACATCATGTACCTCTTCATCATGTCCGATATCACGGAAATGCACATGGACCGCATCCGCGATCGGCACCTCTTTCAAAGTGGCTCCCAGCTTCTTCGACATCAGGCAGGCATTCTGATAAGTTCTGTCTGTCGTACCAAAGCAAGGCATCGTCACTGCAATGATATCCTTGCGGTCTTTTCCTGCCATGTCAAACGCTTTCGACGTCACAAGCAGTGCCAGCGTTGAATCCAAACCGCCGGAAATTCCAACGACTGCTGTTCTCGAGTGAGTATGCACCAAACGCTTCTTCAGTCCCATTGCCTGGATCATCAGAATCTCCTCACAGCGCCTTTCCCTCTCTGCCATATTCTGTGGAACAAAAGGGGTCTGTGCAAAGCTTCTGGTAAGTGCTGTCTCTTCCACACTTATGTGGAACAGTACTTTTGGAAGATAACGTTCTTCCGTTGTCTGGAAAGTTGTATTTTTTCTCCGTTCACTTAAAAGACGGAAAATATCAATCTCACTGACGATCATCTCGTTGGCAAACCGCTTTGCTTCTTTCAGGATCGTCCCATTCTCTGCAATAATATTGTGTCCGCCAAATACCACATCCGTTGTAGACTCTCCGTCCCCGGCATTTGCATAGACATAACCTGCAATCAGTCTTGCAGACTGTCCCTTGATCAGTTCCTCCCGGTAACTATCCTTTCCGATCGTCTCATCACTTGCTGAACAGTTAACCAGGATGATCGCGCCTTCTCTTGCCGCCTCAATGCTCGGCGGGATTGGTGACCAGACATCCTCACAGATCTCTGCCGATACGACCAGATCATCCATCTCTGCCGCCTGATACAGGATCTGCGGCCCAAACAGGATTTCTTCCCCTTCATAAGAAATCACTCTTGCTTTTTTCGGTCCCTGACGGAATTGACGCATCTCATAAAATTCCCCATAATTCGGAAGAAATGTCTTGGTTGTAAAGCCAAGGATCTTTCCGTCATTTAATGCGGCCGCAACATTATAAAGCTCTCCATCAATTGCAAGTGGAAGTCCAACAAATACAAGTGCTTCTGTATGCCTGGTCTCTTCTGCAACTTTTGCAAGTGCTCTGCGCACCTCTTTTAACAGTATATCCTGTGTAAAAAGATCGCTGCAAGTATACCCGGTCAGGCAAAGCTCCGGAAAAACAATGATCTTTGCGCCAGCCTTCTCAGCTTCTTTCATACGTTTGCAGATTTCCTTACAGTTGTGCCAGACATCCGCCACACGAATATCAACTGTGACTGCTGCAACTTTGATAAATCCCTGTTTCATGTGTTTACCTCTTTATCTTTTTGCCTGTTTTAAAATCTGTTTCAGTTCTTCTACACTAAATGTATACGCCGTATTGCAAAAATGGCATTTTACTTCTACTTCTTTTCCGTCATCGATCATTTCCTGGATATCTTTCTTTCCGATGCTGATGATGGCTTTCTCGATTCTCTCATGCGAACAATTACATTTAAACTGTGTGTCCATTGTATCTGTAAATTCCACATTCAGGCCATCCAGTACCTGCTCCAGCATCTGCTCCGGTGTATGTCCGTTATCCAGCATACTGGTAACAGAAGAGATCTTCTTGATATTCTCTTCCAGTTTATCCAGCACTTCATCCGATATAAACGGCATTACCTGCACAATAAATCCACCTGCACAGTGTACAGTGTTGTCCTTGTTCATCAATACTCCAAGGCCCACAGATGACGGAACCTGTTCGCTGGTTGCAAAATAATACGTCAGATCTTCTGCGATCTCACTTGTCTGCAGAATAGTCTGTCCAACATATGGTTCTTTCAGTCCCATATCTTTAATAACATTTAAAAGACCGATTCCAACAGCTCCTCCAACATCCAGCTTGCCATTCTTAGGCGGCATCATTGCTTCCGGATGATCGACGTATCCTTTCACGTCACCTTTTGCATCTGCAGTCACCGTAATTCCGCCAAGTGGTCCATCACCTTTGATCTGAAGCGTCAGCACATCTGTCTCATTCTTCATCATGCCTCCCATCATTGCTCCTGCTGTCAGAAGTCTTCCAAGTGCCGCTGTTGCTACCGGACTTGTGTCATGTCTCTTTCTTGCCTCTTCCACCAGATTTCCGGTTGTTGCGGCAAATGCACGGATCTGTCCGTCTCCCGCAGTTGCTCTTACAATATAATCTTTCATATAACAATTCTCTCCTGTTCTATTTTCCCTGTTCTCTTGCGATCACATAAATGCGCTCGCTTGTGTCCATCGGCGCATTCTTTGAAAATGCATCGTATGCTGTCACAAATTCCAGCCCCGACTTCCGGATCAGTTCCTTCATCTCCTCCAGCGTATACGCTCTCTGATAATGCGTCTCCTCATATTTGCGATAAAGCCCACTGTCCTTATCTGTCTCAATAAAAAGACTCAGATCATATTCATTGATCTTCTCATCTTCGTAATAATAGTTGTCCCAGATAAAACTGCATTCCTCCCGGTTCTCCGCAATTGTGCGATCCCCAAGAATCTCTTCATACTTGTAACGTGTATTAAAATCAAAAATAAAAACACCTTTCGGATCCAGATAATTGTTGACCAGGCGGAATACTTCCTGAAGTTCTTCCGGCTCTGTAATATAATTGACTGAATCGCAGACACTGATGACAGCTCTTACCGTACCATACAGTTCGAACTCTCTCATATCCTGCAGAAGATACAGAATATCATAACCGGATTTGTCTCGTTTCTCCATTGCGATCTCCAGCATCTCTTCCGCATTGTCCGCACCAATCATATCATATCCTGCCTTTGCAAGCAATTCTGTCATATTCCCGGTACCGCACCCCAGATCCAGTACCAGTCCATCTCTGACACCATATTCTCTCATAAGACCGGTGAGATATTCACACCATTCTTCGTAGGGAATATTATCCATGAAGGTATCATATACACATGCAAAGCTTGTATACGCTTCCATACTCTGTTGTTCCTCTCTTTCGATTCGCCATCAATGCCCATAAGCCGCACTGACCGATGTCCACGGACCACTCCGCTGCGCATCCTGACATCCAGATTATTTTATAGTATAACACAGGATTTTCCTCTAGGAAAGTCATATTCTGATGAGAACTTTTCCCTTTTGGAATTTTCTTTACTGTTCACAGTACCTGTGACCAGTAACGCATTTTCTTTTTCAGACACAAAAAAGAATGTGCCTTGGCACATTCTCGCGCCGAGCGCAGTCGCTTGCGACTTTCTTCATCTTCGTGCGAGTGCGCATCTCCGGCACGTAGTGCCTTTTATTTCATAGGAAGTTCCTTCGGAATTTCCTATGAAATAAAAAAGAACCAGGGGAAATTCCCTGATTCTCTTCGTTTTTTTAGAATCCCAGTTCTTCATTCACCAGAATCACTTTTATTCTGTTTGGAACATGGCTGAATCTTGTAATCAGTGTCTGACAGCAGATACTTTTCGGAGATTTACAGTTGGAACAGACACCTGTCTTCGTACACGGAAGCCCTTCATAACGCTGTCCGTTAATCGGAGCTGCCACATACTTTGCACGGGCATATGCATCCTCTGCACTTCTTACAATTTTGTTCATGCCAACGATCATCAGAACATTTTCCGGTCCGTAAGAAATAGCTGCCACACGGTTTGCATTTCCATCTATATTAACCAGTATCCCATCTTCCGAGATTGCATTACAGCTTGCCAGAAAATAATCGCAGTTAAGTGCCTGATGCATCATCTCTGCGTTTTCCTCCGGTGTCGCACACAGAGCTCTGTCCAGCACTTTATAATTTCCTTTATGAAGTGCTTCAGGAAGACCAATTGCCTTAATGCTCATAGACCCTCCCCAACTGATGCTGCTTCCTTCCGGAATCAGCTCCAGTGCAAGGGCAAGTGCCTCTTCTTTGGTCTGTACATAATGTCCCTCCATCTGACGGGACTTCAAATTCTTTATCACCTGCTCAGCGAGCAGATCATTTCGCTTTGTAACGAATTTATCCATTATTCAACCACCTGGATCCATCCTTCCGGTGCTTCGATGTGTCCCATCTGAATTCCGGTAAGTGTTTCATATAATTTCTTGATAACAGGTCCCATCTCATCCATTCCGCTTGGGAAGCAGATTTCTTTACCATGATCTACAATCTTTCCAACCGGTGAAATAACTGCTGCTGTTCCACAAAGTCCGCATTCTGCAAAGTCTTTTACTTCATCAAGATATACTTCTCTTTCTTCTGTCTCAAGTCCAAGATAATGTTCTGCCACATAAAGAATAGAACGTCTTGTAATAGATGGAAGGATACTGTTTGACTTCGGAGTAACTACTTTACCATCTTTTGTGACGAAGATGAAATTTGCTCCACCTGTCTCTTCTACTTTTGTTCTTGTTGCTGCATCCAGATACATATTCTCTGCATAGCCTTCTTCATGTGCTGTTACAATTGCATGTAAGCTCATTGCATAGTTAAGACCAGCTTTGATATGTCCTGTTCCATGCGGTGCTGCACGGTCAAAGTCTGAGACTTTAATTGTGATCGGCTTTGCGCCGCCCTTGAAATATGGTCCTACTGGTGTTACAAATGCACGGAACTGATATTCGTCAGCAGGTTTAACTCCGATAACCGGATTGCTTCCGAACATATATGGACGGATATAAAGGGACGCTCCTGATCCGTAAGGTGGTACATAAGCCGCATTAGCTTTTACTACCTGTACGATCGCATCTACAAAACGGTCTTCCGGAAATACCGGCATCTCAAGTCTTCTTGCGGAATCAGCAAATCTCTTTGCGTTCATATCCGGGCGGAATACAACGATGCGTCCGTCTTCTGTTGTGTATGCCTTCATACCTTCAAATACTGACTGGGAATACTGCAGAACACCTGCACACTCATTCAATACAATGTTGGCATCTTCTGTCAGGCATCCATCATCCCACTTTCCATCTTTGTAATTTGAAACATATCTCTTTTCGGTCGGGATATAACCAAATCCTATGCTTGACCAGTCAATCTGTTTCTTTTCCATTGTAATTCCTCCATTCCCTTGTTGCTTCTTACAGTAACATATATCTAAATTATAATTTTTGCTTCCCGTATTTTAAATCCTACGGATTACATATCGCTATTATATTACTTCTGTTTTTCAAATTCAAGAGTGCGCTCTGTTTTTTTTGATTTTTTTATCTTTTTGGCATTGTGATCGCTTCAATCCCCACACTTCCGCCTCTTACAACTTCAATTGAATTGAATTCAGAACGTAGAAACTGGATGATCGCTGTATTTTTATGTGCCGTGTGTACAAATTCAAGAAGCACACTGTCTTTTCCATAATCACGTACCTTTGCCTGATAGGTCTGCGCGATCTGGAAAAGCTCTGTCTTATCTTCCGGTGTACAGTTTTTTACCTTGATAAACATCAGCTCCTGCATAACAACAGATACTTCTGTAAAATCAATGACTCTGATGACTTCAACCATACGGTTCAGCTGTTTTTTGATCTGCTCATAAGTCTCTTCATCACTGTTCGTCTCAATCGTCATTTTGGAGATAGTCGGATCTTCTGTTCTACCTACCGTCAGACTCTCCAGATTATAGGATTTACCGGAAAAGAGTCCGGAAATCTTTGAAAGTACACCAACCTGATTTTCCACATATAAGGAAATCCATCTTTTTTTCATTGTATTATCCATCTTCACCTCTCCTCTCCATTAATCCATCAAAAGATCTTCCAGGGTTCCGCCCGGACGTACCATCGGATAAACCTGTACTTCCGGATCCAGCATGAATTCGATCAGAGTCGGCACCTTCAGTGCACGGTTTGCTTTTGCCTGTTCAAATGCTGCTTTCATCTCGGATTTTTCGGTTACACGGATTCCCTTTGCCCCATAGCTTTCTGCAAGTTTTACAAAGTCCGGCGTATATTTCGGTGGATGCTCTTCTCCACGTCTTGTCGCTGCGCCTGCACGAAGATCTGTCATAGAATAGCGTTTTCCATAGAAAAGTTTCTGCCACTGGCGAACCATTCCAAGATAGGTATTGTTAAATACACAGAGGATCAAAGGAAGTTCTTCCAGCACTGCTGTTGCAAATTCCTGAATATTCATCTGCATACCGCCATCACCGGAAATTGCAATCACCGTACTGTCCGGATTGCCAATCTGCGCTCCGACTGCTCCCGGGAATCCATATCCCATGGTTCCAAGTCCGCCGGACATATAAAGTCTGGTCTTTTCATTCACTTCCAGATACTGGGATGTGAACATCTGATGCTGTCCTACATCTGTCACAACAATCTTGTCATCCTCTTTAAACACTTCATTGATCGTCTCCAGAATATCCTGAGCCTGCATCTGGTCTCCCTTTGGTTTCATCCTAAGCGGATGCTCCTCTTTCCAGCCTTCGATCTGTTCCATCCAGCTTTCTTTTTTCTCCATTGGTTCTACATATTCCAATAATTTTTCAATTGCTTCTTTTGCATCCGCAACGATCGGAATATCTACCTGAATGTTACGTGAGATGGAGGAAGTATCAATGTCGATATGTACGATCGTAGCCTTCGGTGCAAATGCATGCAGTTTTCCGGTGATACGATCGTTAAATCTGGTCCCGATCGAGAACAGCAGATCGCATTCTTCCACTGCCATATTGGATGCATATGCACCGTGCATCCCCAGATTACCGATAAAAAGCGGATGCGTTGTCGGAATCGCACCACGTCCCATGATCGTTGTCACAACCGGGATCTGGGTACGTTCTACAAGTTCGGTAAACGCCTTATTCGCTCCTGCAATATTTACCCCACCACCGGCAAGGAACAACGGTTTCTTTGCTTTTCCAAGCATCTTGACTGCTCTCTTAAGCTGTCCGATGTGAACACCGGTACTCGGCTTATATCCGCGGATATTGACTGTCTCCGGATAATTCGGGCTTCCAAGCTCTGCCATTACATCTTTCGGGAGATCCACAAGAACCGGACCCGGACGTCCGCTACGCGCAATATAGAATGCCTCTTTGATGATTCTTCCCAGATCTTCTCTCTTTCTTACTGTCACACCGTATTTTGTGATACTTCTTGTAATACCTACAATATCAACTTCCTGGAATGCATCATTTCCGATCAGATGTCTCGCAACCTGTCCGGTAAAACATACCAGCGGTACACTGTCATAATTTGCCGTTGCAATTCCTGTCACCAGATTGGTTGCACCCGGTCCGCTTGTTACCAGACATACCCCGACTTTTCCTGTTGATCTGGCGTAAGCGTCTGCAGCATGGACAAGTGCCTGTTCATGACGCGGAAGTACAACTTTTGTGTAATCCTGTTTGTATATTTCATCACTGATATCAATTGTACAGGCTCCCGGATATCCAAAAAGGATATCTACCCCCTCCTCTTTTAATGCTTTTACAAGTAATTTGTTCCCTGATATTTTTTTCATAAATTTACCTCCATGAATTTTCTATACAGATGATCGCCAAATTTTTATCATAGTCATATAGAATAACAAACGCCCTAAACGGCTGACCGTTCAGGGCGAATATAAAATCCGTGTTACCACCTGTCTTCAGAGAAGCTGCTTCTCTGCTCTCACGCAAGTACAGAACCATAGAAATGTTCGATACTATTCCCCTGTAACGTAGGGCCTACGTCGAAGTCTACTTGAGAAATTCCCGTTCGGTCCGCTGCTCAAAGGCTACTTCTACAATCCCTTCATGAAGGCTTACACCGTCCGCCTTCTCTCTTTGCTTCCGAAGATTATATACTCCTCCTTGTCATAGCATTTTTTCTATTGTCTCATCGATTACATTTATTATAATGAGTGGTCTATTGATTTGTCAATGATACATTTCGCAAATTTTATTGATCTATTTTATTCTTTCATATTTTGCAAATACATACTCAAGATCGAAATATGTCTGTTCATCCGTCTCAGCTGTTTTTTGCCAATCCGGATCCTTTTCCAGATCCGGGAACCAGGTATCTGCCTCATATACATGATCTGTCCGCGTAACATACGCTATATTACAATACGGAAGCATTGCACGGTAAATACTTTCTCCGCCGATCACAAAGACTTCTCCTTTGTGCTTTTTACATTCCTGCATTGCCTCTTCCACACTGTGTACCACGATCGCATCCTTCACCTGATAATCCGGATTATGGGAAATCACGATATTAACCCGGTTGGCAAGCGGACGCCCCTGCGGAAAGCTTTCCAGCGTCTTTCTTCCCATCACGACAATATTTCCTTCTGTCATCTGACGGAAGTATTTCATATCTGCCGGGATTCGTACAAGCAGACTGTTATTCTTTCCTATTGCCCAGTTTTTATCTGCATTTACAATAATGTTCATCGTATCTGTCTCCTTTTCTAAACCGCGATCGGAATATTTTTGATCTGCGGTCCTGTCACATAATCGTCTAATCTTACGTCATCCGGTGTAAACTGATAGAAATCTTTCACTTCCGGATTCAGCCAGAATTTCGGTGCCGGGTGCGTCTCTCTTGAAATCAGTTCCTCGATCAGTGAAATATGCCTGTCGTAAATATGTGCATCTGCGATCACATGTACAAATTCGCCCACCTGCATATCGCATACCTGCGCGAGCATATGAAGCAGCACAGCATACTGGCATACATTCCAGTTATTTGCCGCCAACACATCCTGGGAACGCTGGTTCAGGATTCCGTTCAGTGTCAGCTTGTCGCTGCCTTTTTCTTTTGTCACATTGAACGTCATGCTGTATGCACACGGATACAGATTCATCTCATGAAGATCTTGATGTACATAGATATTCGTCATGATCCGGCGGCTGTAAGGATTATTCTTCAGATCATAGAGTACACGGTCTACCTGATCCATCATTCCTTCTTTGTAGACATGCTTTACGCCCATCTGATAGCCGTATGCCTTCCCGATCGATCCATCTTCATCTGCCCAGCTGTCCCAGATGTGACTGTTCAGATCGTGGATATTATTGGATTTTTTCTGCCAGATCCACAAAAGCTCGTCCGTACAGCTTTTGATCCCGGTTCTTCTGAGTGTCAGTGCCGGGAATTCTTTTCGCAGATCATACCGGTTCACCACACCAAATTTTTTTACAGTATACGCCGGAGTCCCGTCTTCCCATCTCGGACGTACCTTTTCTCCTTCTGTGCTGGTTCCATTATCAATGATGTCCCTGCACATCTCTATAAAAACTTTGTCTGCATAACTCATGCCTGATTACTCCTTTTTCCAATGCTGTGCCTTCTAATATTCTCTGATAATGCTGCTGATCTCACTTACGATCGGCATTTCTTTTAATTCCTCCAGTGCATCCTGAAGATGGTATTCCTTGACTGCGGATGTTCCGATGACAAGTTCTGCCTTTGCCGCTTTTGCCTGTTCCTGGATCACACGTTCGATACTTACCTTATGATCTCCGAATACTTTCGCGATTGCTGCCAGTACTCCCGGTTCATTACTCACCTGCATACGGATAAAGAAACGATTCTTGACATCCGCAAATTCCTTGATCGGAAGCTCTTTGTATGCGCTCCATCCGATTCTTCCGGTACAGTTCCATACAATATTTCTTGTAACATCCATCACATCTCCGACAACTGCACTTGCGGTCGGCAGTTCTCCTGCTCCTCTTCCATAGAACATGGTATCCCCAACTGCATCTCCGTGTACAAAAACAGCATTAAAGGAATCTCTTACGGTAGCGAGCGGATGTTTCTTATCGATCATCATCGGATAAACACCTGCTTCAATTCCATTAGATGTATTTCTCGCAATACCGATCAGTTTGATCACATTTCCCATCTCTTTTGCGTAATTTACATCTGCTGCTGTGATCTTTGTGATTCCCTCCGTATAGACATCCGAAAATTTCACCTGTGAATGGAATGCTGACGTAGCCATGATTGCCACCTTACGTCCTGCGTCCAGGCCTTCCACATCCGCCGTCGGATCCGCTTCTGCATAGCCAAGCTCTGTCGCCTTTGCGAGTGCTTCTGTGAAATCCATTCCATTTTCAAACATCTTTGTCAGGATATAGTTAGTCGTACCGTTGACAATTCCCATGATCTCATCGATCTGGTTGCCTTCCAGGCACTGCTTAAGCGGACGGATGATCGGGATTCCTCCTGCTACCGCTGCTTCAAACAGGAAATCAGCGCTACCTTCTTTCGCAGCGTCATAGAGTTCCTTTCCATATTCTGCGATCAGATCCTTATTTGCACTTACTACATTTTTCCCTGCTTTCAGTGCTTCTGTGATCATCGTTTTCGCTGGCTCAATTCCGCCCATCACCTCGATCACGATTTGGATTTCATCATCTTCTATAATCTCTTTCCACTGATCTGTCAGCAGATTCTGATCTACACCCTGTCTTACTTTTTTCATGTTGTGTACCAGGATTTTCTTTATTTCAAGAGCGGCGCCGGTCTTCTGCTGCATCTCTTCACTGCGGCGTCCAATCAATTTATAAACACCTGTTCCGACTGTTCCAAGTCCAAGTAATCCTACTTTGATTGTCTTTGTATCTGTCATATCTTCGCGTCCTCCTAATCTATAGTAAATCCATTTTATTCTAGCACTTTTTTGTGAATATTCAAAGAACTTTCTTGACATCTTTGGGGGACGTGATAACATTATATATGTATGATTCTATGTATTTAAGGACGTGAATGTTAAACATAATTTTTAACATTTACATCATTTAATAAGGGAGTAGATACATATTAAAAAACCAAAGAGGAGAGATAAATCATGCAGTGCCCGATTTGTAAAAAGGATCTTGAGATCAAGAACAAAAAAATAGGCGAAAATGAAGCCGGTGAAGCAATCTACAATGAATTCGCAATCTGCCGCGATTGTAAAAAGCAGTGGAATTTAGATAAACAGCGTGAAAAGAAAAAAAAGCTTGCAAAAGAAGCATTGGCTGAAAAAACAGTTGAAGCCGGTAAGGCTGCAGAAAAGCCACACAAAAAGCGCCCGGCTGCCGAAGGAGAAAAAACTTCTGCCGAACGTCCTGCCCAGCCAAAGAAAAAGAAAAAACGTCCGGTATCTCCGGAAAACACCGAAAAGCGGACCGCTTCTTCTGCTAATCCAGAAGTACCGACTCATCCGAAGAAAAAATGTCCGAACCCGGCTGCCGAAGGCGAAAGACCGGTAAGAAAACCTCGTCCGAAGACAGAAGGTTCTTCCGAAGAACAGCCATCCAGACCGCATCCAAAGAAACGCCCTGCTACTTCAGACCGTCCACTTCTCAAATATGCAGAAGGTCAGGAAGAAAGCCGGGAAAAAGTTCGTCCACGTCCGAAAAAGAAACGTCCGGAAGAAGCCAAACCGGTACATGCAATTGACAATTCCAGCACACGTATCATTTCTGATGAAGAGGATGAACTTAAAATTACTGCACCTGATCTTTCCACTCCAGAGGGAGAAAAAGAACAGACCTATTCTAATATCCCACCAAAGCATGTCCGTGAAAAACGTGAACAGGAGATGCGTGAGAACTATCAGAATATGTTAGACGAAGAAGATGACGATGATGAGAGACATTTTCCTGTTGTGCTTGTTGTAATCCTTATCTTCCTGATCATCGCAGCTGCTGCATTTGCAGGATACTGGTTCTTCCTGAAATAAAAAAAAGAATAGTTATGATGAAAGACTGGCTCGATGCCAGTCTTTTTTACGTTAGTAATGAGCCAGGGTTTCGTGTGAACACGAACCCCCGGCGAACGCACACCATCTCGCTTAGCAGCTCGATGATGTACATTCGCCAAATACAGATTTTTACACCCATGCAGATCCTTGTGCAAGCACAAATCTGCATGGGTGTAAAAATCTGTATTTGGCTCATTGTATGCACAAAAAAAGAACCACACGCAACATGTAGTTCTTAATTCAAGAGCGACAGACGGGACTCGAACCCGCGACCTCCACCTTGGCAAGGTGGCGTACTACCAACTGTACTACTATCGCATTCATTATTTGTTGTTCATCAGAACAATAAATACTATACAATATATCTATCAATTGGTCAAGTATATTTTCAATTTTATATGTCGGACTTTTCTACTTGTCTTCACCTATTATTCTGTTAAAATCATTTTTTGTCTGATTAACAGAAAACTTATTGAATCTCCGCAAAAAGTAGAACAGAATTTCTTCATTTTTTCGTTGACAATTCCTTCTTTGTACTGTATAGTAGATATTGTTCTGATGAACACAATTTAATAGATGCGATAGTAGTACAGTTGGTAGTACGCCACCTTGCCAAGGTGGAGGTCGCGGGTTCGAGTCCCGTCTGTCGCTCTTTGTGAGACTTATGATTTTCATAAGTCTCTTTTTTCATTCATGTAAATTTCTGATTAAACTTTTAATTAAATCAAAAGACCCCTTTTGTCAGAGTTGTGCCAGATACACAAAAAGGGATCCGCTTTCACTTTTTTGTAAAAGTCTGATCCCTTCTTTTTATTTATTCTAATCTTATAGATCTACTCTTCTATTTTGCCAGCCAGTCCATTGCAATCTTCGCATACATGGCTGCGCCAAGCGGTAATGCTTTTTCATTAAACAGAATCTTTGGATTATGCTGTCCTTTCCATTTACTCTGATCTTCCACTCCGGCTCCGACTACAAAATAACTTGCCGGTATTTTTGCCGAAATCACGGCAAAGTCTTCGGATCCCATGACATGAAATCCACCGTTAATCGTTGTTCCCGGATTCTCAAGAGACTCAACACTTTTAATATACTCTGCATTCAGTTCTTCATTGCAAGTTACACTCGGAACATTGCTGAGTTCTTCGATTTCACATGTAGTACGATAAGCTGCTGCAACAGCCGGAACAATTTCATTGATCCTCCGGATCAGCATCGTCCTTACTTCTTCATTAAATGTCCTTAGTGTTCCCTGAAGCACGCAGCGCTCCGGAATTACATTTGCTGCATTACCAGCTGTAAACTGTCCAATTGTAAGTGCTGCCTCTGCTGATGGTGGACATTCCCTGGCGATCAGTGCCTGAAGAGCATGATAAACTTCTACACCAGCATTGATCGGGTCAATACAGCCCTCCGGTGCAGAACCGTGTCCGCCACGTCCTGTAAGGGTGATTTTAAAGCCATATACAGATGCCATGGCTTCCACACCATATCCAATCGTTCCACATGGAATTGCCGCAAATACATGCGCTGCAAAGGCAGCATCTACATGCGGATTCTCCAGGACTCCTGCTTCCACTGCTGCTTTCGCTCCGCGGAAGGTCTCCTCACCTGGCTGGAACAATAATTTGACCACGCCCGGCAGTTCTTCTTCATGCGCCTTTAAAATTTTTGCCGCTCCAAGAAGGATCGTAGCGTGCAGATCATGTCCGCATCCATGCATACAGCCATTCTTTGATGCAAATTCAAGTCCCGTTTCCTCTTCTACCGGAAGCGCATCCATATCACTTCTCAGAAGAAAACATTTATCCCCTTTTCCAATCTGAGCGATAATCACTGAAACCTCAGGAAATACCTTGTATTCTACATTCATCTCATCCAGACGTTTACTGATATATTCCACAGTCTTTGGAAGCTCCAGATCCGTCTCAGGAATTTGATGAAGATCTCTTCTCCATTTTATAAGTAGATCATTTATTTCCTGCGCTTCTTCTAAAATTTTATGTGCCATATATCCCATCCTCCTTTTATTTCAACTATCATTATTATAGAATTTCGCTATAAAAAAAGAAATGAACATTTCTTCACTTTGACAGCCAATCTTGCTCTCTGTGAAAAAATGTTCATTTTCCATTTTTCTTTAATAAAATATTTTCACTTACTTTTGCTTACACATATGGTCTTGCCGCTCCAATCACCGTTCCACGACTTGACACTGGATGAATACCTACTCCCTGATTCGGCCATGAATCAATCATCATTCCATTTCCGAGATAAATTGCCACATGTCCATTGTAATAAATCAGATCGCCTCTCTGCATATTTGATGTACTTACCGGCTTAAAGGTATTATTTCTGTACCAATTCATAGAATTATAGGTTTGCCATGCCTGCCATCTGTGATTATAAGGATTGTAAATTCCTAAATCCATGCCAGTTGCATATAAACACTGTAATACAAATCCCGAACAATCCACTGCATCTCCCGGCCAGCTTGACCAAGGTTCTATATATCTTGTTCCAATATACTCATATGCACGTCTGATAAATGCATTAATACAATCTTCACGAGTTGCATCATATGCAATCGTTGAAGGCGATACATAAGTAAAATAACCTGTACAATAGCTTGGAAGTACAACTGTTTTCGAACTCACCTGTGGATATCCTGACGGATTCTGCCATCCAATCTTATTCGGTCTTGCTGCTGTATATATCCTCCACTGCTGTGCATCTGAAGAATTTTTGCTCCATACCTGAACATTTGCACCTGATTTTCCAGATGCATTTTTGACATCCACTACATTTCCAAGTGCAGATACAATCTGAATTCCTTTCTCTCCCATAACAAATTTCCATTTTTGGGCATTACTTCCGTTATTCTGATACTGCTGTACATTTGCACCGGCTGCTGTAGATGCATTTTGTACATCCAGCAGTTTTGCTGAACAGCAGGATGTAATCGTATACCATCCATTTCCCGCACTTCTTACCCACCAACGCTGCGCATAACTTCCATTTGAAGAATACACCTGAACGTTTGCACCATTATTTGAAGAACCTCCTGCTACATCCATCCTGAGTCCTGTATTTGTGAGTGGTGCAAATTCGTAAAATCCGGTTTCAATTATACTTGCACTGTTAAATTTCCATGCCTGTGCTTTTGTTCCATTCACTATATAGGTTCCGATATTGGTTCCATTCGCAGTATTTCCACCTGATACATCAATCGCTTTTCCAGATGCCTTATTGATAAGGATATATCCACCTCCCATCTGCACTTCTAAACTCCATTGTGCAGCTTCTGTATCTCCTGAATTATCTGCCTGACATACATTATTTCCTGATTCTGTCAGATAAAGACCTGATCCTACATTCTGTAATGTAATATATCCATCTTCTGTTGTGCGAACCTGCCACTTCTGTGCCATCGTCTTATTATAAGAATATAACTGCGCATTCGCATTTACTGCAGTACTTCCATTTGTGATATCAATCACTTTCTGTGAAGCAAGTGCAGACTCAACAATATAACAGCCTTCACTTACAGATGCTTTAAATGGAACAAACTGCCATTTCTGGTTTGTACTTTCTGTTGTTTCCTGTGTTGTAACTGTTTCACCGGAAACAGCTTTGCCCGCATCCATAGCAAGACCATTCGCTGCTGAAATCAAAGTATAGGAACCATCCTCATTTTTCCGGATAACCCATCTCTGATTTTTGGTATTATCATCGTTTTGCCATTCCTGAACAATTGTTCCCGGAATCAGTCCCCCGCCTTTTAAATCCACCGTTTTCGCGGTTGCAACAATTCTCAGTCTGTAATAACCATCTTTACAATACTTTACTTCAAAGCATTGAGCCAGTGTTCCATTAGACTGATACATCTGCAATTTTGTGCCATTTGCAGAATTTGCACCACTCAGATCCAGAACCATCTTATTATTTGTAAGGGAAGTCAGTGCATAATAACCATCTTCGAGCACTTTCCCTTCCGATGCTACGACCACTTTTGTATTATAGACTTTAAACATCTGTGCTGGTGTTTCATTAGAATCATAGATCTGAATCTGCGTTCCATTTGCATTTCCCGCCCATGACACATCTAATACCAGATTCCGTCCCAAAGCTGAATAAAATGTATAGGTTCCATTTTCATTTTTTACAGGAATCCATTTCTGCGCCCTGGAATTATTACTTTGAAATTGCTGTACAGCTGTTCCACTTTTAGCTGTACCATTGCTCACATCCAAAACTTTTCCGGATCCAATATTCAAAATTCTTACATATCCGTCTCCTGTAGCTTCGACTTTCCATCTCTGCGCATTCGTATTATTTGACTCATACAACTGAATTTTAGCCCGATCATTTTTTGATCCATTCGAGACATCCAGGGTCATTTCTGTCTTTATTGACGTTGTAATCTGATAGGTCCCATTTGTCAGATCCGAAATTTCTGCTTTTGTTGCCGCAAAAGTATCAATCTCTTTTTCGCTCCAATAAAAATCAGATTGTTCAAACGTCCATCTTACTACTCTCTCATCATCTGCCGGAACTGTAATCAGTTCTCCGTCTGCTGCACTTCCTAGCATTTGATTGTTTGCCGCATTTCGGATATACATCTGACCATTTTCGTCCTTCTCAATCTTCCAGAATCTCTGTAATGCTTTTCCGGCTTCTGTTCCAGATGCTGAAACTACAGCTCCCGGAACAACATCTCCTAAATTTGCATCCAGAAATCTGCCTGAATATACTGAACAAATCGTATACGCTGCTTTTTTTTCATTGTATGCTATGTAAAAAGCCTTTTTCGCGGACTTTCCATCTTTGGAAACTTTCCGGACCCCGCTTCCATCAGAACCACTGTTTATAGTAAGTGTCTGATCTCCATTTGTAATCAGATAGGTTCCATCTTCTATCGTGCGTTCACTTTTCACCGTCTCTGTTTGCGTACTGTAAAAAGCAAAATCCGTTCCACTTGTATCTGTCTTTTCACAAATTTCCACATTGTTACTGTCTGTCACGTTGAGAACCAGTTTCTTACCAAGTGCTGAATAAAGAATAATTGTTCCCTCTTCATTTGGTACAGCTACCCACTTCTGCGCTGCTGTCATATTCTTCGTATATTGCTGTACATTCTGACCATTCGCGGCAATGCCACCATTTACGTCCAGTGCTTTTTCTGAACCAGTGTTCGATAAAATAAGATAACCCTTTGAATCATGTACCACTTTCCATCTCTGTGCAGCCGTCATATTTGATTGATATGCTTGTACATTTGCACTGTCGGCTTTTGATCCATTTTTAACATCCAGCACCTGACGGCTTCCCTTTTCCCCGATCACATATTCACCATCTGGAATCACATCTCTGTATACACCAGCCAGCTCATCCATATTCTCTGTTTCAGTCTGCGTCTTCACTTTCTCAGATTTATCCTGTTGCACTGCATCTGTATCCTCTGAATCATCTTCTGATGTATTTAAATCTGGTTCCCTGACTTCTGGTTCTCTGACTTCTTCTGCTTCCTCAGTCTGATTATTCCCATCCGATATCTGATCATCTGCATCTTCATTTTCGAAATCCTGCACTGGCTCTTCGTCCACGCCCTCTGTCTGCTGCGCAGGTTCTTCCGCTGCTGCATAAGATACTGGTGCAATCCCTGCTGTCAATGTAATCATAAGCATTACCGGAAGCAGCTTTCTAATCACATTACTCTTCATCTTCCATCCTTCCCCCTTTTACCTTATAACTACTGCCTGCATACCTCGTGCTGTATAAAGCATACTGATCCAATTTGCATCTTCTGTCAGATAACCGGAAATGGAATCTGACAGATAAACTACATTCTTGTTTCTATCATATCCTTTTAAAACCACCGTATGCGAATTCGTATAAGTTCTGTATTCTTTTCCATTATACCATTGTGAAGCATAACATGCACCTAAAAACTGCTGATAAATTGTAGTCCATATAATAACAGGATTTCCTTCATCCAGATAATCATACAACTTCTGCCAGGAACTGCCTGACACATCATACGCCCGTTTATTACTTCCGTGACTCTTCAGAAAACCGTTGGCTGCATTGGTAAGACCTGGTGCAGAAGTACAATTACCGTTAGAACTATGTGGATTTCCCCAAAAACAGGTTACAAAATTCCAACTACTGCGTGGAAGATAAGAATCTGCTATTGTCGACTTTCCAATATTATATCCATAATATTTCAGCACATTCGTAAGTGCAACCGATTCACAGCCCGTTGGAAGTTCTGGATACTGTTGCACACATGGAACTCCCAGGTTAACGGGCTCCGGTGTATAACTTGTAGATACAAAGGAAAATCGTTGTCCTCTACCTGCATTATCTGTGTAAACCTGAACATTTGCCCCATTATAGCTATTTTCCCCCGAAACATCCAGCACTAACGCATCGCCGAGTAATGAACTGATTCTAAATCCACCTTTCCCAGTATACGTAATCTTCCATTTCTGTGCATTTGAACCGTTGCCATCCCATTGCTGAACATTTGCCCCGGCTGTTCCCGATCCATTAAGTACATCCAGATATTTCTTACTTTTTGCATTAACGATGCTGTATGTACCATCTGAATTCCGGGTAATATTCCACTTCTGCGCACCGGTATTATTCGACTCCCATGTCTGAATATTCGCTCCTGATTTTCTGGATCCTGAACTTACATCAATTACCTGCTTCCGGTTACTGCTAATCTGTATAAGATAAATTCCATTAGCAATCACCGATGTCCCATCTATACGAAAACGCTGCGCATTTGTGGAATTCGCAGCATATGTCTGTACTTTTGTTCCATTTTTATTTGTACCACCTGCAACGTCAAGAACTTTTCCGTTTCCTACATTTTTCAGAATAAGATATCCCTTTGAAATTGTAGGCATCCACTGTTGATCTTCCTCCCCGCTTTCCTTCATCTGTACAACATTTCCATTTACGTCTGCAGTCAGCATCAATCCCGATACCAGAGATTCAAATGAGTATGTATTTTCTCTCCCTTCTACTGCCATAATCTTCCACTTTTGCGCAAGACTTCCATTTCCCTGCCAGATTTGGATTCCTGCGCCATCTGACATTGATCCATTTTTCACATCAAGCCATTTTCCTGCATCCAGACATGTACTGATTGAATAAATGCCTTCCTGCATCAGATTTGTCCGTCTCACCAGATAAAACCTCTGTTCATCTCCCTCACTGCTTTCTTCCCCCTGCAAATTGGTTCCTGAACTTCCTGCTTTATTCGCGAGGCTTACAGTAAGTCCGCTTGCCACATTTTTAAATGTATAAGTTCCGTCTTCATTGACGCAGACTGAAAACAACTGATCTTTTTTATCTTTCACAGAACTCCACTGCCTGATATTTGTTCCCGGGACAACATCCCCTCCTGCAACTTCCAATACCTTATCTGTCTGTGCGCACAGGATACGATAATATCCCTCTTCATAAACAAACTTAAAAAGTTGGGCATAGGTCTGATTTCTGCTGTAAATCTGTGCATTTGCTCCATTATTTGAAGACGCACCTGATATATCTACTGCTGACTTTTCGTTACTTTTAGGTACAATTTCATACCAGTTTTCACTGATTCCAAAATCTTCACATGTTCCAATTTCAGCAGTTGTATTTGTAAATAAAAACTGCTGGGCAGTTGTTTCGTTCTTGCGATAAACCTGCACATTACTTCCATTTTTTATGTTTGCTCCTGTCACATCAATCACAAGATTTTCTGTCAGAGCTGAATATAACAGATATTTTCCATTTTCTAACCTTACAGCAATCCATTTCTGCGCACGTGTTCCATTGCTCGTATACTGCGCTACATTATTTCCAGAATTCCCCAGCCCATTCACAACATCTAATGCTTTTCCTGAACCCATATTGATGAACGTAAGATAACCTTTTTCATCATGTGTCACTTTCCACTTTTGCGCAGCAGTCGTATTGGATTCGTAAATCTGGATATTTGCGCTGTTATCTTTTGACCCCCCAGATACATCTAGCACCTGCCTTCTGCTCAGTCCACTGCGAATCACATAAATTCCATCCGCTAAAGCATCTATGCTTTCTGCTGCTTTCTGATCCATCTCTGTATATATATCTTCTACGGTTCGAATCTTCCATCTCTGAGCCGGTGTACCATTGTCTGACCATATCTGGAGTCTCGTTCCCTGCGCACTTTTTCCATTTACTACATCCAACACAAGATTCTCATCCAACGCTGATACCAGACGAATTCCAGCCTCTTCTTCTATCGCAATCCATTTTTGCGCATAAGTTCCATTAGCATCATAAAGCTGTACCGCTGTACCGCTTTTGGCATTTCCGCCCGATACGTCCAGTACTTTCCCTGATTTTTTATTCAGAAATGTCAAATATCCTGTTTCATCACAAATCACTTCCCATTGCTGGGTACTCGCAAGGTTTTCATTCCACAGACAGATTGCTGTACCATTCTTAGTTCCCCCATCCACAGTGTTCATCGCCATATAGGTATCCAGTACAGTGTTAATAAGATTATTCCCCTCTGATATTAAACCTTTGTTTTCTTCCGCAAGTAGATCCAATCGTTCCCGCATGGTCATTTCTTTTTCTTCTTGCTGATCAGAATCTTTGAGTTCTGCATCATCTTTCATCTCCGAATCTGTTTCTGTTGAATCCTCTTCCGCTAGGTCTTCTGCCGGCTCTTCAGTTGGCTCTTCAGTTGGTTCATCCGAATCCATAACTTTATCAGTCTCATTTTCGTTTCCCGCATTATCCGGATTTTTATTCTCCTGAACTTCAACTTCACTGTATTCCTGATCTGCTGCCATCGAAACAACCACACTGTTCCCAATCAGACTGCATACTAGCGCAGCCACCGTTATGAAATAGCCTGTTCTTCTCTTTTTCCTCATAAATTCTCCTTGTAGACAAAAAGGTATGATGCATCCACATCATACCTTACTCTGTTTTATTCCGCTGTATGCTCTTCCAGCTCCAGTCCAAGCTCTTCCAGCTGCTTCAGATCAACTCTCTCCGGTGCTTCTGTCATCAGGTCAGATGCATCTTTTACCTTCGGGAACGCGATCACGTCACGGATGCTGTCCTGTTTTGCCATCAGCATAACCAGACGGTCAAGACCGTAAGCAAGTCCTGCGTGTGGCGGCACACCGTATTTAAATGCATTCAGAAGGAATCCGAACTGCTCCTGTGCCTGTTCCGGTGTGAATCCAAGTACTTCAAACATTTTACTCTGGATCTCCTGGTTGAAGATACGGACACTTCCGCCTCCGATCTCGTTACCATTCAGAACGATGTCATATGCTTTTGCACGGACTCTTCCCGGATCACTGTCGATGTACTGAAGGTCTTCTTCCATCGGCATGGTAAACGGATGATGCATTGCTGTGAAACGGTTCTGTTCATCACTCCACTCAAGAAGCGGGAATTCTGTGATCCACAGGAATTTGTATTCATTCTTATCAAGGAGTTCCATCTGGCGTGCCAGTTCCAGTCTGAGTGCACCAAGAACATCCCATACAACTTTATTCTTATCTGCCGCAAAGAGAAGAAGGTCTCCATTCTCTCCAGCCATCGCTTTAATCAGCGCTGCTGTCTCTTCTTCCGTCATGAATTTTGAGAAAGAAGATTTGACAGTTCCGTCTTCATGGATTGCAATATAAGCAAGTCCCTTTGCTCCATAACCTTTTGCAAAATCAACCAGCTTGTCGATCTTCTTTCTGGCCATGCCACCCTGTCCTTTTGCGTTGATACCACGAACAGTTCCGCCTGCTTCAATCGCATTCTTAAATACAACAAATTCGCTGTCTTTGACAGTCTCTGTCACATTAACCAGCTCCATGCCGAAACGGATATCCGGTTTATCAGAACCGAATCTGTCCATTGCTTCCTGCCAGGTCATTCTCTGGATCGGGAGCTGTATATCGATATCCAGTACATCTTTGAACAGATGTGCAAGCAGTCTCTCATTGATATCAATGACATCATCAACATCTACAAAAGAAAGTTCCATATCCATCTGTGTAAATTCCGGCTGACGGTCTGCACGAAGGTCTTCATCACGGAAACATTTTACAATCTGGAAATAGCGGTCATATCCGGAGCACATCAGCAGCTGTTTGAAGATCTGCGGTGACTGTGGAAGTGCATAGAAGCTTCCCGGATGAATACGGCTCGGTACCAGGTAATCTCTTGCACCTTCCGGTGTACTCTTGATCAGGAACGGTGTCTCGATCTCAAGGAATCCTTCTTTTGCCATGAACTGACGTGCGAGAGTAGCCACACGGCTTCTCATCATCAGGTTTCTCTGGATGTCCGGTCTTCTAAGATCGAGGAAACGGTATTTCAGACGTACTTCCTCTTTTGTCTTGGAATTCTCTTCGATCGGGAACGGAGGTGTCTCAGATTCAGATAAAATTCTGAGTTCTTCCGGTTTGATCTCAATCGCACCTGTTGCAAGATTTTCATTAACTGCACCGGAACGTTTTTCAACAGTTCCCACGATTGCTACAACAAACTCACTTCTAAGCTTTGCTGCCTTCTCAAGAAGCGCTTTATCTGTACTTCCCTCTTCAAAAACAACCTGGATCAGTCCGGAACGGTCACGTACATCTACAAAAACCAGTCCACCTTTATTTCTGTTCTTCTGTACCCATCCCATGATGGTTACTTTTTCACCGATGTTTGCCTCTGAAAGCTCTGCACACCGATGTGTTCTTTTCAGTCCTGTCATTGACTCTGCCATTCTAATTTCTCCTCCTGCGTTTCTCTTTCCTTATAAATCCATAACGGAATCTTTGTAGCAGTCTGTGATATCTTCATATCCTTCTGCGATCAGCTGATCCTTCTGGAATTTCTTGTTTTTCTTCATATTGACCACCAGAACCTGTTTCCCGGCTGCGCGGTCAGCTTTTGCCATCTCAAGTACTTTGAGGATGACTTCCTTGTGCATATTCTTTTCAAGAAGATATGCTTTTTTCTGGCGCTTGGAAGGAATCTCATATCCATTTTCCAGAAGCAGCATGACAATACGCTCAAATCCGATTGAGAATCCACATGCCGGTGTGTCCTGCCCTGTGAATTTACCGATCATCTTATCGTAACGTCCGCCACCTGCAACAGAGCCGCCAAATTCATCCATCGTTACTTCAAAAATGGTTCCTGTATAGTAAGATTGTCCACGTACCAGCGTCGGATCAAATTTTACTTTGAAATCTGCCTCTTTTGCACTTTCTACGCTGGAAATGATCATTTCCATGCTGTCAGCTGTCTTCTCATCAAGGAATCCTGCCAGCTTTTCTTTGCAGAAACGTATTCCATCAACATCCGGGTTGATCTCATCAAAGAGTCCAAGATAAGTATCTACATTTTCTTTTGTATAACCCATCTCAACCAGTTCTTCACCTACGCCTTCTTTGCCGATCTTATCCATCTTATCAAGGATGATAAATACTTCGTCGAAATCTTCTTCCTTAAATCCACTGAATGCAGCCATCGCCTTTAAGATATTACGGTCATTGATACATACCGTAAAATTGTGGAAATCCATCTTTCCAAGCATGGTCGTAGTTGCAAGGATCAGTTCGATCTCTGCAAGATTACCCGGCTCACCTAAAATATCGATATCGCACTGCATGAACTGACGGAAACGTCCTCTTTGTGGACGGTCTGCTCTCCATACATTGCCAATCTGAAGTGCCTTAAACGGTGACGGCAGTTCATTTGCATGATTTGCATAGTATCTTGCAAGCGGAACTGTCAGGTCATAACGAAGTCCTCCGTCTACCAGATCGATCTCTTCTTTTGCCTCAGCAATTTTCAGTTTTTCCCCTCTCTTCAGAATCTTGAAGATCAGTTTTTCATTGTCGCCACCCTGTTTGCTGCACAGGTTCTCAATGTGTTCCACACACGGTGTCTCTATGGAAGTAAATCCAAATGTCTTATAGGTATCCTTGATCATCTGGATCACATAATCTCTGATTTCCATTTCTTTCGGGAGCATGTCTTTCATGCCGGTAACCGGTTTTTTCTTTAATGCCATAACCATTCTCCTTTTCGCTCTATCATCTCATCGATACGGGAAATATATTCTCCCACATCTCTGACATTTTCTATTCTTATCAGATTCGTCATCCGCCCGTTTTTACTTCCGGGCGCCGGAATCTCATACGGAAGCACCACCTTAGTCGATGCGCCTGCACCGGCAGCAACGATGGACTGCTTTTCCTCCATAATCAGTATATTGTAAATTCCCGCTTTGTCAACCTTTGCGTAACCTACATTTTCAAAATTTCCTGCAATATTTTTCTGTCTGTAGAGATAATACGGATAAAGTCCCATTTCACCGGCCGCCTTACGTGCCATATCGATCATCTCTTCCAGCTCTCTTGCCATCTGTTTGTAATTTTGTTTTTCTGCGCTTGCAGCCCGTTCGCGTGTCAGTCTCGAACCATGTTTCATTGCAAGTGCATGGACCGTCAAACTATCCGGTGCAAGCTCTTTGATCTGACGAAGAGTATCTTCCATCTCCTCCGGATGTTCTCCCGGAAGACCTGCGATCAGATCCATATTGATATTGTCGAATCCCAGTTCTCTTGCCAGATGGAAAATGCGGACTACATCTTCCACTGTGTGACGTCTTCCGATCACATCCAGTGTCTTCTGCTGCATGGTCTGTGGATTGATGGAAATTCTGCCAACTCCATGCTTTCGGATCACTCGCAGCTTGTCCTCAGTAATACTGTCCGGTCTTCCGGCTTCGATCGTATATTCTTTCAGATGTTCAAAGGAAAAATGTTCTTCCAGGAAACTCAAAACCCGATCCATCTGCTGTGCACTCAGGGTTGTCGGCGTACCGCCTCCCATATAAATCGCATTAAGATGCTTTTCTTTTGAAACCTCTGCAATGAATGCAAGCTCTTTTAAAAGTGCATCTACATATTCATCCATCCGGTCCTGCCATTTTGCAACCGGATAAGAAGTAAAGGAGCAGTAACTGCAGGTTGTCGGGCAGAACGGAATTCCGATATAAAGACTGTATCCATTTTCATAATCCAGCTTGTCAAGCTGGGCTTTTTCCCGCTTTGCAATCTCGATACCTAGCATTGCTTTTTTCTCGCTTACCACATAGGTATCATGCATATACCGGATGATTTCTTCCTCAGAAGAACCTTCTTCCAGTCTTTCCATGATCATCTTTGTGGGGCGGACACCTGTCATATTCCCCCATGCATGTTCTTCTCCGGTCTTTTTGACCAGGGTCTGATATAATTTTTTATTGATATAACGCTTTTGTTCTCTTTTTTCGCTGATGTCTGCGATTTCAGCCTCCCTGCAATGAAAAAAGGTCCACCGGACCTTTTTATCACATGCCTGCTCTTCCAGATCTGGTTCCTCTTCTGCGGTCATCTCGATCAGAAGTTCCTGTTCTGGATCTACCTTCTGGCTGATCTCGGCATCAGGAAGAAATGACTTTACGATATGATACATGTCGTAGGTGAAACGTTCATTCTTACAGCTGATCCGAATCATTTCTCTGCTCCTCTATACATACGGGTTGTTCACTTTTTCGTTGCCAATCGTTGTTGCGCCCATATGTCCCGGGAATACCTTTGTTTCATCCGGAAGCAGGAACAGCTTTTCCTTGATCGAACGAATCAGTGCAGAAGTGCTGCTGGTTGCAAAATCACTTCTTCCGACTGAACAACAGAACAATGTATCTCCACTGAAAAGTACTCCCTCTTTTTCTACATAGTAGCATACGCCGCCCTGGGTATGTCCCGGTGTATGAATCACCCGGAAATCTTCTCCGATCAGATGAAGCACATCTCCATCATGGATCACGTCTCCACCCGGGTAGCTATAGCCATTTGTATATACCGTTGACTCATTCATAGACGGTGTGTGAAGAAGCTCCAGATCAGATTCTTCTACGTAAACCGGCATTTCTCCATACCGGTCGATCACTTTATCGATTCCCATGATATGATCAAAATGCGCATGAGTCAGAAGAATTGCCTTAATTACAAGCTCTTCCTCTTCGATATAACCGATCATCGCTTTTGACAGGTTTGCCGGATCAACGATCACGGTCTCTTTTGTTTCTTCATTAGTAACAATGTAACAATTGGTACTGATAATTCCTGTTACAAATTTTTCGATTTTCATTTCTTTTTACCCCACTGCTCGTTCTATATCCAGCACGCCGACGATCTGCCGGAGCTTTCCGATCACTTTTCCAAGCTCCTCTCTTCCCCGGACAATAAATCCGGCTTCGATTGTTGCTGTTCCCTGTTTGCTGGTTCTTACATTCATAGACTTCACATCAATATTCATCTCCGTGAACACCTTAGACATATCCATCAGAAGTCCCTGCCTGTCATTCGCATACATCTTAATCTCAGCCAGATAGCTTCCGGTATCTGTACCTTCCTCCGGTTTTTCCCATTCTGCCGGGATCAGACGCGCTCTTTCCGCTTCTGACAGATGAATGATATTGACACAGTCCGTCCGGTGGATCGACATTCCGCGTCCGCGGGTGATAAAGCCAACGATCTCATCTCCCGGCACCGGATTGCAGCATCTGGAAAAACGCACTGCCATATCGTTGATTCCCTTGACCACGATACCACTCTTGGATCTGGTGATATGCACCTTGTTCTTTGCCGCTTCCGCAACCTTTTCCAGAACACTTTCGTCGGTCAGTTCTTTTCGGTGATCCTTACTGTATTCTTCTGCAAGACGGTTGACGATCTGCCCTTCCTTCAATCCGCCATGTCCAAGTGCTGCAAGGATCGAATCCCAGTCCTTAAAGCCGTACTTTTCCTGCACAATCTGCATATATTTCGGTTTCATCAGATCCGAGAGTACAAATCCTTTTGCCTTACAGTACGTGGCGAGCATTTCCTTACCACGTACAATATTTTCTTCTTTGAATTCTTTCTTAAACCACTGGTTGATCTTGTTCTTCGCCTGGGTACTCTTGACGATACTCAGCCAGTCACGGCTCGGTCCTTTGGAGTTCTGCGAAGTCAAGATCTCGATTCGATCCCCGTTCTGGATCTTGTAATCGATATTGACCAGCTTGCCATTGACTCTGGCACCTACCATCTTGTTGCCAACCGCAGTATGGATCGCATAGGCAAAGTCAACCGGCGTAGAACCGTTCGGCAGGTTCTTGACATCTCCGTTCGGTGTAAAGCAGTATACATCCTCTGCAAATAGATCCAGGTCTCCTTTCAGAAGATTAAGAAATTCCCGGTTGTCTGACATGTCTCGCTGCCATTCCAGGATCTGACGAAGCCAGCTCAGTTTCTCTTCTTCCTTCGCTTCAACGCTCTTCTTTCCATCTTCAGACTCTTTATATTTCCAGTGTGCCGCAATACCGTATTCAGCAGTTTTATGCATCTCTTTTGTACGGATCTGGATCTCAAACGGCTGACCGATCGAACTCATCAGAGTCGTATGCAGAGACTGGTACATATTTGCCTTCGGCATTGCGATATAATCTTTAAAACGTCCCGGTACCGGTGTATACATCTCATGGATAACTCCAAGCGCCGCATAACAGTCTTTTACAGAATCTACGATAATACGTACTGCAAACAGATCATAGATCTGATCCACCGTCTTATCCTGGTTCACCATCTTCTTATAAATGCTGAAGAAATGCTTCACACGTCCGTTCACTTCTGCATCAATGTTCGCATTCTTCATATGCGTGGAAACCTCATCCACGATCTGCTGGACAAATTCTTCCCTTTCCGTTTTTCTTGCATTGATCTGCTTTACCAGATCGTTAAAAACCTCCGGCTGGGAATATTTGAGTGCCAGATCATCAAGCTCTGTCTTGATCTTGGAAATACCAAGCCGTTGTGCGATCGGAGCATAGATATCCATGGTTTCTTTTGCTTTTTCCAACTGCTTCTCCGGTCGCATATACTGCAGGGTACGCATATTGTGCAGACGGTCGGCAAGCTTGATGATGATAACACGGATATCTTTTGCCATCGCAAGGAACATCTTACGAAGATTCTCAGCCTGGACCTCCAACTTATCCGCTGAATAGGAAAGCTGTCCCAGCTTTGTGACACCGTCTACCAGAAGAGCCACCTCATCTCCGAATTCCTGACGGATTTCTTCGTCCGTCATCACCGTGTCTTCTACCACATCATGAAGGATGCCGGCAACGATCGTCTCTTTGTCCATCTCCAGTTGTGCCAGAATGATTCCTACCCACAGAGGATGGATAATATACTCTTCTCCGGATTTCCGTGTCTGCCCTTTGTGCGCATCTCTTGCAATGTGATATGCTTTTTCGATCATAGAGACGTCCGCCGAAGGATGGTACTTTCTGACTCGCTCGATCAGACTTTTATAGAGCAGTTCCGGATTCTGATAATCTTCCACATCCTTTACCGCATGACCATCTACGATCTCCAGTTTTTTATGTGTTGGTTCGATCAGCATCTCCTGCTGGATTCCGATATCGTCTGCCATAGCCTTCCCTTCTTTCTCATTAGTTTCCCGGATACTGGATTACGGAATCTACTTTGTATCCTTTCAGTTTTTCCCGTCCTTTTAATCCCATCAGTTCGATCAGGCAGAGAACTTCTACAACCTCACCGCCAAGTCCTTCGATCAGTTTGATCATTGCTTCTGCCGTACCGCCTGTTGCCATCAGGTCATCTACGATCACAACCTTGTCTCCCGGTTTGATCGAACGCTTGTGGATCTCGATCTCTGCACTTCCATATTCCAAATCATACTTGATCGATGCTGTCTCGCAAGGAAGCTTTCCTTTTTTACGAATCGGCACAAATGCTTTTTGCAGATTATATGCAATCGGCATTCCAAAAATAAATCCTCTGGACTCCGGTCCGATCACGATGTTGAAATCCATGCCTTCAAGCCTATCCTGCAGTTCCCGAATGGAAAGCTGAAGCCCTTCCGGATCTTCAAGAATGCTGGTTACATCTCTGAAAATAATTCCTTTTTCCGGATAATCCGGAATGCTGACAACATATTCTTCAAGTTTTTTCATCTTTCTTCTCCACCTTACCTACAAATATATGCAATATCTATTAGTATAGCATAAAATTGCTGTTTTTCAAATTATTTATAATTTTGGATCACAATCTGTGGCGTACGGACTCCCTGATACTCATTGATATCAGGATAATAGGTAAATGCCATAACAATTCCATGCCCATGTCCGCGCAGCAGACACTCACAGGCAATATCTCCAAATTTTTCACGCACATATTCCACAAAGGTATTCACATCTCCAAAATACATGGCATCCATCCTTGTACCGTGAAGATCCTTCACCTGCAACTTCAGCACATTTTTATTCTTGCCAAGGATTCTCGCACTTTCCACCTGTACCTGTCTTTCTGCAAAGACCGGACGTGCATTTCCTTTGCCAAATGGTTCCAGAACCGCAAGCTCTCCGATAAATTTTTCATTGACACATTCAAACGGGAGCTGCATATCTATGGCAATCTTTTCATTCAGATCCTCTGGTGTGATCCCGGATTTTTCGTTAATCTCCTTACGGAACTGTTCCAGATTCTCCTCCGGCATGGAGAGACCTGCCGCCATCTTATGCCCGCCAAATTTTGACAACAGATGCTTTACCCGGTTCAGTCCTTCATACATGTGCCAGGTCTCGATCGATCTTCCTGAGCCCTTTAAACCTTCCGCGCCCTTCGTCAGCACAAAGACCGGACGGTAATATTTTTCCCGGATCCTTCCTGCCACGATCCCGGCAAGGCTTTCATGACATTCCGGCAGGTAGACCACCAGCACGTCTGCATCCTTAAGTTCACTGTTCTCCACCTGGATAAACGCCTCTTCTACCGCCTGCGCCGTCATATCCTTCCGGCTGTCATTGAGTGCTTTCAGATCACCTGCCAGCAGATCCGCCTCCGCCACTTTCTTTGCCTCCAGAAGCTCCAGGGCACGCTTTGCTGTATCCAGTCTTCCACTGGCATTCATACACGGACCGATCACAAATCCAATGTGATACGGAGACAGCTTATCTACATTCACACCAGTACATCCCATCAGCGCCTTCAGTCCCAGATTCTCCGTCCGTTTCAGCATATCCAGTCCCTGTTTAACGAAAATACGGTTTTCGTCCACCAGATCCATAACATCACCGATCGTTGCGATTGCCACATTTTCCATCAGATAGTCTGCATCTTCCGCATCTTTTCCCATGGCTTCCATCAGAGCCTCCACCAGCTTGTAAGCAACCGCAGCCCCGCACAGCCCTTTGAACGGATAAGTACAGTCCTCCTGCTTCGGATCCACAACCGCATCTGCCTCCGGCAGAATATATCTTCGTCCCGCACCAATTTCCGTATACGGGACCTCATGATGATCCGTCACCACAATCGTCATTCCCATACTTTTTGCATAGGCGATCTCCTCTGCCGCCGCAATCCCGTTATCACAGGTAACGATCGTATCCACGTCGGCCTCCAGCGCCCGGTCGATCAGGTTCCGGTTCAGACCATACCCGTCCTTCATACGATCCGGAATGTCACTGTCCACATCAGCTCCGAGCATCCGGAATCCCTCCAGAAGAATATAGGTCGACTGGATTCCATCAATATCATAGTCTCCGATGATCCTGATTTTTGCATTTTCTTTTATCTTTTCTCCAAGAACCGCTACTGCCTTGTCCATATCCTTCATCAGCATTCCATCGTACAGATCGGCGATCGTACCGTTTAAATATTTCTCGATCGCATCATCCCCGATCACATCCCGGTTTCTTATCAGGGAAGCCACTCGCGGACTGATATGGAATTTCTCACTGATATGCTGAAAATCCGCTCCTTTTCTCAGAAGTACCCAGTTCTCCATTTTCTCTTTTCCTTTCTTTGATAGTCAGATAATACAAAGATGCCGGAGGATTCTCCTCCGACACCTCATTTTCTGTCAGTTATTTCTTTTTCGCTGCTTTTTTGCCGCCGATTTTTGTTTTCATTACATACCATAATGCACCGGTGATACATACAGATGAATATCCGCCACCTGCAATACCAACCATAAGAGGTGCTGCAAATTCTTTAATAGAGCTTACACCCATGATATAAAGAACCGCTACCATGACAAATGTAGTAAATGTTGTGTAAATACTTCTTGTCAGTGTATAAGTGATACTTCTGTTTACAAGCGCTTTCAGATCATCGTTTCTCTTCATGACCCGAAGCTCTTCACGGATACGGTCGAAAATAACGATCGTCGCATTGATAGAATATCCAAGGATTGTCAGCATACATGCGATAAATGTATTACCGACAGATGTTCTTGCAAGTGCATAGAATGTAAGCACAAATAACAAATCGTGTAAAAGAGCAAGAACCGCACTTGATGCGAAACGTACATCTTTGAACCGGAACCAGATATAGATCAGCATACAGATCGCTGAAATGATAACTGCAATGATCGCATCCTGTCTCATCTCGGAGCTTACCGTAGAACTGATATTTTCTGCTGTAATTGTCGATGTGTCTACACCAAATTTATCAGCAAGCGCATTGTTAAGTGCTTCTCTTTCGTCAAGATTCAGCGTCTGTGTCTTGATGATGATCTGATTGCTGTCTTTTACTTTCTGTGCCTGTACATTGTGATCTCCAGTCACATCTTCTACAACCGGAACGATCTTTGAATCAATCTCTTTGATCGAGTAATCTTTATCAAATGTTACGGTTGTAGCCGTACCGCCCTTGAATTCCAGGCTGTAGTTCAGCGCACCTTCACCTTTTCCCGACTGGACTCCCATTGTTACAAAACCTGCTGCGATCACAGCAATTGATATTGCAAAGAAAATGGCTTTCTTTCCGAGAAAGTCGATAACTTTTCTTTCTTTTTTGAATTTCTTCGCATAAAATTTCACATCACGAAGACCAATCGCATACAGAGAGAAAATGATGATCCTGGTAATAACAAGTGCCGTAAACATTGACACAACAATACCAAGTGCCAGTGTCTGTGCAAATCCTTTTACAGAACCTGAACCCTTGAACCAGAGAATAGCTGCAGCGATCAGAGTTGTTACGTTACCGTCAACGATCGCAGACAGTGCTTTGTGGAAACCATTCTTCAGGGAAGTCTTAATACTGATACCTGTTGTCACTTCTTCACGCACACGGGCGAAAATGATAACGTTGGCATCGACTGCCATACCGATTCCAAGGATGATACCTGCAATACCCGGAAGGGTAAGCGTGATATTAAATGCATTTAAAAGCACCAGGATCAGTCCTGTATAGATCAGAAGTGCTAGACCTGCTGCAAGTCCCGGAATCAGATATACGAAGCACATAAATACGAAGATGATGGCAAGTCCGATGGCACCAGCCATTAAGCTTGTGCTGATTGCTTCTTCTCCGAGCTGTGCAGCTACTACATTAGAGCGAAGTTCTTCCAGTTCCAGAGAAAGTCCACCGATTCGGATGGTAGCTGCAAGATTGTCTGCTTCTTCATAGCTTGACATCCCTGTGATAACGGCTTCTCCGCCTTCGATTGCCTGATTAACTCTTGGTGAACTGATTGTCTGTCCATCATAAATAATGGAAATCTGTTTTCCTACATTTGCTGCTGTTGCTTCTGCAAATTTGGTTGTTCCTTCTTTGGTAAGCTGCAGAGCTACAACATATTCTTTATTCTTAGTCGTAGAGTTTTCCTGCGTCTGGGCCTCTGCATTTTTAACATCTGTTCCTTCAAGAACGGTGTTGCCATCTGCATCCTGAAATACCAGTGATCCTGGTTTGCCGAGTTCTTCCAGAACTTTATTGGCATCGGATACACCTGGGATCTCGATGTTGATCCGGTCGTCCCCTTCCTGATATACACTTGCTTCCGTACTGTACTGCTCTACACGCTTCTGTAACTTGTAGATCGTATCCTTCATATCTTCTGCTGAAGGATTCTTGTCTTTTGCCTGATAAGTGATGCTGACACCACCTGCAAGGTCAAGACCAAGATTGATATTTCTTGCAGAACCTGTGTGGGAGGAACCAAATCCCTGCCAGCAGGTAAATCCAAGAAGTCCTAAAAGTGCAGCAATCAGAACAAGGCTTACTATTCCTTTACTCTTCTTCATGTCCAAGTCCCTTTCTTAGTTTTCGTCTGCCATTGCAGCCTTTATCATAATCGCGCATTCTACGCGCTTACGTTCCATCTCACAGCCCAGATTATAAGAATCATTTAATCCGTCTGCATACTTGTATGCGTTTGCCATACACCCGCCACTGCAGTAGAATCTTGCAAAACATTTCTTGCATTTTTCTTTGGTATATACATTGCAGCAACGGAACTCATCCGCGATCTCCGGTCTTGTAATTCCTTCGTTTACATTTCCCATCAGGAAATTTTCATCACCTACAAACTGATGACACGGATAGAAATCTCCCCATGGAGTAACAGCAAGGTATTCTGTTCCCGAACCACATCCGGACAGACGTTTGTACAGACAAGGTCCTCCTTCCAGGTCGATCATAAAGTGGAAGAAATTGAATCCTTCTCCCTTTTTGTCTTTCTCAATGATATATCTTGCAAGCTTGTCATACTCATCAAAGATCTGCGGAAGATCTTCTTCACGGATTGCATACGGATCAGATTCATCCCCGACAACCGGTTCGATCGACATCTGCTTGAAGCCAAGCTCTGCAAAATGCTTTACATCCTCTGAAAAATCCAGATTGTTTCTGGTAAATGTTCCGCGGATATAGTAGCGCTCCTGATTACGTGAATCAGCAAGCTTCTGGAACTTCGGTACGATCAGATCATAGCTTCCCTTTCCATTTCTGAACGGACGCATTCTGTCATTGACTTCTTTACGTCCGTCAAGGCTGATGACCACGTTATCCATCTCTTTATTGATAAACTCCTGAATCTCATCATTCAGAAGCACTCCGTTCGTAGTTACTGTAAAGCGGAAATGCTTATCATGAAGCTTTTCCTGCTCTCTTCCGTATGCCACCAGGTCTTTGACAACCTGCCAGTTCATCAGCGGCTCCCCGCCAAAGAAATCAACTTCCAGATTTCTTCTTGTTCCGGAATTGGCGATCAGGAAATCCAGGGCTTTCTTACCAACTTCATAAGTCATAAGTGCTCTTCTTCCGTGATACTCTCCTTCTTCTGCAAAACAGTATTTGCAGGCAAGATTGCAGTCGTGTGCGATATGCAGGCAGAGTGCCTTCACAACCGTCTTACGCTTGATAACCTCCCCGATAAAAGGTTCATATGTATCAACAACAAAAAGCTGTCCGTTTGCAGTCAGCTCTGTCACATCATCCAATATATCTCTAAGTTCTTCTTCGGAATATTTCCCTTCCAGCTCATCTTTCAGCTGGTTCCATGTACTTTCTTCTTTCAGCGTCTGCACTGTCTGATTCTCGTTCATACGGTTCAGACATGCAATAACTTCGTACCCCGGCTCGTCCACTACATGAACGCATCCGCTGTTGACATCAAGTACAATATTATATCCATTGTTCTGGTACTGATGAATCACAACCGGTACCCCTTTCTATCCTTATTTTTCAAATTTTTCCTCATACGTCAAATGACAGCGGCTTTAAAGCCGCTGCCTGCTTGTCATACTTATTCACTACACTTACAAATATCTCTTATTTGCTGTGTTCGCAAGTCTGATTTCCTACTGTACAAGAAGTCTTGCATGCTGACTGACAGGATGTCTGGCATTCTCCGCATCCGCCCTTCTTTACTGTATTGTTCAGAGTCTGTGTATTCAATGTTTTAATGTGTTTCATTGTAATATCCTCCTTCTTTGCTCATTATGTGATACAGTATAGCACATTTTCCAGCTTACCGTCAACGCAAAAATCCAATCTAAAACCAATGACAGGAGGTATTTTCCCTAGAATTTGCTGCCTCCGCCACCGTGGGTTCTTCCTGATGAAGAAGTATGTGTACTGCTGCCGCCGGAAGAGCTCTTCTTTTCTTTCGCCGTTTTCGAAGTCGTTTCATAAAGGAACATATCTCTGCTTTCTGTAATATCCAGACTATCGTCTTTTACATAGCTGCCTGCCGCTGACTGGAAACGCACTGTTTTAAGCTGTGCCTTCATCCTGCCGACAATGATAAGTGACAGAACAACTCCTACCCCAAGGGAGATCAAAATCCAGATTGGGGATAATGGCTCCTTTGGAAGACTTTTCCTGTCATACGGCTTTCCGTTTCTTGCCTGTGTAATGAATTCGTCACACAGCTCTGAAAAAGTCTGAAATGCCGAAAAATAATTTTCATCCTTCAGATCACTCGTCATTTCTTTTGAAATGTATTTGATCCCTGCATCGGTAAAAGCTGTGATTCCGTAACCACAGGTTGAAATATAACAGTCATTCTCTTCTCCCAGACTAATGAGAAGAAGGATTCCATCCTTATCCTGTCCATATCCGAAGTTTCCGTAATCATAAATATCATCGGCGTATTCTTGCACCGTTTTTTCATCCAGCGTATTTGTTGTCACAACGACAACATCCATTTTCTGTCGGATACTCAGTTCATCAAGTATGTCATTTAATTTTGCTTCCTCACTATCCGTCATAAGTCCCGCCATGTCCTGCACACGACAATAATCATTTGCAAATCCTTCTGCATCTTCGGCTGAAACCGAAAACGTCATCCCCAGGCAAAGGGCCAGAACAAGCAGAAGTGATATTATTTTCTTTTTCATTCCGTCACCCCCTAAAACAGTCCGAGAAAGTGCAGAAGTGTTGCTGCACCGTATGTTAATGCAGTGAACGCACCTGCCAGTACCAGTGTCCAACGGGTTGCTGCCGCCTTATCTACCGGCAGGTCGCCGACGAATTTTCCGGTCTGTCCGTTCATTGCAAATGTATATTTGTTACCATTCCATGTGGTATTTAAAAGCCACACCGGATATAAAGCATACTTGGCTTTTCCGCCATGGAACTGTACACTGGTATTTTCAGCTACTACAGTATCGTAACCAATGACTGTTTCGGCAAATGCCTGCTCCGTAGATTTTTTCACACGCTCATTCGCCCGGTCAATGCTTTCTTCTGCAGTCACATCATACTTATCTGCCAGGTAACCGGCAAGATAAGCCGTCTGGAAATCCACTGCCTCCCTACAGTTAAACGGTTCGATGGATTCCATCAGATCATCCGCCATTTTTGTAGAGCCATCTACCGGAACGTATTCAAATCCAACACTTCCGCCTCTGTGCACCATATAATAACTGGTCTGGGTATAATTGTAATCACTGTCACTCCAAGTACGGATCTTGGTTGCCTTATAACGGACCTTAGCGTCTACATCGGTATCAAATAGCCAGAACGGTACATAGACTCCTTTGATCTCGTCAATATGGTTCTGATCCTTAAAAATCTTCGGCAGAAGACGTTTTCCTGTAAGATGCTTCATGAGCCCTTCTTTTGCTGCTTTTTTATCCAGTTTAAACGGAATGACCAGATCCGGTTTCAGGGAGCCGGAGAATTGTCCCATCATAACGATTGGATTATCACAGAATGGGCAGGATGTTGCCGCTGTATTTGCGTCACCTACAATTTCTCCTCCACAGGATTTACACACATAAGTACGCAGACCATCCGTTTCTCCTTCTCCCCATTCACCGCCTGCTGCGGTTTCCCATTCCATGCTGTCTGTTTCTTCGTCCTGCAGTTCGGCATCATATCCCTTCAATGCGTCCATTTCGAACTCTGTGTCGCAATACGGACACTTCATCTTCTGGATCGTACTGTCAAAGGCTATCGCACCGCCACAGCAGGGACATTTATATTCCTGCAAGCCTGCCATAAAAATCCTCCTCTCTTAATGCGCCTGTCGATCAAATTCCGCAAGTGCTTCGTCCGCTCTCCGGATCCACTCTGTACGGTCGCCATAGATTGCACATTTGTTTGCATAATTCATCCTCCTTTCAGCCAATACCGGATTTCCGGACATTTTCTTTTCTTGTTTATGATTCTCCTGTTGCTTTTACGACCCATTTGGCATTGTCTACCTGGAAGCTGTAACCACAGAAGGAACAACAATTGTGTTCATCCGGTATGAAATTGGCTCCACAGGATGGGCAATCTTTTTCCTTGAAAAATGATCCGTCCGTCTTCCTTCTTTCTGGATATCTCGCCCTCTGCAAAACGAGTGTCGTTTTTGTTTTCTTTGTATACGGTTTTCCACTCTCAGGCAGGTAGGTTTCACTTCCATATGCCGTAGCGGTGATTTCTGTTGTTTTGTCTGTATTTACAACATTTTTAAGTATGATCGATCCGATTCCATAATCCATCAGATCCGGCTTGTTTACATCCTTATAAAGTGCATCATTGATGCAGGATCTCAGATAATTTTCCGAGTATCTGACGATCTCCTTCGGCAGCTTTTCCTGTTTCTCTTCCTTGGATTGAAAAATTTTCGCAATTCCCAGAAGTATAAGCAGTGTAGCAATTACACCTATGGTAAGAGAAATATCCGTGTCTTTGATCAGGTAAAGGCACAAGGTCAGACACAGGAACATGATGCCCGAGTAAGCAAGCAATAATAGTCCGTATTGCATGTTCGCACCCATTTTCTCATAAATTTCGAATACCTCTGTCTGCCAATCGTAGAATTCACTTTGTATCACACCGCCACAATATGGACAGATGACTTGTTGACTGCTCAGTTCCACCTCAGCTCCACAGGATGGACAGATGATCGTCCCTTTATCGGAATAAAATTCCTTGTTCTTACCCTGACGGTCAGAATGACGGATATGCCTTGACTGAAGGATCCGAAGGTAACTGTTTTTCCGATAGATCTGATGCACTGTCTTACCAGATTGAGGAAAAATAAGACGTTCCAAAGAACTACATTGCAGGATAGACTCCCTCCACTCCCGTCCGTCATCATTCCATCTTTTGAAATTATTTTTTGGAAGTGGTACAACGTCCGTCACCTGGATATCTCGGCAAAGCTTACGCTTTCCCAGCAGTTCCACCTGATGAACCATCTTTCTGCGAAATGTAAGATCCATTCTCTTTGGAAGATAACCCTTATCTGCTTTTCCAAGTGGAAGTAATACGTTTTCAAAGGAATCTTTGATATCCTTCTGAAGCCTTGCCCCTTGCAACGGTGTTTCACGCTTTGCAAGAATTCTTTTCATTTTTGCTTTTTTCAAATTCTTTGGCATAAACTGTTCAAAGTCTATGTCAATGATTTTCTCAGCAATGGCAAACACACAGATTATGGTAGCTGCAAACGCAAACAGCATCGCCTCTGACAATCCCATATTTATCCCTCCTCATCTATCATTCTATCTGGTTGACCTATTGTTCCTCTTGTTCCTTCTCTTTGCTCTTACCAAATATTTCATAGATCAGGAATATGGAGATAATGATTCCCGCCGGGATCATCATAACGGAGGTAATGTTATCACCTATATCGCCTGTGTAAAGCTTGTATTCTCCATTCAAAGCCCGGTAAGCCTTCTCTGTCACTTCATCCCCCCGGGATATATCTCTGGAAAATACATCTTTTCCTGTATAGGTTTTTCCATCCACTTCAAAGGACAGAATTGCGTGATACTTTACATCTTCATCGCCATCTTCATCAGTCTTAACACTTATCTGATAATCTTTTACAACGGCGGTTACCTGACGAACATCGGAAGATAGTTTATATTCTATACTGGAAAAAATATGAGTAACTCCATATACAACGAGCCCAATCGAACCAATCAGTAAGAATACACATATCACCTTATTTTGTGCTTTATCTGAAAGTACCTTCACGCAACCCCCTCCTTCCTATCTTTTACTTCATCATTTTCCTTCCAATACTTACAGTCTTCTACCTTCTTTTTCTTCCCGGTGATACTTGATAAGATCTTTACTTAGTGCGACAAAACCAATGAGACCTAGCGGAATCATTGCAGCAAATGCAAGGAAGTAAATCGGAGTTGGTCCCGGTTCCAATTTGTATTTTCCTTTAGAGTTCCGGTAAACAGTGATCAGTACAGTATCCCCTTTCCTGATTTCTTTATAGTAAGTATCAAAATCATCATATGTCGTTCCATCGATTTCATAAGTAAACCTTACTTTATATTTTTCTTTTCGGTCTCCCTTATCATCTTTTTCTTTCGTTTGTTCACAACTGTAAACGGTTGCATGAAGCGTTCGAACATCCGTGGAATTCTTAAACTCACTGCTTTCATGCTTCGTATATATCATGCCGCCGATTCCTGCGATAATAATGAAGATACTTAAAATCAAAGCACCGATTGTGGTCTTATGTTCCTCTTTTTCTGATGGGAGTCTAAACATAGAATTCCCTCCTCTCTCTCGAATTACTGTCTGTCGTTCTCGTCAAAGATGTCGCCACATTCCGGACAGAATTTCGGTGGGTGTGTCGGGTCTTCCGGTTCCCATCCACATTTATCACAACGGTAAAGCGGTGCGCCTTCCGGTTTCTTTGCTCCACAGTTCTGGCAGAATTTTCCTTTATTCACTGAACCGCAAGAACAGGTCCATCCTTCTTCCTCTACCGGTTTTGGTGATCCGCATTCCGGACAGAACTTACCGGTTGCTGTGGCTCCGCATTTACATTTCCATGCACCCGGTGCCGGCTGTGGTTCCGGTTTCTTGCTTCCGCATTCCGGACAGAACTTGCCGGTAACAAAGTTTCCGCAGCTGCACTTCCATCCGTCTGCCTGCGTTGCCGGCTGCTGAACGGCTTGTTGTGCAGCCTGCTGCGCCGCCATCTGCTGTGCCTGTTGCTCCTGCTGTTGCTGACCCATTGCAAATAAATTCTGTGCGTTCATACCGCCGCCCTGATTCATTGCCATGCCCATGCCCATGAAGCCTGTCATTGCACCGGCCTGATTACCGGCTGCAGTCTTCATTGCATCAGCCTGTGCTCCGACCAGCGTTGCTGCGGCCATTGTAGGATCACGCATGATTGCTGTACGCTGAGCCTGTTTGATCAGTTCTGCATCTTCATCCGGAAGAGTCACAGATCCAAGTGCAATACTTACAACCTTCAATCCTCGAAGTGCACCCCATTTTTCTGAGAGTGCCGTATTCATCGCATTTTCAAGATCTGTATTATGTGTCACGATCTGATTCGGACGAAGCTCCAGTTCAGACAAATGTCCGAATGCCGGCTGAAGAGCAGAGATAAACTCTGTCTTAAGAGTAGCATCCAGTTCCTCTCTGGAGTATTCCTGCTCCACATTTCCGCAAACATTAGAGTAGAACAAAAGCGGATCGGCAATCTTGTAAGAATAGACACCTGAACAGCGGATCGATACGTCGATATCAAGTCCGATCTTGGAATCCACAACACGGAACGGAACCGGATTCGGCGTTCCGAAGCGATTTTCCAGAATCTCCTTGGTATTAAAATAATAGATTCTCTGATCCTTTCCGGTATCTCCTCCGTAAGTAAAACGTTTTCCTACGGTTTTAAAGGTTTCTTTGATACTCTCTCCAAGGCTGCCTGCAAAAATAGACGGTTCGGAAGAAGTATCATAAGTAAATTCTCCCGGTTCTGCACAGACTTCTACGACCTTGCCCTGTTCTACGATGATCATACACTGTCCGTCTGCTACAGCAATTCCAGAGCCGTTCGAGATAATATTGTCATTTCCTTTGGTGTTCGCTGAACGTCCGGTGACACGTTTTTGTCCTTTTGTAACGAGTACCTCCTTTGGCATCGATTCACAGTAGAAAAATTCCTTCCATTGATCTGCAAAAGTACCTCCAAGAGCACCCATACCTGCTTTAATAAGTCCCATAATATTTTCTCCTTTCCTTTTTGAAATGATCTTCCTCTATGTTATCCGGTTACACCGGAAGAACACGGTTTAATATGCGGCATTCCATGTGTCTGTAAAAACATCATAAATATAAATGAGATTATCACAAACGCCGTAAAGCTGTTCCTGCACAAACTGTTCTCCATTATCAGTTCCTAATACAAAAAGCATACAGCTGCCTCCGTTTATGATCTCTGATTCTCCTGTATACATAAGCTTCATTCCATTTTCCAGTCCCTGCCTGACCTCTCCATACTCCAGCAGGATCTCTGTTGCGATTTCAACCGAACGTTCATCCGGTGTTTCCTCATAGACTGAGAAATCATATACTCCGGCAAGTTCCGCCAGATGGCCGTCCATTAATGAAATCGACGGGTGGAAATCTATGGCATCGCCACCATCTGTCACCGAAACCAGTACATTGGAATAGATCTCACTGAAATTACAACGTAGCACAAGCGCCTCTCCCGGTTTTCCTTCAAATAACGGATGACTCTTATCATCTGCATATTCACCATTTTCCGTGATATCAGAAGGATAGACGGTCACTCTGCCTTTTCCATTTGGCGGAACGATGGCATACAGTTCCTGCCCATCCGCCATGTAACAGGCTGCCTCTGACAAAAACGGATACTCTTTTGTTAAATGATGAAATTCCAGGTAAAATGAAAGATCTGTCATTGTAAATTCACTGTCCACATACCCGAAAAGTGCAACTCCTGCACCACAGCCGTTTTGATTGATCTGCTTTCTGAGAAATGCCAGTTCCGTATCTTCCGTCTCGACGATTTCTGTCTTCCCCGTCTCCTCTTTTTCTTCCTTCTTTTCTTCTTTTTTATCATCCTGTACTTTCACAAGACCGCTTTTATTCTCGCCTTCCACAGGCTTTTGCGGACTGCTCTTATGAGGCAGTCTGCATCCGCATAATAAGCCGGCCTGCAGGATTATCAAACAAAACAGTAATGATATTTTCTTCATATTACATTTCTCCTTGTAAAGACTGAACCTTTTTTCTTTCTCCAAAACGGCAAGAATCATTGTAGTCCAGATAACCATCAGGCTGTCGTTACCGGTCTTAGGAGATTTCATTTTATCGTCCGGAGCCTTCTTCTGTACCGGAGCTACTGCTTTCTTCGCATTATAACTGTTTGTGAAAACAGCTTTTTTCACCTCTCTTTTCTTCTTTCTGTCAGTCGGATATATACGCAGTTTCTTCTCGGTGGTTCTTCCATTTCCTTACATCGCATAAATCTGATCCATCAGATATTCAGCAGTCATGGATCCATAGAAGAACTGGTCGATAAGACCGTTTTTCTTCGCATCCCGAATGTCTTTTGCCGCCTGTTTTTCTGTATTGGAATCCACGATGAAAGCAATTTTACAGTCAGGACACACCCTCTTTACTTCATCCCGAAGCTTCATTCTCTCGCAAAGCTTCCACGGAGTATAGCCCGTCACCTCCATGATAAGAACAAACGGTTTATAAAGCTTACAAAGTTCAACCGTATCTTTTGGAGACTCCGTACGGACTACATCAATCTCATAATCCGATTTTTTGAAGGCAGTCGCTACGGAATCCGCAAACAGAAAATTCTGCATATCAACCACTATTTTTCGCATCGAACCATCCTCCTTTCTTTCAGCGATATATCCGATGTGTCTGCTATATTTCTTTTTTTCTTTAGTCTAACAGAGAAAAATAGCTCTGTCTGTCCTCATAAATGTGGACAAATAAGCATTTTACACAAAAAAATCGCTCTACCTAATAAAAAGCAGAGCAATTTTCACATCTAAATCCTATTTTATTTTCTTCTTATACGTCGAGCTGACTACTTGGTACGACCAGGCGTTTGCTTACCGCCGCAACCATCAGGCGATTGCGGTTTGTGTATCCTGTTTTCTCTAACATCCGGTTGATATAGGTACGAACCGATGATTCTGCCACATGAAGCTTAGCCGCAATCTCGGCATTCGTCTTCCCTTCACACAACAAACGTAAGGTTTCCATTTCCTGATCGGAAAGGTCACAGGAAAGTGCTTTTCCAAGCTGCACAGCCGGCACCTTGTCCGGCCAGAAATTTTTACCTGCAAGTGTCCCTTCGATCACGCTAATAAGATCACCGAAAGGAGAATCCTTATACCAGAAGCTGTCCGCTCCTATTTTCCTTGCACGATCCAGAAATCGTCCTTCTAACATGGAGGTCACCATTACGATCTTGATCCGTGGATAGTATTTTTTGATTGCTTCAGCCGCATCTAATCCATCCGAATCATTTTCTGTACAAATATCCATCACCACCAGGTCAATATGCCCCTCACCACATCTCTGCAATGCTGCATCTGCCCGGGTCAGGGCAGATGCCACTTCACATTCTGTGCTTTTTTCTATGCAAGAGCACAAATACTTACGGGCAAGCATCTGATCTTCAACAATTAGTATTTTTTTCACTTTCATTCCTCCCTACGTGTTAAATCTTAGGAATTTCTATTACCAGAGCAAACTCCGGAAAACTCTGTACGAGCATCCTTCCGCCTTCCGTTTCAATCCGGTGACGCAGATTGGTAAGTCCTCCGCCTTCCCGGATTTCTCTTTCCGGAGGCTGTCCGTTGTTATAGATCATCACGGTATAGCCGGTTTCATTTTCAAAAACATTTGCCTCCAGTTCTGTCGCTCTCGCATATTGAAGGGCATTATTCAGACATACCTGCATAGCAGCATACATCATCTCTGCTGCTTTTCCCGGTGGTTCCTTTCCTTCTATCTGCACAAGGACACCACTGCTTCTTGCACTGGCAAACAATTTCTCTTTTTCTGATAAATGTTCGACCTCCCGAAAAACAATATTCTTCTCCCATTCCCGCAAAACTGTTTCCACATCGATCCCGCCGAAATCTCCGGAAAGATACTGCTTCATTACAATAATACTGGCTGCAAGATTATCATGCATAGCAGATTTTGCCGTCAAAAGTTCTTTCTCCCGGGCAATCTTCTCCACATTTTCAGATAACCTTTGCAGATGTTCTTCATCCTCGGCAAGCCTCTTATTTTCCACAAAAAGCAGTCCGAGCACATGACACAATTCCGTAACATCCGCAGCTGTAAGCTGGATATAGGTTTCTCCATATCGATCCGTTACTTCTGTTTTCTCAAACTGCCATATGGTATTATCCGGAAAACGATAGGTACCCTCCATATTCGAAAGCTGCAGAATTCCTTCCGGGGGGGTCGCAAGTGCCCGCTCAACTTCACCGAGATACTGCATATCACTTTCAAATAAATAATGACTCAGACGATACATCTGCCTGTTGCAAAGAACAATACTTCCTCTGCTGTCAAAAAAGCAGATCGCCGTAGGAAGCTGGTCAAATCCTTCCTTGATACGATTAAACCCAAAGCGCCTCAACCTACGCATTATCCTCTCCTCCTATTGCTGTACGTATCAGTCACAATCCATCCTCCCTGTCGGCCGTTACCTCAGAAGAGATAATTGGGGACAAATCAGCCGCACATTCTACAGACAGATTCATCTCCTGATCGGACACAGAAATAAACAGCGAATGCAGCTCATTTATCGTCATTTCCGTTACCGTTTTTAGCAGTTCGAACAAACGCACAACCTCTTTTGATGCTATCGGTTTTGTGGTTAAATAGACCGCACCACATTCAATTTTGCAGGAATTCATTGCACGTACCAGTTCATCGATCGTCAGCCTGAGTTCCTGCTTTGGAAGCTTTTCGTATTCCTGAGAAAGAAAATACAGATTCGCACTTCGCTTGATATAAGTACCGAGCAACAGAATCTCTTTCATACACGCCTGCATTACCTCAGGTTTTGCATTCTTACACTGTTCAAGAAGTTCCTTTATCCTCCTCGTCTGGGTTTTGTGTTTTTCTTCCAGTTCATCATAAATACGGTTCTTTTCCGTTAGTTCGTATAGCTCCTTCTGCACAAGATAAGCATCCTTTAATTTCTTTTTGTTATTCTCTCTTTTTCTTTTATTCTCATCAAGCTGCTTGCGAAGCTTGGTAAGGTGCTGCAAGTTATCTCCCCAGATGACAAAACCATCTTTAATCGGTGCCGAAGAGATGCGCATTCCATCCGGATAAACGATACTCTTCCCATCTTTTGGACATACCATATCCTCTCCTGCTGTGCGGGAACGAAGCAAAATCCGCCCATTTTGATCTGCAATGCAGGAGGCAAGCGTTGTCGCCTCATATAACTCGACATACCCTGTGTTTGACTGTATCATACGGCAATGGATACAGCTTTCGTATATTGCAGCATAAAAGAGACAAAACATTACATTCATATCTCCAAAAACATCACGGATGACCTGAAATCCCAAAAGATAAAGTGCTCCATACAAGAGCATCACGCAGCTCAAAACAAAAGGCATCATTCTCCGCTTTCCAATACTTGGAAGCCTTGTTTTTTTCAGCAGCTGAAATACTGAAAAAAATACACAGCCTATCGTCCATCCAACACTCACAAAATAAAGCGGACGATGGAAAAAGACTTTGTTATCCGGCACCCCCGGAATTCCGCTCGCAAACGAAAATACTTGCTGGTGGAAATCATTTGTGATAACAGCCAGAAACAATGCTGTCGGAATCAGCGATAACAACCAGCTTTTTCTGGAAAGCTGATAATCTTCGGATTTTCCCAGAAAAATTGCAGTATATGCACCAAGCAGCGGAATAAAAAGAATCGGCAGGTAATAAAGATACCACAAATAACGTGCCACGGTCAGATCTGTAACCACCTCATATTTCAAAGTACGCAAAGTCAACCAGATAAGCATCAGAACATCCATCAAGCGAAGACAGTGCAGCACCGGTTTCTGAATAATCCGCTGATCCAGAGAATACCCCCACAAGACAAATAATAATAAATACAATGCGGCACGCACATAGCTTGGATAGTTCCCTCCTATATCAAACCATGCCAGCAGCCGGCAGGAATATGCTGCTATGATTATCGCAAAAACAAAAAACATCAAATAAAGCTGTCTGGTGTTCCTTTTCACGAGTTCCTCCCTCTCGCCCGGCTCATCACCTCCGGGCATTTTTATCACCTATAGTATAGTATAAGCTTCCTTTTGGCGCAACTGCTTCCCCCGGATTAAAAAATAAAAGTATCGCCCATATCCCTTGATACCGTCAACGCAAAAATTACATCTCCGCCCCTTCAGGACACCATACCACCGAGCATTCCGCCTGCTCCACAGAGGATCCAGGCGATCATCATCTGCATTCCACCCTGCACGCTCCGGTAGATCCCTGCTGAAATTGCAAGCAGTAGCAGAAAATAGAGCATTCCAAGCATAAATCCCCTCAGGAATTTCCTTGTCTTCCCCATTTTTCCCATGGCAAATCCACCGGCAAATGTGGAAATTATGTAAACCGCAAGGATCCCGATCCGGACTGTTTTCTCGCTTAAGTCAAACTTATACAGTCCAAAAGACAGCCCGAGCAGCATCAGCATCGTAAGAAAGTAAGAAAGCATCAGTGCTTTCACAAGTCTTGTAAAACAGATATTTCCAAACAGCTTTTTTTCCATAAGAACCCCTCCTGTCCTTTTATACTATGAGAGATTCTTATGAAATATTCCTTTACTGTTCCATCTGTCGTCCCAGAAATCCTGCTGCGCAGAGTATCATCTTCTGTTCCAACTCACCGGGTTTTTTCCTGCCGTCCTTTGCCAGGATCACGACAGAACCGATCGCATCTCCGGCGCAGATGATCGGACTTATCACCTGCCATTTCAGTTCTGCATTCTGTCCCGACACGATGACCGTGAACTTCCGATCCATAGAGGATGCCAGAAACTGCTCCCTTCTTGCGATCACTTCCGCAAGCTGTCTTGTGATCAGCTGTTCCTGAAATTCTTTCTTCCCCGGTCCTGCTGCTGCGATCACCTGATCTGTATCTGTGATACACACCAGATATCCAAGCGTCTGTGCCAGACTTTCCGCATATTGGTCTGCAAAATTTCCCATTTCCCCAAGCGGTGAGTATTTTTTGAGAATGATTTCTCCTTCCCGGTCGGTGAAAATTTCAAGTGCATCACCCTCACGGATACGTAGCGTGCGCCTGATTTCCTTCGGAACGACAATTCTGCCAAGATCATCGATCCGGCGGACAATTCCTGTAGCTTTCATATTGATTCTATTCCTCCTGTGTTCCACATATTTTCCATATTTTATTCGATATGGGTAGTATGTGGAAAAACGCAGAATTTTATTACTCCGTATCCCTGAAATCTTTATTTATAATATCTTTCTTCGATCATATCCAGAAAATCCCGGTTTAAATAGTCTTCCATCTTTTTAAATGTTTCTTCGTTGCGGATCAGTCTTCCCGGCTCCTGATATTCTACCCACGCCATTGCACACCATGTAATTCCCCTGAGACACGTGATCGGAATAAAAATGTTCAGACGTTCTTCGATTCCACTCACATCAAATCTGCCATTTACCGCCTGGATATATTTTCTTGTAAAATCAGCCATCTCTTCTTCTGTCAGAATCAAATCTGTTTTCCAGAAAGTTGTCGTCGGTGCAAGGAAATGCCCCAGATCCTGAACCGGATCACCATAAAGCGGCTTTTCCCAGTCAACCAGATAATTGTCTTTTCCTGCGCCATTCATCAGGAAATTTCCTGAATTCAGCTCTGTGTTAATACAGCATCTGTATCCACTATAATCCCGGATCTCATTGATCTTCTCCTGTCCCAGCTCCAGAAGACGCCGGATCTGTACTTTTTTCTTTTCTTCTCCCAGATCAGACTCGTAGTATGTCTGCACCATCTGATTACATTCATCCAGAATCGCCTGCAGTGGATTCGATGGCGATATCAGTCCATCCGTTTCTTTTACCGGAACACTGTGGATATCCGCAAGACATTCTGCCGCTTCCATCAGATTCTTCCGATAATCCAGTGCACTCCCTTCCAGAAACTCCATAACCATCACACCATACGGCAGTTCCTTCTTACTTCCATCTACAAAAACCGGCACTGGCGTCCGTCCTGAATCTGCCAGAAGCTCCAATGCATGATATTCGTATTCAATCTGATTTTCCAGATGCATCTGGCTTCCTGTATTGACACGAAGCACCAGTTTCTTTCCGGTCAGTGGGTGTACGAACCAGTAGTTGATATTATATTCGCCCTGTGCCAGTGGCTGATAGGTAATCTGAATTTCCTTCTGCTCTTCTTTCCCGATTCCGATTCCTTCCAGATAATGTTCTGTCTGTACATATTCTTTTAATCCCTGAATTCTTTCCATCTTATTCTCCCAGCCTTCCCCACTTTTTATCTTTTTCACTCATTCTGTATGGCACATCAAGCTCTGGCCATGCAACGTTGATCGTCGGATCGTTCCAGGCAATCCCGCCCTCATCATCCGGATGATAAAAATCCGTACATTTGTAGCAGAATTCTGCCTGGTCGCTCAGCACCAGAAATCCATGCGCAAATCCTTCCGGAATGTAAAACTGCTTTTTATTCTCTTCCGACAGTTCAATTCCATACCATTTTCCATAGGTGGCACTTCCTTTCCGGATATCCACCGCCACATCAAATACGGTTCCCCGAATCACCCGGACTAGCTTTCCCTGCGGATATTTCTTCTGAAAATGAAGTCCTCTCAGCACTGCTTTTCCAGAACCGGACTGATTATCCTGTACAAACTTCATCGTAAGTCCGGCTTCCTCCATATCCTTCTGATTATAAGTTTCCATAAAATATCCACGCTGATCACCATGCACCGACGGTTCGATCACGCAGAGTCCTTCGATTCCACCTGCATTTTTTTCTACCTTTATCTGTCCCATTTTCCTTTTATCCTTTTCTCTCTGCAAGAACTTCCTGCAAATATCTCTCCAGCGCATTCTTCCAGACCGGCAGTGGCTGAAATCCTTCTTCACAGATCCTTTTTCTGTCAAGTCTGCTGTTAAACGGTCTTGCTGCTTTTGAAATTCCGTATTCTGCTGTCGTAACCGGAATCACTTTTACATCTGCATATTCTTTTTCACCAAGCTTCACAGCCTGTGCGAAGATTTCTTTTGCAAAATCATACCAGCTGACATATTCTCCTTCATTAGTCACATGATAGATTCCATATCGCTTTGTCATCGACAGATTTGCAAGAAATTTTGCAAGATCTGCTGTGTAAGTCGGCGTTCCAATCTGATCACATACCACTCGAAGTTCTTTCCGTCTTTTCCCCTGCTCCAGCATGGTCTTCACGAAATTATTCCCGTTTTTCCCGAATACCCAAGCGATTCGCACAATAAAATACTCTTTCAGTTCTGCTTTCACTGTCTGTTCACCCTGTAATTTCGTTTCACCGTATCGGTTCAGCGGCGAAAACTCCTCACAATCCGGTTCCCACGGTCTGCTCCCCTGTCCACCAAACACATAGTCTGTACTGATATAAACCATTTTAGCATGAATTTTCTGGCAGGCGGATGCAAGATTTGATGTGCCCTTTCCATTAACTTCCCATACTTTTTCATAGTTTTCCGGCTCTTCTGCCGCATCCACCGCCGTCCACGCCGCACAGTGAATCACAATATCCGGTCTGAGCTTTTTCATTACTGCCTCGACTTCGTTTCTGTCTGTGATATCCATCTTCACATAACGACCTGCTGTTTTTCTCTTTTTGCTGCCGCTTCCCGTCACTTCATATCCCCGGTTTTCCAGTTCACGTACAACATCCTTTCCAAGCTGCCCGGCAGCACCCGTCACCAAAAACTTTAGCATTTTATTTTCATTTCCTTTTCTACGATCGGTCTCCACCACTCCTGATGATTCAGATACCAGTTGATTGTTTTCTTAATTCCTTCTGCAAAAGAAGTTTCCGGAAGCCAGCCAAGCTCTCTATGGATCTTTGACGGATCGATTGCATATCTTCTGTCATGCCCTTTCCGATCCTCCACATAAGTAATCAGCTCTTCCGGCTTTCCAAGCTCCCTGCAGATCAGCTTCACAATATCAATATTCTTCATCTCGTTATGCCCGCCGACATTGTAAATTTCCCCTTCTTTTCCGTGACGCAGGATCAGATCGATTGCTCGGCAGTGATCCTTTACATAAAGCCAGTCACGGACATTTTTCCCATCACCATAGACCGGAAGCGGCCGGTCATGAAGCGCTTCGACGATCATCAGCGGAATCAGCTTTTCCGGCAGATGATATGGTCCATAGTTGTTGGAACAACGGCTGATTGTAACCGGAAGTCCATACGTTCTGTGATAGGACTGTACCAGAAGATCTGCCGCTGCCTTGGATGCACTGTACGGACTGCTCGTATGGATTGGTGTCTCTTCTGTAAAAAACAGATCCGGCCGTTCAAGCGGAAGATCCCCATACACCTCATCCGTAGAAACCTGATGATAACGCCAGATTCCATATTTCCGGCACGCATCCATCAACACTGCCGTTCCCTTTATATTGGTATCCAGAAAGACTTCCGGATTTTCAATCGACCGGTCCACATGACTTTCCGCTGCAAAGTTAACTACTATATCCGGGTGTTCTTCCTCAAACAGCCGGTATACAGTCACCCGATCCGTCACAGATGCTTTCACAAAACGGAACGCTGGATTTTTCATTGCTACTTCCAGGGTTGACATATGCCCTGCATAAGTCAGTGCATCCAGACAGATGATTTGATCCTCCGAATGCTTTTCCATCATATAATAAATAAAGTTGCTGCCAATAAATCCGGCGCCGCCGGTAACAATGATTTTCATAAACTCTCTCCCCTGTCTAAAACAGATTCTCTCTGAACTTTCCTTCTGCTACGTCATGCAAATATTGTCCATACTGATTCTGTCTGTATTTTTCACAGACTTCCAGCAGTGCGTTTCTGGAAATCCAGCCATTCATATAGGCAATTTCTTCCAGACATCCAATTTTCCGGTGCTGATGAGTCTCTACCGTCTTCACAAAATTGGTCGCATCTGTCAGACTCTCATGGGTGCCCGCATCCAGCCAGGTAAAGCCCTGACCCAGAAGCTCTACCCGAAGTCTTCCCTGTTCCAGATAGATCCGGTTAAGATCCGTGATCTCCAGCTCCCCGCGTCTGCTTGGTTTTAACTGTCCTGCATAATCGCTCACCCGGTTATCATAAAAATACAGACCTGTCACACAGTAATTACTTTTCGGATGTTCGGGTTTTTCCTCAATGGAAACCGCCTTGCCCTTTTCATCAAATTCCACGATACCAAACCGTTTCGGATCATCCACATAATATCCAAATATGGTTGCACCGTCTCCTCTCTCCGCTGCTTTTACCGCTTCTAAAAGACGTTTCTTAAGCCCATGCCCGGCAAACAGATTATCCCCCAGGATCATTGCCGCCGCATCATTGCCAATAAATTCTTTTCCTATTATGAACGCCTGCGCAAGACCTTCCGGTCTTTCCTGCACCGCATAGGTTAATTCGATGCCGAACTGATGCCCGTCCCCGAAAAGTTCTTCAAATCTCGGTGTATCCTGTGGTGTACTGATAATCAGGATCTCCCGAATTCCTGCACTCATAAGAACTGACAACGGATAGTAGATCATCGGCTTGTCATACACAGGTAAAAGCTGCTTGGATGTCACCATCGTAAGTGGATAGAGCCGGGTTCCTGATCCGCCTGCCAAAATAATTCCTTTCATTTTCATATCCCCGTTTTTCATTTTTATCTTTTTATTCTACCACGAAACAGCAGTTAGTTTAATGAAATCTCTCAATTATACCTATAGATTTTATCTATTTCATTTTTATATATAGATTAAAACAATTATGAAATTTTTGTGAAAACTGTTACAATGTAATCGTAACCTAATTTTGAGAGTAAGGAGGAAAAATGAAAAGAAAATTATTACCAGTATTTCTGTCTTTCGCATTACTTGCGAACGGCTCTCTGACAGCTTTTGCCGCTGATCCGGTTGCTGATGCCGTTACAGAAAGTGATGTGCAGACTACTGTTTCTGAAGATCAGGGGAATCCAGAAGAAACTACTCAGGAAGAAGTTTCTGAAGACGAAGCAGTTTCTGAAGACGAAGCAGTTCCAGCTAATGAATCTGATGCTATCACAGATTTCGAAACTGCATATAAAGCATATACTTTTGGTGCAAATGTAAGCGGCCCAGATGCTATTTCAGCCGATAAAAATACTGTTGCTGTTTTAGACGTTCGTTCTTCTGCAAACTATGAGCTTTCTCACTTAGAGGGTTCTTTCTCAACACCTGTATTTAATGAGGATGGCAGTATCATCAAAACTTCTGAAGATGCTACTGCAAAAGCTTTCACAGAAACTGTAACTAATAACACAAATTTCCAGAACAAAGAGCTTTACCTTCTTTGCAACAGTGGTGCAAGAGGGGCTCGTGCTGCTGCTGTTTTATTACAACGTGCTGGATATGATACCAGTCGTATTCATACCATTACAGGCGGAGCAACAGGTCTTGAAGTTCGTTACGCATTCCTTGGAACAAACAATTCTGTAACCGGTGCTGAAGCTGTAGCTGCTGTTGATTCAAATGACGTGGTTATCGTAGATGTACGTACAAAAGAGGACTTTGCAATCGGTCATTTGAAAAAATCTCTTTCTCTTCCTGTTTTCTATCTGAATGAAGAAGGAAAACAGGTTGTAGCAGAAACCAACCAAGATCCATATGCAATAACCTTTGCTAAATATGTGCAGGATAACCCTTCTACCTTCTCAGGCAAAAAAGTATACGTCCTCTGTAACAGCGACCAAAGAGGTGCAAAAGCCGCCACTGCATTACTTGCAGACAAAGGTGTTGACCCGAATACAATCTACACCATTACCGGTGGTGCAGACGATAAAACAGTACAAAGTGCTTTTGTAACTGTAGACGGCTACAAATTCGTAAGCGGAACTGATGCTATTGCCGCTGCAAAAGACGGAAGTGCATACATTATTGATGTACGTTCTTCAAAAGCACAGACAAAGACAGGTACTTTGAAGGGATCTATTTCTCAGTCTCTGTTTGATGATAACAACAAACTTGACACTGCTGAAGCGGAAGCGCTGGAAAAAGCTTTCATAAAAGAAATTCCTTCAAAAATAACAGAAGACAAACCAATCTACATTATCTGCAACAGTGGTGCAAGAGGGGCGCAGAAAGCAACTCTGCTTCTTAGCAAACTTGGCTATAACACAAGCATCAAAGAAGATGGTAAAGTATACACCATTGAAAACGGTGCAAAAGGTCTGGAACTTCTGTACGCAATGTCTGGAACAGACGGAAATGCCGTAGACGGAAAAACAGCTGTTGCTGCTGTCGGAAAAGACGACGTAGTAATCCTTGACGTCCGTGCGACAGGTAACTATGGAAGTGGACACTTAAAAGGCTCTATGTCAACACCTGTATTCAATGCAAACGGAGTTGCCAAAACTACAGATGACCAGCTTTCCAAAGATTTCACAAAATATGTAACAGACAACAAAGCCACTCTTGAGAAAAAAGAACTCTATCTTCTCTGCAACAGTGGTGCAAGTGGTGCAAGAGCAGCTACTGCTTTATTAAAATCTGCCGGATATGATCTTGCAAAAGTGCATACTATCACTGGTGGTGCAAAAGATGCTGATGTAAAAGCTGCTGCAATCTATGTTTCTGACACTCATGTAATCAATAAAATGGCAGATACAAAGAACTACCTGATTCTTGATGTACGTTCTACAGCTTCTTACACAAAAGGACACTTAAAGGGATCTCTTTCCCTTCCACTTTTTGACAAAGATAACAAACTTCCGGATGATCTCGCAAAAGCATTTACAGAATATGTAACTGCTCACAAAGCAGATTTTAAAGGAAAAACAATTTACGTTCTTTGCAACAGTGGTGCAAGAGGTGCTGCAAAAGCAACTCAGCTTCTCAAAGAAGCCGGAATCACCCACGTATTCACCATCGAAAACGGTGCAAAAAGTGAAGTGATCCAGAAGCATTTTGTAACAGATCCTGTCGCTGATCCTGATACAAAGAAAGACAACAATGGCAAAGATAACAATAAAAACCAGAATAACGGTAAAACCACTACTGCTGCTACAACAAAGACAGGAGATACCGCTCCTATCGCTGCTCTCGCGGTTGCAATGCTCGCTGCTCTTGGCGCAATCATTGCATTCGGTAAGAAAAAAATTGTAAAATAATAATTATTCCCAAAAAGGTTACAAAAGCGGGACGCTGACTAAATTGCCAACGTCCCGCTTTTTCAAATCCATTCATATTCATACGATGTTCAGATCTCGTTGATCTGCTTCTCTTTTATTTCTCCAGATCTCCTTCCACACACCATCTGTAAAAAGATTCGTCATAGTTCTCTGAATTTTCAAAGCCACACATTTCCATTACAAGCTGCATATAAGCTGAACGGATTCCTCCGGTACAGTAAGTAATAATATGATCCTCTTTTGAAAGTCCTGCATCTTCAAACATCTTGGTCAGATCTTCATTACTCTTTAATGTACTGTCACTGTTAAACAAATCCGTATAACGGATCTGGATTGCCCCTGGAAGATGTCCCCCATTTGCCTCCCCATACATTGTCTTTCCATTGTATTCTTTATCTGTACGGGTATCCACAATTTTACAGTCGTCATAAATCTCTTTCAGCTCATCCGTATTGATCACATGCGTTTCATCAATCGAATCAATTTCTACCGATACCGGTTTCGGCTCTGCTGCTCCTTTGACAGTCTCAACTCCTGCTGCTTTCAGTGCTTTGATCCCGCCATCTACGATTTTCACATCCTCATAGCCTGCCGCGATCAGCTCCCATGCAATCCTGCCATCTTCTCCCCAGCCTTTCTCCGCATTTGAAAAAAGCACGATTTCCTTATCTTTTGCCAGCCCAAGCTCTCCTAATCTTTCGCTCAGGCGCTTTGTATCAAGGATACATCCCCAGTTTGCATCTCCCGCTTCCCCGTCTTCACAGGTTGCCAGATACTGCCATGTCGTTGCCACTGCACCTTTTACAGTACCTTTTTTCGCCTCATCTTCACCTCTTGCATCCACTATGATGATATCGTCCAAATTTTCTTTCACATAATCGGCGGTTACTACATACTTTCCTTCAAATGGTTCACTGCTGTCTGATGCCGAATTCTTTGCACCACATCCTGAAAGTGATGAAATCGCAAGAATTCCTGCAAGAAATAATGCTGTTCTTTTCATAATCTTTTCTCCTCGTCTAATCTTCTTTCTTCTAACTATAACATATCTTCAATCTATTCACTAATTGATTGTCCTTATCCCGGATTAAGTATATTCATCTTTTCTATAAATCACTTTTTCAGCAGACGCATGATTTTTCTCATCGGTTCTGTTATTTTCCAGCTGGTTGAATTTGCATATGTCTGGATCATTTCATCCTGCTCCCTGATCTTATCCTCATATTTCTTAAGCTGCCCTGTTTTCTGTTCCATCCGTCTGCCAAGTTCATCCAGCTGTTCTTCATAATGCGCGGCCTGCCTTCGTTGTCCTTCTATATATTCCTGCTGCTGTTCAATCGCTGCATTTTGTTTTTCAAGCTGTTCTTTCTGCTGCCCGATATACTCATCTTTCTGTTTGAGAATATCTTTATAATACGCCAGTTGCTGGCTTCCTTCTTCAATTTCACTCATCAGCCATGGCGTCTTATACATATGTTCTCCATTCCACTGATACAGATCAAAAATATCCAGATGGAAATGCTCTCTTAAAGTCTCCATTGCATTTGCTTCTCTCATAATCTGCCCCAGCATTTCCATCCCCGCTGCTTTCAGTCCCGGTACTTCCTCTATACATTTCATCAACCAGAATGCTTTTTCAAATTCCAGCTGTAAATGTGATACAGAATCCGGATTCCGGAAATCTTCCCGGAAAAACTGACAAAATTTTTCATCCGTCATCGATTCAACACAATTTTTCCGGATCATGACAGATTCATTAAATGCGCGGACTGAATTTTCTCTTGTTGACATACTGATCTGTTTCTTTCCTTTTATATCCCATTGAAAGCGGATCAGTCTCTCTTCCAGAACCGTGATCTCTGACTCACTTACAAGCCGAAGCCACAGGTCATAATCCGCCAGCTGACGATACAAAAGATTGAAATATCCAATCTTGTCCAAAACGGATTTTCTGACCAGCGCCGAAGGATGACAAAGAAAATTCCCAGATTGCAGAAGCGTATGCAGATATTCTTTCTGTGTCGAACACTTCCTGTCAAAAAGCTCTGCCATATCCCTGCATTCTTCTGACAGATCATTGCCACTTTCATCAACCAGATATACTCTCGTAAAACATGCCCCGAGCATCCGATCCTCTTCCATAACCGTCACTTGCTTTTCCAGCTTGTCCGGCAACCATGCATCATCGCTGTTCATAAATGCCACATAGTCTCCTTGGCAGTGATAAAGCCCCTGATTTGCTGCATAACAGTAAAACGAATTCCGATTCAGTTTAAAATATCTGATCCGTGGATCCTGATAGCTTTTAATCAGTTCTTCTGTTCCATCGGTCGATCCGTCATCTACGATGACAAATTCAAAATCCGGATACGTCTGACAAAGTACGCTGTCAATCGCCTGTTTCAAACAAAATCTCCGGTTATAAGTACACATCAAAACGCTAACCATTATTCTACATCTCCAACAACAGCCCATCTCCAGAATGACTGATCATAATTGTATGTATGTTCAAATCCACACATTTCCATTACCAGCTGTGTATATGCCGAACGGATTCCTCCTGTACAATAAGTGACGATCTCATCATCTTTAGACAGTCCGGCATCCTCAAACATTTTTGTCAGTTCTTCATTGGATTTCAGATATCCCGCATCATCGAACAGATCCGTGTACCGGATATGAATTGCTCCCGGAAGATGTCCTCCCTTTGCTTCATCATACAGGATTGCTCCTTCATATTCTTCATCGGTACGCACATCCACAATTTTGTACTCGTCATAATTCTTCTGTAATTCTTCGGTTGTCATCACATGGGAATAATCAATTTCATCGATTTTTACTTCTGCCGGTTCCGGTTTGGATGCGAGGAACTGTGTCTTGATTCCACTGTCTTTCAACGCCTTCCATCCGCCATCTACCATCTTCACATCTTCATATCCGGCTGCCCGGAGTTCCCAGAGAAGTCTCGCATCATCTCCCCATCCATCTAGGGTCTCACCGATCAGAATAATTTCTTTATCCTTTGTAATTCCAAGATTGCCAAGAGTCTCTTCCAGCTGTTCCGGCTCCTGGATGCACCCCCATTTCTCATCTCCCTGTTTTCCTTCTGTAATACTCCAATCCTGCCATACTGTAGCAATTGCACCTTTTACAGTTCCAAGGATTGCCTTTTTTTCTCCCCTTCCATCTACAAACAGCGTATTTTCATCTCCAACCTTGCTGATTGCATACTCCGGCTCAACGATCCACTCTCCCACAAAATGATTTTCATTGGATTTCTCTGCCGTACTTTCCGTCTTCTGTTTCTGTCCACATCCTGTCAGACCAATTGCTGCTACAAGCAATACACTGCATAACCACTTTGTTATTTTTCTCATTCCTTTTTCCTCCTTTAATCATCACCATAATAGTAATCTTCCTCATAATAATCCGGCGGTGTTTCTGTATCCGGCTGCTGTGGTTCTGTCACTGCTGATGAACCAGATCCACTGTCGGCTGATGAATTGCCAGAATCCGTTCCGGCATTTCCATCTTCCGTCACTTCTATATTACTTTCTGTATGATTCGTTTCCTCAGATGTCTTGTCTTCCGACTTTTCATTCTCTTTTTCCGTCTCGTCTGTTTCCTCATATTTTCCACTGGAAAGCGCATCTTTTATTTCATCATCAATTCCTTTTACTGTCCCTGATACCTGATAATCTGTATCTCCAAACAGGAACTGATGTACTTCGGCAACATTGGATGCCAGTGTATCTGCGATTTCTGTACTTCCTACACCAGAAAGCATTTTGGAATACCTTGTATTTGGAAATCCAAGTGTTTCACCTACTTTATATTTTTGAAAATCTTTCGCATAATTCAGAATTTCAGTAAAAGAAAAATTGGTTGCAATCTGTGGAAAAACACTGTCAGCAATCTTATTGATCGTCGTCAGATCCATCTGCTGCAGCTTCTGCATGATATTCAGAAGGACGATTCTCTGACGCACTGTACGCTGCGCGTCTCCACCATCTGTATAACGGATTCTCGCATAAGAAACCGCCTGTACTCCATTCAGATGATAGCTACCTCCGACTTCCGGCTCAATCTTCTTATAACTTTTTCCGGTTACTTCAGAAGTCTCCACACAATAATTATTCATGTGGACTACTTCTGCATCAGTCAGCTCCAGATTCATTCCTCCCACCGCATCAATTACATCGACTAAGGCATTAAAGTTCACAGATACATACTTCTCAATGTTCATATCCATGTTCTCATTCAAAAGAGCAACACCCCCATCCGGTCCGAAATAAGAATAGGCTGCATTCGCCTTATTATAACTTCCATCTTTCAGCCGCATAAAAGTATCACGGTACACCGATACCATTTTCACTTCATAAGTTTCCTGATTCAAACTTACGATCATGATCGTATCACTTCGATTTCCTTTATCTAGTGACCCATCCCTAGAATCCAGCCCGAATACTGCCACATTCAGATATCCGCTTTTATGCTCCACCTCTTCTGTAATAGACTCTTTCAACGTTTCTTTTTTTACTTCAATCTTCTGAATTTTGTTCACTTTACTGGCAGCATATCCGAATACGGCACCTGCCGCCCCCAGAACAAGTGTCAACACTACGCAAATAATCACTATTATCTTTTTCTTCCATGACCATCCTGCAATTTTTTTAAGCATCCTCATCATTCCTTCCTCTCCAGTAATTATGATTCATTGTCAGTTTCATGATGAAACTTTCCGGTAATTGTCGGTAATGTTTTCCCATCTGGTAGCCCAGATATTTGCACCCGCTTTCCACAAACAGCTGTATAATCTGCAAATATTTTCTTTCTTTTAAAAGCTTTTTCACAAGTGTGCAAATCAGGTGTATGCCTTCTTTCTCTGACTTTACTTTTTCAAATATTTCTGGATGACATGCCTGCGATACACCCTGGTCAAAATTTCTCCTTATCAGCTCTCTGTAAGTATACTCATGAGAATGAATCACCCGTGCATCTGCTTTATAAATAATCTTCCATCCATTTTGGATTGCTCCTGCTGCAAAGATCAAATCTTCATTGAAGATGGCCGGATGCGGAAATCCTCCCAGTTCCAGATAGACTCCTCTCCGATAGGCAACACATACATTGGAGCAAAAATAAGTTTTTATTCCCAGTTTTGGCAAATCCTTCTGCGATTTAATCTGGCTTTTTGGGGGATAATTGAAAACTCTCGTATATTTTTCCAACAGACCACAGTTCTGATCCGGTATCTGTCTGGCATAAGCTGCCACAGCATCCGGATGCTCATTTAATACTTCTGAAAGCTTTTCCAAAAGAAACGGATCTGCCGGAACTGCATCCTGGGTCATCATGACCACAATATCTGCATCTGACATCCAGATTCCCTGCTCTCTGGTTCTTCCATGATCAAATTCTTTTTCCAAAATCGGAATCTCTGTAACAGAAACCCGGTCTTTACAAACCGAAACATCCAGCTTTATCCCATCCCTGGTGTGTAACAGAATGATTTGCTCCGGAAGGTGCGTCTGTCTGCAGAGCCTGTACAATACTTTATGCAGTTTTTCTGTCGGTCTGTAGACCGGTATGATCACATCTATCTTCATCTTCCGTCAAAAAATCCTTTAAAAATTGTCAGAATCAATATTTTCATATCAAATACCATTGTCCAGTTCTCAATATAGTAAAGATCATATTCGATCCGCTTCTCAATGGAAGTATCTCCCCGGTAGCCATTGATCTGCGCCCATCCAGTCATTCCCGGACGTACCTGATGCTTTACCATATAACGTGGAATTTCATCCCGGAACTTTTGCACAAACTGCGGTCTTTCCGGTCTTGGTCCCACCAGACTCATCTCCCCTTTCAGCACATTAAAAAGCTGCGGCAATTCATCTATACTTGTTCTGCGGATCAGCTTTCCAACCGGTGTAATCCTCGGATCATTCCTGGTAGACCATTCTGCTTTTTCCTTTTCTTCATCCTGCATGATCATAGACCGAAATTTGTACATATAAAATACCTGGTTATGCAGTCCAACTCTTTCCTGCCGGTAGATCACACTCCCTTCCTCTGTCAAGGCAACCACCAGCACAGTAAGCAGCATGACCGGTGAAAAAAGAATGATTGCAACCGTTGCCCCAATCAGATCAACTGCCCTCTTTGCCGCCCTGTTCCGCATGATATTCAGTGGAACTCTGCGGACATGGATCACCGGAATCCCCTGCACATCCTCAATATAAGGCCTGGTAGAAATCACATTTCCAAAATCAGGAATCATTTTCGTGTGTACCCCTGCCTTCTCACAGACATCCACAATCCGCTCCAGTTTTCCATAATCCTCTGCACGAAGCGCAATCACAACCTCATCCAGTTCATTCCCCTCCAGTATTCTTTCCAGTTTCTCTTCATCTTTCAGATGGGCAAACACTTGATATCCCCACTTTGGATTCTCTCTCAGCCTGTCCATATACTGTTCTGCCATCTGACTCTCTCCAATCATCAGGATATGTTTCTGATTCAGTCCCTGCTTTCGCATTTTCCACAAAATTGTGCGAATCAGATATCTCGAAGCAAATTCCAGCGAGATGTTTATAAAGAAGAAAATACACAGCATCTGTCTTGAAAAATGCTCCTGCTTTATAAAATAAAGTACCAGGATAAAGATCATAAATCCAATTCCATTGGCACGGATGATATCCATCAGCTCCTTACGGTAACTTTTTACCCTCCTTGGCATATAAAGCTGAAAAATACTATACAAAAGCAGATATCCAGGGATTATTAAAAACAAAGCTGAAAAATACGTTTTCGCCGGAAGAACCCCTACGTCCTGCACAAAAAACCCACTTTTAAATCTCAGATACCATGAGAAAAAATATGTAGCACCAATGATTCCCGCATCCATACATACCTGCGCTTTATTTAACATCCGCTGATTGTTCTTTATCAAAATACCACCATCTTTTCTCTATCCATCTTCTTTTTCACGCAAAGAATAATCACACTTCACCAGCGTAAGATTAGGATTGTACATCGGATCTCCTTTTTCCATGATTTCAGACCAGTTCCGGCGTACATAATCAATCTCACACTGATATCTTCTGATCTTTTCCTCATTATCTTCTGCCCCTCTCGATCTGGATTCATAATGATACAGTTTCACATAAGGATCATACACTACAAGATATCCACATCTGCGTACCTTCAGACAGAAATCAATATCATTGAACGCCACTGCAAGTTGCTCTTCAAATCCACCCACTTCTTCATATACAGAACGCTTTACCATCATACATGCTGCGGTCACCGCTGACAAATCCTGCTGAGTACTTGCTTTGTGCAGATACCCGGAATAACCTTTTGGAAGTCCCCGGAACATATTACCAGCAATTCCCCGAATCCCAACAATGACTCCAGCATGCTGCACCTGACCATTTGGATAATAAAGCTTTGCTCCGACAATCCCGACTTCTTTTCTCTGGCAGTTCGCAAGCATTTCTCCTAGCCAGTCCTTTCCAATCACTTCTGTATCATTATTCAGAAGTACCAGATATTCTCCATCAGTCTCGCTTACTGCGTAGTTGTTGATCGCCGAATAATTAAATGGCCCATCCCATCTCAGAATTCGGATATGGTCCGATTCTATTTTATCATAGTAAGCAAACGTCTCTGCCTTTTTACTGTTATTTTCAATAATCGTAATCTCATAATTCTTATAAATCGATTTGGAAATGGACTGCAGACATTTTTCCAGATCTTTCACATGATCTTTATTGGGAATCAGAATGGAAATCTTCGGATTCCCCTGCACCTTATACCGGACACGATAAAACCCTCTATCCAGTTCCGGTAAAACTTCTGCATGTTCACCACATCTTAGCAGATGTGCTTCTATGGCACGCTGTCCAGCTTCAAATGCATAAGTTTTACTGATTGGATTGTCCGCAGTAGAAACCTGATGTACCCTCCAATGATAAAGAATCCTCGGCACATGCGCCGTTATCGTTTTTTCCACACACCTGAAAACCAAATCGTAATCCTGCGCTCCGTCAAATTCACTTCTCAGACCGCCCATTTCTTCAATCAGACTTTTTTTTATCACACAAAAATGACAGATATAATTATTCGCCCGCAACAGATCCAGATTGAAATCCGGTTTAAAATGCGGCTGAAAATGTTTTTTCAGATCTGCCGTCACTTTATCTTCATCTGAATAAAGAAGTCCGACCTCCGGATACTCATTCAACTTCTTTACCATCTCGTACAATGCATCCGGCGCAAGCAGATCATCTTGATCCAAAAAACCGATATATGTTCCGGTAGCTTCCTTTATCGCTGCATTTGTATTTTCAGAAATTCCTCTGTTTTCTGAAATACCGATCAGGTGAATCGCTTTTTCTTTGAACTCATCCTCTTCCAGAATTTCTTCCATTCTGTGTCTTTCTTCATCTGAAACAGTCATACATAATTCCCAATTTTTATACGTCTGACGGCATACAGACAGAATCATCTGTCTCAAAAATTCTTCCGGTGCCTGATATACCGGCACGACAATACTGATCAGGGGTGCATACGCAAATGCTTCCTGCCTTTGACTTTCCAATTCCTCTTCTGTTCGTCTGTGATTCTCATACCATTTTTCATAATCAATCTTCTGAATACGGATTCTTTCTTTTAATCGTATCAGAAATTCTTTTGGTCCAAAGTACCGCAGATATACGAATCCTTTTTTTACCCGATACAGAGACATTTTATTGAACATCTCCTATCTCCTCTCCACTTTTGCCAGATGATTCAGTCCAAAATCATTATGATCCAGTGTCAGATTCGGACTGTAATATGGATCACCCTTTTTCAGGAAATCTTTCCACCTTGTCTGAAACAGATTTACTTCTCCGTGGAAACGTTCGATTTTCTCTTCCGTATCTTCATATCCTCTTGACTTGGATTCATAATGAATCAGTTCCGCATATGGATCATATACGATCAGATATCCGGCTTTTCGTATTTTCAGGCACAGATCTACATCATTAAATGCCACCGCAAACTTCGAGTCAAATCCTCCAACTTCTTCATACACCCGTTTTTTCATCATCATACAGGCTGCGGTCACCGCACTCAGATCATGGACCACCTGCGCCCTCGCAAAGTATCCCGGCGAATCTCCGTCTATGCCAAGGAATGCATGTCCTGCCACTCCTCCAAGTCCGATGATCACTCCTCCATGCTGAAGCGTTCCATCTTCGTAATACATTCTCGCTCCGACAGCACCTACATCCTCCCGCATACAATAGCTCAACATTTCTTTAATACAGTCATTGCCGATCATTTCTGTATCGTTGTTCAGAAACAGCAGATATTCGCCGGTCGCATGATCAATTCCATACTGATTGATCTCCGGATAATTGAATCCTTCTCCTTTCCAGTACAGAACCTTAACTTTTGGATACTCATGCATGATCCTTCTATAATCTTTAAACGTTTTCTTTTTCTGGCTGTTATTTTCTATAACAAGAATTTCTATATTCTCATAGGTATTTTTTTCCCGGATCGATCGCAGGCATTTGATCAGATCATCTGTGTGATCTTTGTTTGGAATAATAACCGATATCTTAGGTGTTTGTTTTACCGGATATTTCGTCCGGTACATTCCCGGATACTTCGTTGGAATGACTTCTGCTTCAATTCCCATTCTTCTGTAATGCGCTCTTACCGCTTTTGCACCTGCATCCACAATATAGGATTTATTGTCTGCACTGCCTGCTGTAGATCCTTCGCATGCTCGCCAGTGATATAGGATTTTCGGTATATGCCGGATCTTATCGGTCTTCTCAACACACCGGAGTACAAAATCATAGTCCTGTGCACCATCGTATTCGCCGTTCAACTTTCCTGCCGCCTGATATAATTCCTTTTTAACAACCACCAGATGACAGAAATAATTTGTTGTACAAAGCATATCTGGATTAAAATCCGATTTGAAATGAGGGAAGAAATACTCTTCTCCATCCATCGTAATCTTATCTTCATCCGTATAAATAAGCTCTGTATCCGGATATTCATTCAATTCTGCCACACACTCATACAATGCGTCCGGTGTCAGCAGATCATCATGATCCATAAAAGCGATATAATCTCCCGTTGCCATATCCAGTGCCACATTTGTATTATCCGAAATATGCAGTTGTTTTTTATTGTCCTTCACCCGGATTCGGCTATCCTTCTTTGTGTATTCTTCCAGAATCCCTGCAATCGACGAATCTTCCCCGCTTCCATCTGAAAGACAGAGCTCCCAGTTCTGATAGGACTGTCCTCTTACAGAATCCAGCATTTCCCGCAGATATCTTTCCGGTGTCCGGTAAAGAGGAACAACAATCGAAATCTTCGGCATCCGGGTAAATTGCTTTCTCTTCTGCCGGTACAGTCTGATCCTGGACGGCTCATGTCTTCGCAGCCATTCTTCATACTCTGTACCGTTTTTCCCACTCAATTTGTCACCCGCCCTGATAAACGCTGCACGGATTCCAAACTGACGATAATAGATTCTGACTTTGCGAAAATCATCCAGCATTTTCTGACGTCGCAGTTTTCTTTTGAGATTCATGATCTCTTCCGCATTTTTCTCTTCTTCTTCAAAGCATACTTCCAGTTTTCGCGGAATACCTTCCTCATAAAATGCCTTAAACCCGGCAATCTCTTCCTTTTTACATTCCGGATACTCTCGCAGCACATCCAGACGCCGGATTTTTTCTTCTTTCATCTCCAGTTCATTCTGATTCTCATCCAGAAACCGAATCGATGCATTTTTCCTGCTATAATACCATCCCTCGACTGAAAATCCTTTTTCTTCAGTATTCACCTTATCTATGCTGTTTGCCAGCCATTTCTCCAGGTTCTTCAATTCACTAACTGCAAAGGTCTTCATCAATTCTTCTTTTCCACGATACGACTGCAATACTTCCAGTCTGGACGTTTCTCTCCAGTCTTTCGGAAGATGTATCCAGAGAAAAAACTGTTTGGTTATAAGTCTTTTTCTTATCTTGCGAAACTTCAGCGGATGAAGACGGATTCCGTCCGTGGTATAAAATAGTTTCTTTCCATCCAGCCGGATTTCAATCCGGTTTCCATCTGGTCTGTTATCCAGAAAATATCCCGTAATAAGTAATCTGTCTTTTTCTTTTACATGAAACCGACATGCTGCGATATAAAAAGCATTTTCCATTTTTCAAGTCCTCTCTTCCACACTATCTGGAAAATAACCAGTTCAAAAACTGAAAGAAAACACAGATATACAATACTAGCAGCAGAAATACGCAAAATGTTTCTATATCAAACCGATATGTAACCGTCTTTAAAATTAAAGTTCCTTCACTTTCTTCACTATTTATTTTCAAATTTGTTCCTTCTTCTGATGTCTTTTCCGCATAAAGTGCAATAGAATCTTTTTCAAATACTACTTTATACGCCTCCCCCCTGCAGCTGCTGACCGTATCAAACGAAAATTCATTGAATTTGCCCGCTTTGATATCTCCTGCCTTTTTCACAGATTCCGCAACCGTTTCTCCATTTTCGCAATCCTGAAGATAAATCCGGATCTCTGTTTCTGGATCTTCCTGCAAATTCTGGCATTTCACCTGGATTCCATCCAGTATCTCCTCCTCACAGACAAATTTCTGCGATATCTGATCCTGCGACACATCCATCATGACATACTGGTCATTTTCTATCATCCGGTCATAAATCGCATGCGTCTTATGAACATGTCCATAAACAAATGCAAGCAGAATCAGCACAATAACTGCTGCCAACTTTTTTACTTTTCTCATTTTTCCCTCTTATTCTGCTTCCTGATATTCTCTGCACAACTCATCTGCATCCCCGATACTGCGAACTCTTCCATGTTCCAGCCATACAATCCGGCTGCACAGATTTCTCACCTGCTCCATATTATGCGAAACAAACAAAATCGTAGTTCCATTCTCCTTCATCCGGTTAATTCTTGCTTCACATTTCTGCTGAAAATGGAAATCGCCTACCGATAATACTTCATCCACGATCAGAATATCCGGCTGTCCGATTGTTGCTACCGCAAACGCGAGACGCGAAAACATTCCCGATGAAAAATTTTTCACCGGTACATCCATAAACTGGCCCAGTTCTGAAAACTCTACAATCTCTTCATAGTGCTCCTCCAGATATTCCCTGGTATATCCAAGCAGCGTCCCGTTCAGAAATACGTTCTCCTTCGCAGTCAGGTCAAAATCAAACCCTGCTCCCAGTTCGATCAGCGGCGCGATCACACCGGAAGTCTTAACGCTGCCACAGGTTGGTTTCATGACACCGGCAATGATTTTCAACATCGTACTTTTTCCACTTCCGTTTACACCGATCAGTCCCAGTGTTTCTCCTTTATAGACTTTAAACGACACGTCCTGCAGTGCCCAAAAATCCTGATAGGTAATCTTTTTCTTTACTCTCTGTATAAAATATTCCTTAAATCCATCAAATTTCTCTGATGCCAGACTGAATTTGATGGAAACATCTTCTACTTTTACAATTACTTTTTTCTCCATCCTTACTCCTACAAATCAAAGATAAAACCATCCTGATGCTTATAAAAAAAACAGCATCCCACTCCAAGACACAGTACAGCTTCTGCTGCTGTCACCAGAAACATCACCAGACCTGGAAGTCTGCCATAGATCACAACATTCCGGAACATGATCAGAATACTGGTCAGAGGGTTTATCATTACCAGATGGTATAACCATTCCGGCAGAATCGACATTGGATAGATAACCGGTGTCAGATACATCAGCACTGCCATCAGCACCGAATACAAGTGCAGAACATCCCTGTATTTCACCGCAATCGTCGCCAGAATCAGTCCAATCCCCAGAGCCAGAACCACCAGCAAAAAAAGTGGCACAACTGAAAGAAGCATTGTCCAGTGAAGCTCCGCACGCATACCGATCATAATCAGAAATAACGCTGCACAGGATGACATCAGATTGATCAGACTGGAACACACCCTTGACATCACGAATACATATTTCGGTACATACACCTTCTTTATCAGAGATGCACTCCCGATAATTGCTGACATTGCATTTGTCGTAGCGTCATTGAAAAAGTTAAAAATAACCTGCCCACATAACAAATACAACGGAAAATTCTCTATATCAAATTTAAACAGATTTGAGAAAACGATGGATAAAACCGTCATCATAAGAAGTGGATTCAGCAGTGTCCATAAAACCCCCAGTATGGAACGCCGGTATTTCACCTTCACGTCTCTTGAAACCAGTTCTTTTAAAAACGGCTTAAATTTGACAAAATTTTGAATATAAACTGACATATTTTCTTCCCCTTTAAATTATAATTATATTATTTTTTCAGTCTTTATTCAATCAAATCGCTTACACTTATCATTGATTTTCTCTATTTCTTTTATTGATTTTCTGAATAAGTAAAGGAGTCTGCATAAAGCAGACTCCCTAACGGACATCCTTATATAATTTTGCAATCTCTTCTGCCGGAACACCATCCCGGTACATGGCTCTCAGCCGGTTCATAAGCCACATTACTTTCAGCTTTTCGATTGTATTTCCGCCGAATCTTCTGTCTGAAGTATAAATCCTGTGTCTTGTCATCCCAAGCGGAATCCCTTTTTCTTTGAGGGTCAGTGAAAACTGATAATCCTCCAGAATCGGCATCTCTGGAAATTTTCCCACTTCAAAAAACAACTTCCGGTCAATGAAAATCCCCTGGTCTCCAAACATTACTTTTCTGTCTTTAATCCTGTGATTGGAGATCACCCTGCAGGTGAACATAAAAAAGTTATATGAATGAAATGCAATTCCAAAACACCCTGCCCGGTATTTTTTCATTACAGTCTCAATCTCTTCTAATGCTGTAGCTGGAACTTCACTGTCGCAGTGCAGGAAAAAAAGTACATCTCCACTGCTTTCTTCCGCTCCCTTGTTCATCTGCTTTGCCCTTCCTTTCGGGGACTGAATTACCGGATACCGGTCCTTCAAAAGTGCCAGTGTTCCATCCGTGCTTCCCCCGTCTACAAACAGAATCTCACATCTTTCATTCAGCGGCTCCAGTGTCTCCATCAGCCTTTCAATTGTCGATTCTTCATTGTATGTTGGTATAATAATTGATATTTTCATCTCTACTTCACGGTTTCAATTTCTACGTTCATCCAGGTATCATACAGATTTCTACGGAACTCGTCCGCATCTCTAATCACCGGGATCTTGAGGGTGCAGTTCTTTTTCGTTTCATCCTCTGCCAAAATCAGTCTTCCCTTTGTAAGCTTTTCTGTTGACAGCTGCATGTCCACTCTCTGTATCTCAAAAAGTTCCGGATGCATCATGTAAGCCGCAGCAATCGCATCCCAGTTATAATATCCGGGAATTCCATATTCATCCCAGTTATTGTCAAACCAGTAATCCGTCTCATTCTTGATCAGCCTTACAACTCCCTTACTCAGATCCGAAAGTTCTCTTTCATACTCTTCTCTTGTAAAAAGTACCTTCAGGCAATTATTACCCGTAATAACCGCAACATCCGTTCCACTGGTAAGTGTCGTATAAGTTGCCAGCGGATCACAGGAGAAATTAAGTTCATCCATTTCCCGCTTTGCAAAGATCAGTGGTTCTGTTGTTCCTCCCATCAATACGATACTCTTCACCTGATGAAAAAACTCAGGATTGTGTTTCCAGGCTCCATAAAGATTTGTCACGGAACCCGTCACCAGAATTTCCAGCTCCCCGGCATACTTTTCTGCCATCTCGGCAAGATAATGTGCCGCTTCACTTTCGGTTTCTCCCGGTGTTGCTCCACCTTTGTAAACGCGCAACTCGTCATGCCCGATTTTCTTTACAAACTTCTTTGTATTTTCGTAAACCTTCTCCAGCGTATTGTTCCCATAAGTTGTCGTCACTCCCAGGACCTCTGCTTCCGGATCCCCCAGAAGATACAGCAGTGCCAGTCCATCATCTACATCACACCCGTTAATTCCAAACGTACAGTCACAATCATGAATTATTTTTCGCATACCATTCTCCTTTTATCACTTCTGAAACAAAATCCCCTGTCTTTCATCAATTTTGATGCCAACCAGTTCTCCTGTTTTTACCCCCAGTTTCATCCAGTCACGGTGAAGCATCCATACTGTCAGCTTTCCATCTGCATACTTCAACAGGATTTCTGCTGTTTCCCCCTCAAACATAACTTCTTCAATCTGATACATTCTTTCCGTCTCATCTACGGTCAGCGTGATCGCCGATGGTCTGACCATCAGTTCATACTCTCCTTCCGCTTTCTGCGTCTCAAATGAAACTGCCCGGCTTACGAATCTGCCATTCTCCACTTTCCCAAAAATATAATTTGTCTGTCCCATATAATCTGCCACCGCTCTGGACTCTGGATGGTAGAACATCCTCTCCGGCTTATCATACTGAAGCACTTCTCCAGCTTTCATCAGAGCGATCCGGTCAGACACCTTCATCGCTTCTTCTTTATCATGCGTGACCATAACGACCGTAAGACCCATCTCATGATGCAGCTTTCTTACCAGATCTGCCATCTCGCACCGCAGATTCTCATCCAGGCTTGAAAATGGTTCATCAAGAAGAAGAATTTTCGGATCTGCCGCAAGCGCTCTTGCCAGCGCGACCCTCTGACGCTGTCCACCGGACATTTCCCGGATCTTACGCTTCTCAAATCCTTCCAGCTGGACAGCTTTTAACAGTTCTCCTACCTGCGCCTGCTTATCTTTTTTCGGGATTTTTTTCAGATCCATCGAAAAGCTAATATTCTGTTCTACCGTCATATGCGGAAACAGTCTGAGATCCTGAAAAACAATCACGGTTCCTCTTTTTTCCGGTGCAAGATTTGTAATCGATGTGTCATCGATCCGGATATCCCCTTCCTGCGTTTCAAGAAGACCTGCAATGCTTTTTAACAGTGTTGTCTTTCCGCAGCCTGAGGCGCCAAGAAGCGAAACAAATTCTCCCGTTCTAATCTCCAGATTTATATTCTTCAGTATTCTTGTCTTTTGTAAATCTACACAAAGTTCTTTAATTGTAAGACTCATGTGCTCCTCCTGCCTAATAATATTCTACTTCCTGTGCCTTTGTAAAACGTCCCACGATCCATTCCAGTATTCCAAACACCAGAAGCATGATCACCAGGAATATCACACTGTAAATGCTGGCAAAATTACGTTCTCCGCTTCCGAGATATGGAACCATGACGATTGCAAATGTTTTGACATTTCCCCCGCCGATCATCAACGTCAAGAAATACTGACTGAACGAAACAACAAATGCCATCGAAAACGCAGAAAGCATGACCGGAAACAGATTCGGAAGTGTCACTTTAAAAAACGCCTGAAGCGCACCAGCCCCCAGAACTCTTGCCTGCTCCTCCAGCTTTACCCCAATTGCTCTTGTTCCATCCTGCATCAGCGTAACTGCATACGGAAGAGAACAGATCAGATGGACAATAATGACTCCCTGAACGGTTCCGCTTAATCCACATTTGATAAAGGTAATCTGAACCCCCATCGCAAACACGGTTCCCGGAACAAGAAACGGAAGCATCGACATAAATGAAAACAGCCGCTTTCCAAAAAAGTCATAGCATTCCAGCGCCCTCGCCGTCATTGTTCCGATTACAACCGACAGGAACGCGACCGAAGCCGATATGAAAAGACTGGACATACAAAGTCGCACAAGCTGCTGCCTGTTTCTCAGTATTCCATTCACCGCTCTCATCGAAATTTTCTGCGGGATAAGTGACGGCCATGCCCATCTCTCTGTCCCTACCCAGACAAGGATCGTAAGAATTGGTACAATCACCAGGAAAATAAAAATGCCTATGATCAGGCCTTCCCAGATGTTCTTTTTTCTTTTCATCTTCCTATTCCTCCTAACCTGCCAGCTTCTTCGTGCTCCGGCGAAGTAATATGTAATATAAAACTGCTGCAATCAGAGAGATCACGATCAGGATTCCATTGATCGCCATCGCATACGGTCGCGCCCGCAGATCAGGCTTGGTATATTCCAGATAAGCCAGAACCGGCAGCGCCTTTGGTATCGTTGCTCCAAGTATGAACGGCAGCTCATATGCTCCAAGTGCAAATACAAAGATGATCAGGAAACCACTGAGCACTGTATTCATACATAAAGGAAGCGTTACTTTCATGAAGGCCTGAAGTTTATTCGCTCCAAGATTGGTCGCTGCTTCTCCAAGACTGCCATTGATATTCGCCATCAGAGCAATCACAAAATAAATTATGAATGGAATTTCCTTCCACAGATAGGCAAGAATTACACCAAGTCCATATCTGTCATAGAGCAGCATCGGAAACTGCTGCTGATCCGTAATCAATCCTGCATTTGCAAGGATTCTCGCAAGGATTCCATTTTGCGAAAGAATATTTACAATAAAGAGTGCCACAACAACATGGGGAACAATGATTGGAATCTGAACGATCCGCATAATGATTCCGCGCACTTTTCCGGCACTCACCAGAACTGCACACAGAAATGTTCCTGTTACTGTGGCAAGAAAAGCCGACATAAATGCAATGTACAGACTATATTTTAATGACTGCAAAAGATCCGGTCTTGTCAGTACCTCCTTATAATATTTCAGCGTCGGTTCCGTTAATCCAAAAGCTGGAATCACCCCTAAACTTTGGATGATTCCAGTTCCCAGACCAATAATAAAAACTACGCCTAATATAAGTTGCGGCACCAACAGTATATAAGGTGTCATTTTTTTCTTCATTTTATTTTCCTACTACTTCCTCTGCCCAGATCTCTTCGATGATCGGTACAAGTGCGGAAGGCATTTCCGGAAGACGTTTTGATAAAAGTTCATCCTGAGGGATTACACCCTTACCAATCTCAACCTTATCAAATGCTTCTTTCTGTGTATCGTTTAATTTGTTGTAATCTACAACCGGAATGGTACGGATCTCTGTGAAACGGTCTGCCTGTACTTCCGGATCAAGCATCTCATTGATTGCTACCTGTGCTCCTGCTACATTTCCTGAGTTTGCTGCAATTGCAATGTAGTTTGTATTTCCAATTGTTCCTTTATCGAACTGGAAAGACTGAGATGTCTCTGTGTAAGTACCATTTTCAATGTTGGTAGCTGTTGAGTATGCACCATAAGAGATATCCATCACAACTTCTCCATCAGAGTACATATTGGTCAGTGCCGTAGAATCCTTCGGGAAAGTCTTTCCTTCATTCCACAGGTATGGATTCAGTTCACGCAGATATTCAAGAGCTGGCTCAATTGCTGCTTTTACAGTCTCTTTATCAGCTTCCATATCCATGAACTGTTCATATCCGCAGATATCGTAAATCACATTACGAACAAATGCACTTCCTGTAAAGTCAGGTAATGCAGGATAAGTTACTTTTCCTTTGTTCGCTTTGCAGAACTCCATGAACTCATCTGTGTTTGTCGGAAGATCCGGTGTTACTGCTGTATCTGCGATCATAACAAGCTGTGCTTTTCCGTATGGAGCTTCATATCCCTCAATCGGAAAGCAGAAGTCTGCATTTGTCTCTTCATCATCTGTATCAATATAAGACTGGAAGTTCGGAAGTTCTTCTGCAAACGGTCCGTAAAGCATGTTGTTTTCTTTACAGGTCTTGAAGTTTTCTCCGTTGATCCAGATCATATCGATATCGCCATCTTTTTTATCTGTTGAAATTTCACCAGAAAGCTGACTTAAAATCGCATCAATATCCATCGGTACACGTTCCAGTGTGATGTCATATTTTTCTTTCAGACGCGGTGCATAGTAGTTGTCAAGCCAGTCATTTAAGCTATCATCTCCGCCCCATCCGTAAAATGTAACGGTTGTACCCTTGGCTGCATCCACCATTTCATCGAAGCTCATATCCTCTACGGCTTCGGTTGTCTGCTTGGTTTCTTTGTTGTCTGCTTTTTCTGTCTTTGCGCTGTTTCCACATGCTGTTAAGGAAAACGCCATCACAGTACTTAAAAGCAGAGCTGCAATTCTCTTTTTCATTAAAATTTTCCTCCTTCATTTTCTCCGTCCTTCATTATAACAAATTATTAACAAAAAGCACGCTGTTTTTCATTCCTGCTTTGTTGTTACCCCTCAACACTTCGTTTAGCTATTGTAATTTTCTATATACTTATAGAATTTTTCTACTGATGATTCCATTGCTCTGTCCTTCAGCGTAAGAAGACCGATTTCCCAGATCATATCATCTTCTGCGAAAGGAATCATGACCAGCCCCTCTGTATTCATATCTTCATGGACAAAGTCAATCGTCACAGAAATCCCTCTCTTCAGCCGGCACATTTTATAGCAGAGATCAAATCCATTTGTCTCAAATACAATATCCGGTTCAAATCCCCGGTTCCAGCATCTGCTCTGAATAAACTCATTGAGTTTAAAACTGCTGTTTTCAAGATAAAGAGGCTCGCCTTCCAGATCCAGAATAGTTGCTTCTCTTTTTTTCGCCAGAGAATGTTCTTCATAGACCAGAAGCCCCAGACTGCATTTTTTTAAACTTTTCATATCAAAACAATCTCCTGCAAATGGTCCGATCGACAATGCCACATTCCCTTCTTTGTCAAGCAGCATTTTCTCTACGATCCGATCCGGATATTCCATATAAGAAAATGTCACATTCGGATATTTCTTCTGAAATTCCAGAATACAGTCTGGCGTCAGGTAACGCAGGATATCATAGGCAACCAGAAGTTCTACTGTCCCTTCCTCACTCGCACGTATCATATCAATTTCTTTTTTCAATTTGTCATATTCGCTAAGAACCGTATTCGCATAATCATACAGCCTCTGTCCGCTCTCTGTCAGTTCTATCCCGGAGGCAACCCTGTCAAGCAACGTACATTCCAGTTCATTTTCCAGATTTTTCAGTACACGGCTGAGTCCCTGTGGTGACATAAAAAGCTCTTTTGAAGCCCTCGCAAGACTTCCTCTTTGACAAATCATCCGAAATTCCTCTAATTCTTTAATCGTCATTCTTTTCCCACGACTCCCCTATTTAAATTTACATTTTGCCCGATTCAAAATAGGTGTTTTCCCAAGAGGTACCTTTTCATCGATTCCCATAATAAGCGGTAGCAAATGCTTTGCATCTTCATATCCTCTCCTTCTGAAACTACAGATGCACGAAGCGCAATATGTATAAAGTTCCGGCTCCCTCGATGCTTTTACACGGTCTGTCAGTGCCTGTGCCACATCCGCTTCTTTTCCAGCTGCGCATCCACCAAGCCCGCAACACTGTACATCTCTGAATGCATCTTCTACCTTTCCGACAAGGAATGGCTTCATATCATATTCAAACTTTCTGTCTTTTCGGTCCGGACATGGATAATACATTGGAATCCTTTCTTTTTGATAAATATTTCCAATTTTAAGCTCTGCCATTTTTTCGTAAACACTGATAATCTCCGCATCCAGTCGTCCTTTTAAAAAGTAATAGCAGTTCGGACATGCCATGATCACCTGTTCTACTCCTGACTCTTTTAATTTCCAGTTGATTCGCTCAATGATCCCCGCTGCCTCTGAAACAAGTCCCAGTTCTTCAATCGGTTTCCCACAACAGTCATATACAACTCCCACATCATATTTTGCGAATTCTTCCACCAACTTATCTGTCGTTTTCGGAAAAAAAGACGGAAAATTACATCCCGTAAAAAAAACTGCTTTCTTTTTTGAATGGCGGTAATTTGCAAATTTGTACGGATTCTTTTCTAAGAGCAGTCCGTCATATGAATTATCAAGAAGCTTCCCACCTCCGTCTTCAACCAATTTTCTCCGACTGTCAAGTGCAATCTCTTTTCCATCAATTCCTTTTGGACAGACACACCCGCAGGTTCCACACAAGAAACAATGATATGCCAGCTCCGGTTTTTCTTTTAATACCGGCAGATCAATTCCGTATTTTTCCAGAAACAGACAACTTCTGGTACATTTTCCACAATGGATACATGCATCCAAATCCCACTTATTCATAATTTTTATCCAGCTTTCCTTTCAGTCCCAGTTCCAGATAATCAATCGTAATTGGACAGTTACAAATTGCTCCCTTTTCAATATCCTCATACAGGTGGTACAAATCTCCCTTATCATCCACATCATAATACATCTGACCTACCGCCGTAGAGAGCTTTTCATTTCTCATGTGCTGTAAGGTATCATAAATAACTGTATTCGTTCCGTATCGTTCAATTTTCCATATAGAATCATATTCTTTTTTCATTCCGATCAGATAGTACCCTCCATCAAATGTAGGATGAATCACAATATCTTTTCCCCCAAGATTATCAAATGCATTTTTCAGTGTTTCCGGGTGAATCTGCGGAATATCTGTCCCGATCAGAATTACTTTCTCATACCCCATTCTCAGTACGATTCCAATCGCATTCTTCATCCTTTCACCAAGATCATCACCAAATTGTGGAAGACATACTGTCTCATTATCAAGAATTTGCTGTAGCAGCTTCTTTTCATCCTTTGGTGTAAAAAACACGAAAATATCCGCATCCACCTGCTTTGCTTTTTCATATATATCCTTTACAAAGCAGGCATGTAGACGCGCGCACTCTTCCCCAGTTAGAAAAGGCATCAGCCTGGTCTTTGTCTGTCCTGGTATCGGCACCCTCGTAAATAAAATAAGTGCATCTTTCATCTATAATATTTCCTCCAACATTTCAATCACACTTTCCACTACTTTAGGACAAAAATCCAGCATTCTGCCACTCGAAAGTGCTTCTTCAAACTGTTCCGGAAGCGATACATCATAGCCCAATAACTCTTTGCAACTGTTTGTTGCAAACTTTTCCAGAAACAATGTTCTAAATTCTGCATATTTGTTCATCATTTCTTCTTTTTGCCGAAGCAGAGTATTCACATCCCAGTGTCCATATTTTAATCCAACAGCCATGATTGCTCCGGTAAATGCACCGCATGTATCCCCATGCATCATTCCACCTCCAAAACAAGCCGAGACTTTATTCGCCATCTCTTCCGTAATCCCAAGTCTCTCTGCGAAATAAGACAGAACGACCTGAGAGCAATCATATCCTTTTATAAATTTTTCCCGAATCATACTTTCTTCTATCATTTTTCTCTCTCCTTTGTCATCTTACATCACTTTTTCATTCTAACATCAAACCAGTCCTATTTCTATAGATTGTCTTATCGTATTTAACTATAATTTGCTTGTCTTATTTATAAATCAAATAATTCGTGCCTTTTACAAAAAAATCCCTCATCTGCGGTTTCCCGCAAATGAAGGATTTCTTTTACTTTATTCAATTCTTACAGTAATCCACCGATCGATAAGAATAACGGTGCAAATACAAGTGAAACAATTGTCATAAGTTTGATCAGGATGTTGATAGACGGTCCTGATGTATCCTTGAACGGATCACCTACTGTATCACCAACAACTGCTGCTTTGTGAGCTTCGCTTCCTTTTCCGCCATGATGTCCTGTTTCGATGTATTTCTTAGCATTATCCCATGCTCCACCAGCGTTGGACATGAAGATTGCCATAAGTACACCTGTAACAAGTGCTCCGGAAAGTAATCCACCGAGGGATTCCACACCAAGAACGATACCAACGATCAACGGTACTACGACTGCCATCACACCCGGAAGCAGCATTTCGTGAAGAGCTGCTGTGGTAGAAATTGCAACGCATGATGTATAATCCGGTTTTTCTTCACCTTTCATAATGCCCGGTTTTTCACGGAACTGGCGTCTTACTTCTTCGATCATCTTGTATGCAGCCTTTGATACAGACTCCATAGTAAATGCGGAGAAGAGGAATGTAAGCATACCACCAATAAAGATACCGATGATTACTCTGTAGTCAAGAAGATTGATCGCTTCAAGACCAACTGCCTGTGCATAAGATACGAAAAGTGCAAGTGCGGTAAGAGCTGCTGATCCGATCGCGAATCCCTTACCCATAGCTGCAGTTGTATTTCCTACTGAGTCAAGCTTATCTGTGATTTCACGAACAGATTCATCCAATCCTGACATTTCTGCAATACCACCTGCATTGTCTGCGATCGGTCCGTATGCATCAACGGCAACTGTGATACCTGTTGTAGAAAGCATACCTACTGCTGCAAGTGCGATTCCGTAAAGTCCTGCAACTGAGTAAGATACAAAGATACCTACACAGATCAGAAGAAGCGGGATTGCTGTAGATTTCATTCCTACCGCAAGACCACTGATGATTGTAGTAGCTGCACCAGTCTCTGACTGTTCTCCGATTCCCTGAACCGGTTTGTAGTCTGCTGATGTGTAGTACTCTGTGATGTTACCGATGATCACACCAACAACCAGACCTGCGATAACGGCAATTGCCGCACTCATCTTTCCGAAGAGTACATTACTCAGTACAAGTGCTACAACAATAACTACGATAGAAGCTGCATAGCTTCCCTTTGTGAGAGCTTTCTGTGGATTCGAATTCTCATCACCTTTTACAAAGAAGGTTCCGATGATAGAAGCGATCAGACCACATCCTGCGATCGCAAGCGGATAAAGAACTCCGGATACAGCTCCTGCTACTGCTCCAAGAGTCAGTGCTGATACAAGTGAACCAACATAAGATTCAAAAAGGTCAGCTCCCATACCTGCAACGTCACCTACGTTATCACCTACATTGTCAGCGATAACAGCCGGGTTACGCGGATCATCTTCCGGGATACCTGCTTCTACTTTACCAACAAGGTCTGCACCAACGTCTGCTGCTTTGGTGTAGATACCACCACCAACACGGGCGAAAAGTGCGATTGAAGATGCACCAAGGCTGAATCCTGAAAGCACATCTACGTTCTTTGTAACAATGTACACAAGGCTTACGCCAAGTGCTCCAAGACCTGCTACGCACATTCCCATAACGGCCCCGCCAGAAAAAGCGATTGATAATGCTTTATTCATTCCGCTTTCTTTTGCTGCGTTAGCAGTTCTTACGTTCGCTTTTGTAGCGACTGTCATACCACAGTATCCTGCAACTGTTGAGAAAAGTGCTCCAATTACAAAGCATACTGCTGTTACCCAGCTGATACCAAATCCGATCAGTACAAAAAGCACTACTACAAAAATGACCAGAATCTTGTATTCAGCCATGAGGAAAGCTCTTGCGCCCTCCGCGATTGCGCCTGCAATCTCTTTCATGCGGTCCGTACCTGCATCCTGTTTTCCTACTTTACCAGCAAGATATGCTGCAAATAATAAAGCAATAACAGCTGCAATCGGGACCAGATACATGTAATTATTCATTTCTTGTTCCTCCCTGAATTATTGTACCTCTAAAGACAATATCATAAAAAGAACAAGAATGCAAAACAATTTTTTGAATTTTCAATAAGTTTTATTTTGTTTATCTATAAATGTGGTCTTTCTCTATTTTTTTAATTTGTATCTCACCGTCCACATTCCACTGGGATTTACACAATATCAAGATATGTTTTTTTCCGAGGTGCCGGAAAAGCAACATCTAATCTGGCATATTCCTCCGCTGTCAAATGAACCTTTCCCGCCTCCAAGTTCTGCAGTACATGTTCTGCCTTTCCACTTCTTGGAATGGCAATCACATCCATTACTCAGTTTTATCTCCTTTTTATTCATGATTTTCACTCCCTGCATTTTGTTTTTCTGTTCCTTACTGTCTGTTTTTACTATATTATAGGAAATATCCCACTTTTTGCAAATGTTATAAGGGACATATTTTTATGTTTATTTATTCTTTTTATTATTTCTTATAACATTCTTTTTTTCTTCAATCCATGATACACTGGATTTATCATAAAATAAATTCAGTGATAAGGAGATTAGAAATTATGAAAGTTGTAGTTGCAATTGATTCATTTAAAGGAAGTCTCACTTCGATTGAAGCCGGAATGGCTGCAAAGGAAGGGATCTTAAAAGCACACCCTGATGCGAATGTTGTCGTAAAACCACTTGCAGATGGTGGTGAAGGCACCACAGATGCCCTGATTGCAGGACTTGGTGGTGAGCGTATTGATCTTACAGTGACTGGTCCTCTTGGTACTCCGGTAAATGCACATTACGGATATCTGGCAGAAAAAAATACTGCCATCCTCGAAATGGCTACCGCTGCCGGAATTATCCTGGTAAGAGAATCTGAAAAAAATCCACTTACTGCAACCACTTACGGTGTCGGTGAAATGATCGCAGATGCCATGGAACGCGGTATCCGCAATTTCATTATTGGAATTGGAGGAAGCGCAACAAATGATGGTGGAATTGGAATGCTTAAGGCACTTGGCTATCAATTTTCCGATGAAAATGGACAGGATGTCGGTGAAGGCGGACAGGCGCTTGAACGGGTATCTTCTATTATAATAGAAAAAGCTAACCCAATTCTCAAAGAATGCAATTTTCATATTGCCTGTGATGTAACTAATCCACTTTGTGGAAAGAACGGAGCTACCTATATTTATGGTCCGCAAAAAGGTGTCACACCGGAAATAGCAGAAGAACTGGATCAGGCAATGAATCATTATGCTTCTGTTACCTCCAAATTTCTTCATAATGATTATGCATCTGCAGAAGGTGCTGGTGCTGCAGGTGGTCTTGGCTTTGCATTTCTCAGTTATTTAAATGCTACGCTGACTCCTGGAATCGATCTGATTCTTAACGCTGTCGAACTGGAAAAAGAATTAGAAGATACAGATATCACTGTTACCGGCGAGGGACGCCTCGATCACCAGACCGCTATGGGAAAAGCTCCTGTCGGTGTGGCAAGACTTGCAAAAAAATACGGCTCCAAAGTCGTTGCTTTTGCCGGAAGCGTCACCCCGGAAGCAACAGCCTGCAATGCGGCCGGAATCGATGCATTCTTCCCAATCGTCCGTGGGATCACAACACTAGCCGAAGCAATGGATCCCAAAAATGCAAAATCAAATATGGCAGCAGCTGTGGAACAGGTATTCCGTCTGTTATAGTTTTAACATTATTTACAAATTTCAGAGAGTGTTTTTGTATAGTTTTTACAGAAATACTCTCTTTTCTTTATGATTTTCTTCTTTTCCTACACTGACCATCAACAACACAACGATCTACGACCTGACAGATCTTCATTTCATCTGTAACAATGATTCTTCATCAAATGAAGAGCTTTCACTTGTGAAGGCAGGTTCTTCCGAAACTGTAGAACTTCCTCAATCCAGTGTTTATTCTATCCATGTTTCCGGAAAAGTTGCAAATGGAACATCCTTTTCTAACACATTCTCCGGAACCATTGATAACAGTTCTTCTGTTACCATTTCTCTGGATGACTCCGCAAACCTCTCAGTTATCGCAAATATTGCAGATTAAGTTTTGCCGTAAACAATCCGCCTATGTAGTTTTAAGCAATGACAAATATACAGGCAACTTCCATAACGCAAATTGCCTACATATTATCCATAAAGGGACACTTTCCAAACCGAATTGCAAGTGCCCATTCTTCTTTCTTTTTACCGATTGCCAGTCCCAGCATCATTCTAGTTGATTCGCTCATATTTGGTTACCTCTTTACTAATCTTTCCTCTACTCGTTCATTATGTCAGCGCGCTGTCATTTATCTGACAATGCTATTGTACGAAAAAAAAGACATAAATTCTATTGACGCTTTCATCAATACCTATGTACCTTTTTTATGTATTCTTTACAATTTTTCATATATAGTAATGAAGTTTTCAAAATCATTTCATTTTCATTTCAACATGATATTTTTCTGTCAATCTATACTTTTTCAGCAATTGTTTTATTTCATATTTTGAAATCTTTCATTCATATATTGCATTTTTGTGAATCATATACATTTTCCAGTTCTTCTTTTATGCAATCTTCCCCTTGTACCTTTCCACCTTGTTCCTCTCTCCAAATAATGCTACAATTCTTAAATAAGTGGTAATGATACCGTTCTCTTTATCCTGTTAAATGCAGGATAAGCATCTGCATCATTCCCGCAACTTCTTTTCCAGAATCGGAGGATGTTTAAAATGAAGTTAGACAAATCACTTGCCTTTCAGGTAGTAAACACGATCAAAGACACCTGCGGACAGGATATCAATTTTATCGATAAGCAGGGAATGATTTTTGCGAGTACCAACGCCGACCGGATTGGTACGTTTCATGCCATCGGTCACAAAGCCGCCCAGACAGAACAGACAATCGAAGTTTTTTCAGATGATGATTTTCCCGGAACACAAAAAGGGATCAATATGCCACTCTATTATCACGGCAGTTTTCTTGCAGTGATCGGAATTACCGGAGAACCGGACCAGGTCCGCCAGTACGTCCATCTTGCCGACCGGATTACCCATCTGCTGATCCGCGAAAAAGAGCTGAACCGACTGAGCCGCTCTCTGGAAGATAAAAAACACTTTGTTATCGATGCCCTGATTCGGAATGAGATTGCTGATCCGGATTATCTGGACACCTGCCTTTCAGATCTTCAGGTAAATCCAGGGACAAAGAAACGGCTTCTGATCATCCAGTCATCACCGGATGGACACAACAACTCTTCTTCCCTTGAACAGAAGATCATCGGACTTTTCAGCACGCTTGGTATTACTCTTTATACCTTTTATTATCCAAATGAATATCTTGCCGTGCTGGAAAACTCCGGCAAAGCCGCTCTCTATCAGATACTGGCTGATTTTACCGCAGACTGTGGAGCTTTGCTCTCCATTGCAGTCGGAAAGAAATGTCAGCTTTTCCAGCTTTCTCTTTCTTACCAGTCTGCACTCACTGCGCTGAAATACTGCCGGAGTTCGGAAAACGGGATTGCTTTTTTCGATGATATGACACTGGAAATTCTGCTCTCTTCCATCTCGGAGCAGGAAAAAAATGCTTATCTGCAAAAAACGATCTCTGCACTTTCTGATGAAGAAAGAAATCTGCTTCAGACTTACTTTGAAGCAAATATGTCTCTTCTCGGAACCAGCCAGAAGTTGTTTCTTCACAAAAACACAGTGCAGTACAAGTTGAATCATATTTACCAGAAATGCGGGCTGAATCCACGTGTTTTCAAGGATGCGGTGCTTTTATATCTTGCCTTGCAGTTGTGATATTTTTAAATCCCAGACACAGATTCCTGTGCACACATCTTCCATATCCGTGTACAGTTTTGCCTATATAAGAAAATATTCTTGACAGATAAGTTTACTTACAGATTTTCGTCAAAAAACAGGACAGCCTTTCCTTCACCCTCACAACGGGTATTAAAAAGCAGCCAAAGAATTCATCTCTCTGGCTGCCGATTATTTCAATTGTATTTAACAATATGCCTTTTTTGCTTCGTCCATTCTCTGGAAAAATTCACTGTAAAATTCTTCCGTCCGATACGGAGTAAGGTAAAATCTCTGCAGTACATCCATGCTGACCGCCTTCGCACTCTCCGGATGTGCTGCAATGTATTCCTGTAACTGAATCAGTAATCCATGCCATCTGGCAATATACGCTTCATACTTTTTCAGATCCGGTGTATCAAGCCATTTTTTGACCTTTACTTTCGCCCGGTTCTCTTTCTGACATTCATGTACCTGAAGGAAATAGCGGAAACCATTTTCCTCATAATATCTTCCAAGCGGGAAAAGCCTGCAGATTCCCGGACGAAATGGATGAATCCCACATCTTCCTTCCTCTGTCAGAAAACCACAGCCATCTTCCGCTCCTGCCATCTTCAGATTCGGCAAAATGATTCCGTCTACCACATTCAGTTCAATCTTTCCTGCAAGCAAAGTTTCAAAAGCCGCTCCTGTTCCCCTGCTGATCCGGACAATATCCAGCGGATCCAGCACAATCGAGCTTCCCATCCCCGTACAACAGGCGTGGCATCCCTCACAATCGCCACAGTCTGCTTTTACCAGGTCATTGCTGGTATATAATTTTCCATCTGAAATTTCTTCCATTGTCACCTGTCTTTTCATATCAATCTCCTTTCCTATACTCCTTCCAGTGTAAATGGTGGGATAAAGCTTTCCTTTGCCGTATCCCCTTCCTGTATAAACGCCTGCATCACACCAAGCGAGATCGCATAGTCCACCAGTTTCTCATACGCATACTCCGGCACTTTCCGGTTCAGCTCCGGATATTTTACCGCATCCAGACTCTCAAGTGGCGTATACTGGCTCATCAGGCTCATATAAATCCGGTTTCCATAAGTCTCATGCAAATATTTCACCACTCTTTTTCCATCTGCAAGACATCCCGGCAAAAGCAGATGACGCACGATCACGCCACGTTTCATCATTCCGCGCTCATCAAATACCGGCTTCCCTGCCTGTCTTACCATCTCAGCAATAGCCGCCTTCGCAACCTCCGGATAATCCTCCGCCATCGAATATTTTTTCGCATGATCTGTATTTAAATATTTAAAATCCGGCAGGTAAATATCCACCAGACCATCCAGCATTTTCAAGGTTTCCACTCTCTCGTAACCGCCTGTATTATATACAACCGGCAAATACATCCCCTGCTTCTTTGCACTCTGAAGCGCCCGGATGATCTGCGGCACAAAATGCGTCGGCGTCACAAGATTGATATTATTCGCACCTTTCCCCTGCAGTTCCAGAAAGATCTCCGCCAGCCGCTCTTCTGAGATCACTTTGCCAACCTTGCTTCCCGCAATCTCATGGTTCTGACAGAACACACATCTTAAAGTACATCCCGTAAAAAAGACCGTCCCTGATCCTTCCTTTCCGGAAATACAGGGCTCCTCCCACATATGAAGCGCCGCTCTCGCCGCCCGGATCTCCCCTGTCTCTCCGCAAAAACCTGTCTTCCCATTCTCCCTGTCCGCCCCACACATCCGCGGACATAATGTACAGCCACTCATCCTATCGCGTAACCTCTCATCTATCCCTGATTCATTCCTATCAGTATACCGCACTTTTTGAAAAATAGCCACCCAAGTTTTCCTCTTCAAGAGATTGAAAATTCTTTTCCCATCTGCTACAATAAAGTGCAGACAGGCATTTTGCCTCAAGTTTGGAGGAATATACAATGAGTAAAATTGATGAAGTAAGAAGCGCTATGGTCGCAGCCATGAAAGCAAAGGATAAGGACACAAAAGAGACATTATCTGCTCTTCTTGCAGCCCTTAAGAACAAAGCCATCGACAAACGTGCCGATCTTACCGAAGAAGAAGAAGTTCAGGTTATCTTAAAAGAGATCAAACAGACAAAAGAAACTCTGGAGATGACTCCTGCTGATCGTACAGACATTATTGAAGAATGCGAGAAACGTATCGCTGTTCTTGAACAGTACGCTCCGAAGATGATGGACGAAGCTGAGATCAAAGAAGTAATCGCAGGTGTCCTTTCCGGTCTTGGAATTGATGCTCCGACACCAAAGGATAAAGGACGTATCATGAAAGAACTGATGCCGAAAGTAAAAGGAAAAGCTGACGGAAAGCTTGTGAATGATATTCTCACAGGAATGATGGCTTAATAGCAGATATTATGAATGCAGGGTTCCGGATTGGTTCCCTGCATTTATATATAGTCGAATATACTCTGTATTGCGTCTGTTACATTAATTACATCTGCCCTTTTTACACGATCTATTATTTTATACCCCCTGATTCTCAAGTCTAACATTTTCATTTGTTCACATTGGATATAACCTTTATTTTCATCCATTTCAACATAAATGTGAAGTGGGCTTTCTGTACTCTCTCCTAATATTGGACAGCCAATTATTTCTCCCGACTGATTAAAAAAATTTTTACTTGCAACAAATACAGGATCCTTAATTTTTTCCACTTTTAAAACATCTCCCTGCTGTATCTCCATTTTCTACCACACCTCTCTTCCTTCCGGCTTATCCCATTCATATTCTCCATCAAGATTTAACTTACCACCAAACTTTTCAGCTCTTTCTTCCAATTTTTGATGCCTGAAGGTCTTAACAAGCATAATCATACCATCCGATACTTTTACTTCCAGCATATCATTTATTTCTACATTGGCCTCTTGTAAAATATCTTTTGGAAGTCTGATTCCCTGACTATTTCCCCATGCTTTTACCTGTGTTTGCATAAAATTCACCTCCATATAATGTATATACTTAGTATATACATTATTCTGAAAATAATCAAATATTTTTCTCTCCTAATCACACTCTTCCTCAAAATATGTTATAATTCATAAGCATCAGTCTTTTACAAAATCACAATTACCAAAAGGGGATTTACTTACTATGAATAAAAAAGAAGTTACTGAAATCAAAAAACAGTTCACCCCATCCAACTGTGCGATCACCCGCATCTGCGGATGCTATGTAGATGGTGAAAAAGAGAAAAAAACGGAGATGAAAGATGCTTTCCTTTCTCTTCCGGAAGAGGAAATGTTCAAGTATTTTGACATTTTCAGAAAGTCCTTGTCCGGTACGATCGGAAAAAATCTTCTGAATATGGAATTTCCTCTGGAGACCGAATCAGAAGGTGGTACACAGGAATTTCTTCTCAAATTAAGAAACAGCCGGCTTACTGACGACGCTCTTCTGGAAGAATTCTATAATCGTGTCATCGATTCCTATGATTATGCCGAGAACTATCTGATCCTGCTCGTCCATGCAGCCTACGATATTCCGGGAAAATCAACGGACGGAAGTGAAATGTTCGATGCATCCGATGAAGTCTATGATTACATCATGTGTACCTTCTGTCCGGTCAAGCTTTCCAAGCCAGGACTCAGTTATCATGCAGAAGAGAACAGCTTCCATGAGCGTATCCGTGACTGGATCGTAGAGATGCCGGATGCCGGTTTCCTCTTCCCTGCTTTTAATGACCGCAGCACCGATATTCACAATCTACTTTATTATTCAAAAAATGCAGAGAATCTCGGAAACGGTCTGACCGATCTGCTTCTTGGATGTGTTCCGCCACTCACCGCCGGAAATCAGAAGGATACTTTCCGTACACTGATCGAAGAAACGCTCGGTGATGACTGCGACTACGATACAGTCAAAAATATCCACGAAAACTTAAATGAAATGATTGAACAGAATTCTGAAAATCCGGAACCACTTGCCCTTGACAAAGCAGAAGTTAAATACCTCCTTGCCAAAAGCGGTGTCGAAGAAGAAAAGTTGGAAACATTCGATGAGCAGTACGATTCCGCTGCCGGAGAGCACAGTACACTCCTTGCCTCCAATATTGCAAACCTCAAAAAATTCGAGATCAAAACTCCGGACATCACCATTCAGGTAAACCCGGAATGCTCAGATCTTGTAGAAACACGTATTATCGATGGTCAGAAATGCCTGGTCATTGTCGTTGACGATCGCGTTGAGATCAACGGAATCAGTGCAAAGACTGCCGTATCCGGAGGACTTCCAAAGTCTTCCACCCCTGATGCGTCTGATGAATCCAAAAGCGATACATCCGAAAATGAAATGGATGTTCCATTCTAAATGCCTTACATATTATACGAAAGACATTTTTATTGAATGTCTTTCGTAATATTTCCTTATTTCTTTTCAGTTTTACAATGTATACGAAAAATGCAGGTAATCCTCTCGACTACCTGCATTTTCCTATACGCAATTTTCTATTTTCACTTACACCGTTTCCCGGCTCTTTTTCACCTTTCTCTTAAATCACCGTTCCTCCACCGGTCGTCACAAATCCAACTCTCAGAATTGCTTTCACAAAACTCCACATTCCATTGATTACTGCAGAATTCAGCAGACTGATCGGCACATCCAGAATTCCTGTTCCAAGTAACAGAAGCAGAATCCACATACTATACGGTCGGATCTTCCAGTAAAACTCTGCTACCCTCGGAAAGATCTCAGCAAGAATATTCGATCCGTCAAGGGGCGGAATCGGAATCAGATTGAACACACCAAGTCCAATATTCAGCACTGCTCCATAATAAGTAAGCACATAAAGATAATTCAAAATCAACCCACTCGATCCGTACTTATACAAAAGCCCGTGTAGAATCATACAGACAAACGCAAGCAGGAAATTCATGACTACTCCCGCTGCTGCCACAAGGATCGTATCTCTTTTTTTATTCTTATAATTCCTGGTATTGATCCTTACCGGCTTCGCCCATCCCACATGAAAGACAAGCAGACATAACGTTCCCCACACATCCAGATGCTTAAATGGATTCAAGGTCAGTCTTCCGTCATATTTTGGTGTCATATCCCCGAGTTTATATGACACATATCCATGTGCAAATTCATGCAGCGAAACAGCAAATAGTGTGGCAGGGGCAACGTAAATGAGTGTCTGAAAAAACTGATACATCGCCCTGGTCAGTCCTGTATTTTGAAACAGCATAGCATCCTCCAAATTTCCTTAATAACGTCCATTATAGTACCTGATGAAATGGGATTCAAGAAAGATTGTGTAAATTTTTTCTAAAGATTGTACAGAAAAAGTCATTATTCCATCCATAGATAATGACTTTTTTATACCATTTATTTTGCTTTTTTATTCTGTCTGTCCATGTAGATCTTTCTCCCCATAAAAATCAGTGCCGACAGAGCAAACAGGATCAGCAGTCCTGTCACCAGAAACTTCGCTCCTCCTGTCAGCATTCCTCCAACATAAGAATATACAATCGTTGCCGGAAGCTGTCCTACACCAGTTGCCACAAAAAAAGATATAAACGACATCGAAGTAAGTCCTGCTGCATAACTTACAATATCAAACGAAACAAACGGAAGCAAACGACAGATCAGAACTGTATTCTTTCCATATTTTTTAAAAAATGTATCTATCTGCTGCATTCCAGCTTTACTCGTAAGCTTTTCTGCCACATCACGTCCAAGTATTCTTGCAATGAAAAAGCATACCGCTGCTCCTGCCATCGCACTGCTCCATGACAGAATAGCTCCCTGCCACCATCCAAAAAGATTCGCATTTGCAAATGTAATCAGAAATGCCGGAAGAGGCGCTGCAATCGACTGAAAAATCATAAGCAAAAATGAAATCAATGCCGCATATGCCCCATAAGATGCTACAAAGTCTCTGACCACTGCAAAGTCTCCACTAGCAAACATCTTAAATACCTGATTCATCACATGTTTTACGGACGGAAATACATAATAACTTCCGATTGATACAATAATCAAAACAATCACTACTATTTTCCCCACCCAAATATTTTTCTTTTTTTCCATACTTTTTACTCCTTATTCCTTATTTTCTTCCAGGTCATCTTTCAGGTAACGCTTTTTCAGGATCATCCCGATTATCGTGACTACAACTGCCAGCACTACTGCTATTCCAATATAAAGCAACCTATTCTCCTTATCCGCAAGACCTGCTATACCAACCGTATACATCGCTGTACCAGGTAGCATAAATATCAACGAACCAATTGCATACGTACTAAAACGGATATCTGTAATACCATACGCAAAATTCTGCAGATTAAATGGAAATACCGGAACCAGACGTGTAATCATAAGAACAAATAATTCATTACAGCCAGTATCGTCAAACAACCATTTTTTCAAGATACGGTTTTTTGCAACCACTGGTCCAATACTGTCTTTCAAGAAAAAACGTCCTGCAATAAATGCAAGAACCGCCCCGATCGTTGTTGCCATAGAACAACAAATCGTACCGATTACTGGTCCAAAGAGAAGTCCTGCCAGTATCGCAAACGTCACTCCCGGAAGCGCAAGCACCACACACCCTACAACTGTCAATACCATATACAATAGAATTGCCAGAGGAAGATTATTCTGCACTATCCGCTTCATAAATTCAAGATTTTCTGTAGTACTTATGTAAGAAGACCAGTCAAAAATATGATTCAGGATCACAATCAAAAGGATGATTCCCCCAAATATCCATAGCTTCTTGTTTTTCATCTCTTTTTCCTTTTCCCCTTTTTGAATTTTGCTATCTAATGTTATCACATTTTCCCTTCTATCTCAAATACATTTATACTATAATTGTATATCCTTATCGTGTTTTTCTATAGCAAAAAGCAGCCCTTGATGGACTGCCCTTTACGCTTTCTGAATAACTCAGATTATTTACCTTCTTTTTCGTATTCTGTAATTCTTGCCACCTTTGGCATAGAACGGGATTCCGGATCGAAAGTTACGCTTAAGTACTCTTTTACGAGGCATTTTGCGAGCTCAATTCCTGTAACCTGTGCACCAAGTGTGATAATGTTGGCATTATTACTGAGCTGTGCTCTCTGAGCCTGATATACATTGTTAACCAGTGCTGCATAAGCTCCCGGAACTTTGTTGGCAGCAATGCTTACCCCGATACCTGTTCCGCAGATCAGGATTCCTCTTGCAATTTTTCATTTTTTCTTTTTTATTTTCGATTATTCTTGTGTTTTGTTTTTGTTTTCTTTCGTTTTCGCCGGTTTTCTGTTTATCTGCAACTGCAGGTTCACCCCAAACGGATTGACTGCAACGCCAAATGCTTCCGGTGAAAGAATTTCCGGAATCTTACTTCCTTCTACAACAGCGGTTTTCAAAGTCACACCCTTGTTCAGGTTCTGGAATTTCTTAACTTCCTGGACATCCGTAAAGATTGGCTGATACACTTTCCCATCTTTCTGTTTCAGAATCGGAATTCCTTTGTCCTCCTGAACAGTCACAATATAACGCCCCTCCTGATAATGGGCAAGCATTTCTTCGTTCAGTTCTTTTAACTCATCCGTCATCTCCGGTTTATCCGGCTTTCTCATCTGTTGCATAAAATACGCTGCAGTCAGCACCAGTTCCGGATTCTCTACACGTATTTTTCCTTCTGGCAGTTCTTCATCCTTCGGTCTCGTGATCAATTCGTCAAGCTGCACAGTAATCTGTCCGTCCAAACCTTTGTCCACCAGAATACAGTTGACTCCCATTGGAAACAACCCGGTAAAAAATGACAGGCGGGAATTTTCATCCACCTTGACAAGCTGCATTGGATTTCCCTCCTTCTGAAGCTTCATAGCCTCTTCTTTCGCTTCCGCTTCTGTGTAATAAAGAAGGATCTCATCATCAAATGTCTCCGGGTCGCAGACCACATATGGCATTCTTGTACAGGATGACATCAGTACATAAATTGCCTCTACAGTACGCAGTTTATTTAAAGTTTCGATTTTCTGATTTGTATTACTCATTCTAGTATATCCCTTTCCTATTTCTCCATATAACAAGAATTATACCCGTCTGTCCGAAAGAAGTCAATTTATACTCCCTTATTCCACTTGATTATCTTCGTATTTTCCTATATCATATGTGTTTAGTGGCTGTTTTTACAATATTTTTACTCTTTTATCAGAACAGAAAGGAATGAGAAAATGAATCAGGAAAATACATCTGCACCTGCAGAAAACAAAATGGGTACCATGCCCATCGGAAAACTATTATTTAATATGTCTCTGCCTATGATGATTTCTATGCTGGTACAGGCTTTGTACAACATTGTAGACAGTATTTTTGTCGCTAAATTATCGGAAAATGCACTGACCGCCGTTTCACTTGCCTTTCCACTCCAGACACTGCTTATTGCAGTTGGAACCGGAACCGGTGTCGGCATGAATGCACTCCTTTCCAAATCACTTGGAGAGAAAAATTTCAAAAAAGCAAATGCAACTGCAAGCAACGCTGCCATTTTATATTTTTTCAGCTATCTCGTATTTTTCATTCTTGGCTTTACGATCGTCCGTCCTTTTTACGCAAGTCAGATTGGAAATGCTGACCAGGAGATCATGGAACTCGGAATTGAATACTTAAGCACCGTCATGATTTTTTCTTTCGGGCTGCTTGCACAGGTCTTCTTTGAGCGTCTTCTTACTTCAACCGGAAGAACCATCTTCAGTATGACTTCCCAGCTGACAGGGGCAATCACTAACATCATTCTTGATCCAATCTTGATCTTCGGACTTCTCGGAGCTCCGAAAATGGGTGTGACCGGAGCTGCTGTTGCAACCGTGATCGGACAATGCGTTGCCGCACTTGTCGCCGGATTTTGTAACCACCGGTACAATCATGATGTAAAACTGAAGTTTCATGGATTCAGACTCGATTTCCATATTATCGGCACCATTTATGCAGTTGGAATTCCAACGATTATTATGCAGTCCATCGGATCGGTTATGACTTACTGCATGAACCGCATCCTGATCGAGTTTTCATCAACCGCAACTGCTGTATTCGGCGTTTACTTTAAGCTACAGAGTTTCTTCTTCATGCCGGTATTCGGTCTCAACAATGGGATTACTCCGATCATTGCCTACAATTATGGTGCCGGTCAGAGAAAACGTATGCTCAAGACGATCAAGCTCAGTATGCTGGTTGCCTTCTGCCTCACCTTCATCGGATTCCTCTGCTTTGAAGGAATCCCACAGATACTTTTGGGTATGTTCAATGCATCGGACGAGATGCTCACCATCGGAGTTCCTGCCCTGCGGATCATCGGAATCCACTATCTGATCGCATGGTTCTGTATTGTATCAGGAACAGTATTTCAGGCTCTTGGAAAAGCATTTTTCAGTATGATCGTCTCCATTATGCGTCAGTTATTTGTACTGATTCCTGCCGCATATATCCTTGCAAAGCTTGGCGGTCTTCATGTAGTGTGGTGGTCGTTCCCGATTGCGGAGGTCATTTCACTTATGGTATCCTCCTTCTTCCTGGTACGGATCAACCGGACGATCATTTCCAGGGTTCCAGAGGGAAAGCTTTAGTAGAACTGTGCTCGGATAGTTCCTCTGATAGTGAAAAAGAAGATTTTCACGTGTCGATTCAGATCCGCGAAAATCTTCTTTTTATTTTAACTTTATCTTACATAAATCCCTGTATGGATTCGTCCTCGCAAGCCCAATCTCAACCGCTTCACCTGTAAACGGTGCAAACTGGTTCTGCATCACAACAAATGCCTCCCGCATTTCCGCCTGGTTCAGTCTTTTTCCCAGTGTTGTATGCGGAAACCAGGAAAACGGCTGGTATCTGCTCTGGATCCGTACCCCCTCCAGATATCTGATCTTTGAGAAAACAGACTCTGACAGCTTTTGCAGATATGCATTTAAAACCGGTGACAAATAAATTGTATGTGGCAGAAACATCCCTACCGAGCACCAGAAAATCTGTCCTTTTTCAAATTCCTGTTCCATTGCCGTAAAGCCGGCGATTGCTTTCTCTTCTTCTGCCATATCAAATGCCGACAAGGTAATATGTGGCGGAACCTTTCCGTTAATCATCGCCATATTGCCCGTTCTTTGCGCAATCTGTTCCATATATAACTGGATCTTCTTGTTTGTCCCTTCGTCAAAATAAAGTGATATCAGGTACATACTATCCTTTTAGCCCAGCTGACTGCCGGATCATATCTTCCACTACGATATCGTAAATCTCGCCAATACTATTACAATATTCCATAATCTTCCATGGCTCGTTTGTATGGAAATGAATTTTGATCAGATCTTCATCTCCTACCGCGATCAGACAGTTTCCTTCAAAATGTTCGGATATATATTCTGCAATCTCATCTTCATCCAGATCTTCATCTCTTCTGTCAATCAAAAGCTGCGTATCATAACGGTATGCAAACTGATCCTCTTCTACGTCTATACTGTGTACATTTCCCATCTGTTTGTTCCTCCTTACTCAAAGTTCAAGAACAGTATAGCATATTTTTATTTGTTATCAAATGAAATATTTCTGACCATATTCCGGTTGATCAGCTGTATTCCCTTTTTCCCTGCATCCACTTTTGGAATCCGTAAAGGATTACCGGAAAATTGACGGACTTATACTTGAATGATTTACTTTGTCGCAGAATTACGGCAGTGCTCCAATCTTACGAACAAGTTCGTTCGATTGACGGGCGTACGCCTTGAATGGATTACTTTTGTCGCAAATTTACGGCAGTGCACAATCTCACGAACATAGTTCGTTCGATTGACGGGCGTACGCCCTATAAATAACTCAAGCCGAGGTCAAATTCCTGCTAGCAGGATTTGACCTCGGCTTTCCTTATTTGCACTGCCTATTTTTGCACAATGTTTATGATCTTCTTCGGAACGTAGATTTCTTTTACGATATTTCCTGTAAGTTTATCTGCGATTGCTTCTTTTCCGGCAGCGATTGCTTCTTCTTTTGTAGTCTCTGCGGAAATTTTGATGACTGCTCTTGTTTTTCCATTGATCTGTACCGGAATTTCGATTTCATCATCTTTCATGGCTTCTGTATCGTATTTTGGCCATCCGGCACGGAATACGCTTTCTTTGTTGCCAAGTTCTTCCCAGATTTCTTCTGCCATATGTGGTGCAAATGGTGCCAGTAATACAGCAAGGGTATCCAGAGTATCTCTGTCTACTCCGCCTTCCTTCTTAGCGATCGCAACCAGTGTATTTGTATGCTCCATGAATGCAGAAATAACGGTATTCAGGCTGAAGCTTTCCAGACGGGTTGTGATATCATAAACCAGTTTATGACGTACTTTGATCATTTCTTTGGTTGGTTTGATATCTTTATCCTTGCTATCCATAAGCAGATTCCAGAGTTTCTTAAGGAAACGGTATACACCATCGATTCCTCTGTCATCCCACTCTGCATCCAGTTCCGGTGGTCCTACGAAGAGTTCATACATTCTTAAAGAATCGCATCCATAATCTCTTACAAGATCATCCGGAGACACGACATTTCCTTTTGACTTACTCATCTTGATACCATTCTTACCTGTGATCATTCCCTGGTTGAACAGTTTGATAAACGGCTCATCAAAATCGATCACACCGATATCGCAAAGGAATTTAGTATAGAATCTTGAATACAGAAGGTGAAGTACTGCATGTTCTACACCACCGATATACATATCTACCGGAAGCATTGCATCTGCTTTTTCTCTGGATACAAGTTCTTCGTTGTTGTGATTATCTACATAACGCAGGAAATACCATGAAGATCCAGCCCACTGCGGCATGGTATTTGTCTCACGTTTTGCCGGTTTTCCACAAACAGGACAGGTTGTATTTACCCACTCATCGATTCCCGCAAGTGGAGATTCTCCTGTTCCTGTCGGTTCATAAGATTCTACATCCGGCAGTCTCAGCGGAAGCTGATCCTCCGGTACCGGTACAGCGCCACATTCCGGACAATGTACGATCGGAATTGGTTCTCCCCAGTATCTCTGACGGGAGAATACCCAGTCACGCAGCTTGTAGTTTACAGTTGCACGTCCGATTCCTCTTTCTTCGATGATATGTGGAGCTTCTTTCTTAAGGACAGAGCTTTCCATGCCATTCCATTCTCCGGAATTGATCATCGTTCCGGAAGCCTCTGTGTAAGCTTCTGTCATATTTTCGATTTCTTTACCATCTTTTGCAATAACCTGGATGATTGGGATGTTGAACTTGGTTGCAAATTCAAAGTCACGGTCGTCATGAGCCGGTACACACATGATGGCTCCTGTACCATAATCAGCCAGTACATAATCAGAAAGCCAGATCGGTACCTTTGCTCCGTTCAGAGGGTTGATCGCGTAAGTTCCTGTAAATACACCTGTTTTTTCTTTGTCCTGCAGACGGTCTACATTAGACTTCATAGAAGAATCGAAGATATATTTTTCTACTTCTTCTTTGTGTTCCGGTGTTGCAAGCTCTGCTGCAAGCTTATGTTCCGGTGCAAGTACCATGAAGGTTGCTCCATGAAGCGTATCTGGTCTTGTTGTGTATACAGTGATCTTATCTTCTCTTCCTTCAACCGGGAAATCTACTTCTGCACCGTAAGATTTACCGATCCAGTCTGTCTGCATCTTTTTAACTTTTTCCGGCCAGTCAAGCTTATCCAGGTCATTTAACAGACGGTCTGCATATTTTGTGATACGCAGCATCCACTGACGAAGGTTCTTCTTTGTAACTTCAGCACCGCAGCGTTCGCATTTTCCGCCTACAACCTCTTCGTTTGCAAGACCTGTCTTACAAGACGGGCACCAGTTGATCGGGAATTCTTTTTCGTATGCAAGTCCTTCTTTGAACATCTTTACAAAGATCCACTGTGTCCATTTGTAGAAATCAGGATCTGTTGTATTAACTTCCATATCCCAGTCATAAAGCGCTGAGATCTCATTGATCTGACGTTTGATATTCGCGATGTTTGCTGCTGTCGATTTTGCAGGATGAGTTCCCATCTTGATCGCATAGTTTTCAGCCGGAAGGCCGAATGCATCCCATCCCATCGGATGAATGATGTAATATCCCTGAAGCAGTTTGTAACGGCTCCACACATCGGAGATAACATAGCCTCTCCAGTGTCCTACATGAAGACCGTTTCCTGACGGATACGGGAACATGTCCAGACAATAATATTTCTTTTTCGGGTTGCCGTTTTCATCCACTTTCGGATTAACCGGATTCTCAGCCCATTTTTCTTTCCATTTCTTTTCGATTGCCTTATGATTGTAAGGTACTGCCATTTTTCTTTCCTCCTGGTATTGTTTCAGTATGAAAAAAAGTGTCTTAACCTTTCATTTAATAGGAAATTTCATCAGGATTTCCTGTTAAATAAAAATCTTTCGCCTCTTTTGATAAATTCAAAGAGACGAAAGATTAAATTCCGTGGTACCACTCTTCTTCGCCGCATCCCGGTAACATAACTTACGGTGCAGCGCACTTGTGATTCTATAACGGGAATTCCCGCTTCTGCCTATCTGAAAACCGTTCAGCAGAAGAACTCAAAGGCGAGTTCAAAGATCTGATCTGCTGCCTTGCACCGCCCGGCAGTTCTCTGTACAGACTCTAATCTTTTACTGATCCTTATCCTTGTTTTTTTCATATACCTTGTTATTATAAAAATAAATACAAGTTCCGTCAAGAGATTCTTGATTGTTTTTTACGAATTCTTGATTATTTTTACCATTTAAAATTGATTTCCGTTATCTCTCAGCCATTTTCTATATTTTTTATAGTCCGGCATCCACGTCGCCACGACCTTCCAGAATGCAGCGGAATGATTCATTTCTCTACGATGTGCCAGCTCATGCACCACAACATAATCCAGAACTCCCGGCGGCATCAACACCAGCTTCCAGTTGTAATTGAGATTCCCTACGCTGCTGCAGCTTCCCCACCTGGTCTTCTGCTCCCGGATGGAAATACGCCCATAGGTCACACCCATTTTCCGGGCATAGTATCCGGTCCTTGCACCTAATACTTCTCTTGCAAGATTCCGGTAATATTTCTTTTCTGCTTCCGGCATCTCTCTCTTTTCCTGCCGCTTCATTGCATTTTCCTTCTGAAGCTTTACCTTCTGTCGGATCCAGTTCTCTTTTTCCAGAAGAAACCGGTCAATCCGCTTTTTCTCACAGGAATAGGGTGCACGGACCGTCACCTTTCCTTCCCGGTCAACTTCGATTCCAATACTGCGCCTGTCTGACCGGATCAGATGATATTCTATGTCCACGACCGGATCACCTCCAGAAAGCGTTCTCCATATTTTTCAAACTTGAACTCTCCCACACCGGAAACTTTCAGCATAGCATTCTTATTTGTCGGTTTTTCGATACACATCTGCACAAGGGTCTTATCGGAAAATACAATATAAGGCGGAACTTTTTCTTCTCTCGCTATCTCTGCCCGCAGAGCGCGCAGGATTTCAAAAGACTCTTCCTGCTCTTTATTCAGAACCAGTCCGGCCGTTTTCTTCACTTTTTTCTTCGGTGTTGTCTTCGCCTCTTTCTCCGGTTCTTTTGCCATCTTCATTGTAAATGTCTCCTGCCCTGCAATCAGTGCTTCCGACTTTTCAGTCAGCTTCACAATCATATAAGAATCCGGCGTGGTCTTCAGATATCCTTCTGCCAGAAGCTGGTTGAATATCTGCCTGAGCTTCCACGATGGCGTCTTAGAAAGTACCCCGTAAGCCGGACTGGCACCCATGCCATACTGCCGGATCTTCGCATTATTTGCTCCATGCACCGTATCCAGAATCACATTAATTCCATAACGCTGATGACTTTCTTTTACACACATGGCAAGTATCCTTGCCTCTGCCGTCATATCCACGGTATCAAACTGCGTCTTACAGTTTGAACAGTTCCCACAGTAATTGCTTCCGTATTCCCCAAAATACCGCAGAATATAATCACGCAGACATTCCTTTGTAAAACAATAATAAGTCATCTTTTTCAAGCGCTCCTGATCCCGCTCTATCACGATCCGGCGCGTCAGTTCATCCAGTTCCTGATTGTCGCGGTTGTTCTCAATGAACATCTGGTTTGTGATCACATCCTGTCCGCTATATAAAAGCAGGCACTCCCCCGGCTCACCGTCTCGGGCGCAGCGTCCCACTTCCTGATAATAGGATTCCAAATTCTTCGGCATATTGTAATGTACGACAAAGCGGACATTGGATTTATCAATTCCCATCCCGAATGCATTCGTCGCCACCATGATCTGCTTCCGGTCATAAATGAAATCATCCTGATTATCACGCCGCTCCTGGTCTGTCAGTCCCGCATGATACCTGGTCACGGAAAACCCATCCATTTCCAGGAGTGCGCAATTTTCCTCCACCTGCTTTCTGGTCAGGCAGTAGACGATCCCGCATTGATCCGGATGCTCCTCAATAAATGCTTTGAGTGCGGCATATTTATTCTTTGGGAACTGTACCGCAAGGAACAGATTCGGTCTGTCGTAACCTGTCATTACTACTTCCGGATCCTCCAGCATCAGGATATCGATCATATCCTCTCTTACTTCTTTCGTCGCTGTTGCAGTAAATGCACTCACAACCGGCCGCTTTGGAAGATACTCTACAAACTCTGTGATCTTTAAATAACTTGGCCGGAAATCCTGTCCCCACTGGGAAACACAGTGTGCTTCATCGACTGCGATCATAGAAATATCCACGCTCATAGCAAAATCCATAAACTCTGCAGTTTCCAGCCGCTCCGGTGCCACATAGATAATCTTATATCTTCCTTCTTTTGCAAAAGCAAGTGCCTTCCGGTACTGCCCCATAGTCAGGGAACTGTTCAGATAGGCTGCATGAACCCCTGCCTGGTTGAGGGATGCCACCTGATCCTTCATAAGAGAAATAAGGGGAGATATCACAAGTGTAATACCTCCCATCATCAGCGCCGGAATCTGAAAACAGATGGACTTTCCGGCTCCCGTTGGCAGTATGCCGAGTACATCCCGGCCGGACAGGATCGCATCGATCAGTTTCTCCTGTCCCGGTCGGAATCCGTCATAGCCAAAAAATTGCTTTAATACTTGAAATTTATCCAAGATATACTACCTCTTCTTCCGGTTTTTCTGCGGATTCCATCTCCAGCATATAAAGAACCGGCTGCTTTGGAACCATCGGACGGTACGCTTCGTACTCGAACTTGACGGTTACTTTTTTCCAGCTTCTCTGTGTAATCTGCGCTGCCCTTCCAAGATTACATGGATATCCATAGAAACGGATATCATCTGCGCAGCAGGTCATGATCTGTCTTCCCGGAATCAGCATATTTGCCGGCATTCCCTTCGGACGGAAAAGCTGTGCAAGGAAGGTGATCTTCTTGTGCTCGTAGCGCTCCGGATGCTCATATGCATCCACATACCAGGTACCAAAGTCCACATCATCAATGAAGATATGGTCTGCTTTCAGATCATATGGCAGATCCTCTTCTGTCTGCGGGATAATATTGCCATCCACGCCTTCAAAGATCAGCTGTGCCTGTGGGTTCTGGATCTTAAGGGCACGTCTGAACGCACTTCGGTCTGTATTTTCCCCACAACGGTTGATGATGATCAACTCAGATTCTGTAAGCTGGTTCATCAGCATATTCCGCATATTCTTCAGGTACATGTCCAGCGTCTCACCGCTAACCGTTGAGTACACACCCTGAATCTCCCAGTTACGTGGAAAATCTTCATCCAGGATTTCCTGGAGATCCCAGGTTCCATTGTACTCAATGATCACCTGGACCGGATGATAGATCTTCTCACAGTTTTCAAAGAAAGTTTTATTTAACTTTTCTCTTTCTTCTATATTGAAGAGGAACAGTCCGTTCTCATCCAGATATTTTTCCGAGTACTCTTCCTCTCCCTCTTCACACTGCAAAAGCAATGTCGGACCTTCTTCGATCCATTCCTGCTTCATCAGTGTGTCCTTGATAAATGTTGTTTTTCCACTGTCCAGAAATCCTGTACAGATATATACCGGTGTTGTCATCGCCGCTTGCTCCTCCTAGATATGGAATAACTTAATCAGATCCTCTTCTTTGAGATCTGTTCCGATCACGCATACACGTCCTGTGTAATCAGCCTGTCCCTCACGGACTTCATATTCTTCCGGAACCATATCAAACTGCTTCCAGGAACCGTCTGCCATCTGGATAATTCCTTTGGAACGAAGTACGGTTCCGTAAGCATCTGTCTCAGATAATGCTTTCAGCAGGTAATCCAGTTCTTCTTCTGTATACTTATGAGCAGTCTCCTTGCCCCAGCTTGTAAATACTTCATCTGCATGATGATGTCCTTCGTGTCCGTGGTGATGGTCATGGCATCCGCAGGTGCAGTTCTCATCATGATGGTGTTCATGGTCATGATCGTGGCATCCGCAGGTGCAGTTCTCATCATGTTCGTGATGATGCTCATGCTCTTCGTGATCGTGATGATGCTCGTGATCATGACCGCAGCCACATTCGTCATCATGATGATAATGATGTTCGTGGTCGTCATGCTCATGTGCATGTTCTTCCAGGATACCTTCGATCTCAGCGCCATGCTGCAGGGCATGCAAAACGGCATCTTTTCCAAGTTCTTCCCAAGGTGTGGAAATAATGGTTGCCTCTGCATTTTTCTCACGCAGCATATGCACGCACTCTTCTACCTTTTCATCTGTCATCATCTGGGTACGGCTGATAACGATCGTAGATGCATGCTCTACCTGGTTATTGAAGAATTCTCCGAAGTTCTTGAGATAGATCTTTGCTTTCTTACCGTCAACAACTGTGATTCTTCCGTCAATCTCAATATCTGCCTCATCTTTGACACCCTCGATTGCTTTTACAACATCAGAAAGCTTTCCAACTCCTGAAGGTTCGATGATGACACGATCCGGTGTATAATCTACAAGTACTTTCTGAAGTGCTTTGCTAAAATCCCCCACCAGTGTACAGCAGATACATCCTGAGTTCATCTCTGTGATCTCAACGCCGGCATCTTTTAAGAATCCGCCATCAATACCGATCTCCCCAAATTCGTTCTCGATCAGGACCAGTCTTTCTCCCGGAAATACATCCTCGATCAGTTTCTTGATGAATGTTGTCTTTCCTGCTCCCAGGAAACCAGAAATAATATCAACTTTCGTCATTTTTCGTTCCTCTTTTCTTATTATTATAATTTCATAAATTAGCCTTTTCTAACTGTAAATTGTTTCCGAGCTATATCGTATCACATTTCTTTAAAAGATGCAAATAAATAGCTTGTTAATGCATTGTGATTAGTGTATAATAGTTTTATAAAATCTCGTACTTTTTTAGTACAAATTCATAAACAAAGGAGACTTGATAATATGGTTAATTTATTGACAGGCCCAAAAGGAAGCGGAAAAACCCAGCAAATGATCGAACGTGCTAACGAAGCTGTAAAGACATGTGAAGGAAACGTATTCTTCATCAAGAAGAGCCACAGAGATACATACAGCTTATCTTTCAACATCAGAGCGATCTGCATGGATGACTATGATGTAATCACCAATACCGATGAATATCTTGGATTTATTTACGGTATGTTAAGCGCAGACCATGATATCAAAGCAATCTTTATCGACGGTATTTTAAAGCACGCCGACATCACACTTGAGAACATTCCTTCTTTCATCGAAACACTGAAAAAGATCTCCAAAGAAAATGATGTAGATTTTTATGTCAGCATCAGTGCAACGAATGAACAGCTTGGTAATGTAGATTTTGAAGATTGTACACTCCTTAACTAAGATAGACATTATCCAAAAGGAGGGATGAAGATTTTCTGTAAATCTTCATCCCTCCTTTTATGGTTTTCCAAATGTGGCAGAGCACATTCTTTTTATGCTATGATACCAGGGTCAAAAGGTCAGAAAGCCGATGCAAGCTTGCTTGCAAGAGGATTTTTGCACTCTCGCAATCTGGTATCAAAGGGCGTGTGAAAAAACGAAAGTTTTTTCATGCGTCCTTTGCTTATGAATACAACAGTAGTTATAGTTCATAAAAAAGTGTATAACTCCCCTTTCCCCATAAGAAAGCTATTATGGAATCCTATGCGGCAGTTGCAACTTTTTTCTGTTTGTTGTGATATTTATAAAGATTGTGTCCAATAGAAACAAGAAATACTTCCAGCAGAACAGATTTTATTCCTCTTCGGACAATTCTTTTGTACCAACGGTCGTTTTTGATGATGCCAAATGTACCTTCTGCCTGAATAGATCTATTCATTCTTAGAAGTGCTCCCTGGATACTTTCAAGATTTTCAATTACTTCCTGATGCATCGCTGTAAGTTCACGGTTGATCCGAACGATACGGTTTTTATCTGTCTTTTTACATTGTTCTGCGTATGGACATCCGGAACAGTCTTCACACTGGTAGTATTCTTCCTGACGTCCATACTTGTTTCCCTTTACGTTTTTTCGATACCGAAGATAAAAGTTTTTCCCGTTTGGACAACGCATGATTCCGTCTTCACCAATTGGAAAATTTACCGCTCGGAATGGATCTTCACGATACTTCCTGTCAGTAGTCTCTTTCTTGAACATGGTGAATTTCATATACTTTTCCATTCCATGCTGTTCACAAAAGATGTAATTGTTGTAAGAACCATATCCGGCATCTGCCACTGGATACTTCGGATAAAAGCCATATGTAGTATAAAACTCGTTCATCAACGGAATAAAACAATCCATGTCTGAGCGATACTGATTTACATCAACAACAGCAATGTATTCATCCGCAACACCAACCTGCACATTGTAAGCTGGAAGCAGCTGGTCATTTCCCATATAGTCCGTCTTGATCCGCATAAAAGTGGCTGAATGATCTGTCTTTGAGTAGCTGTTGCGTTCCTTCCCACAGATTTTGATTTTTTCCACGTATTCTTCTAGTTTTACAGCATACTCCCTAAGTTTCTCATAATGACGTTGCTGCGTGGTTTTGCGATGTCCCCTCCCATGAACAAACATCGTTTCATCAATCTGCCAGGCTTCTGCATACTGTTCAGTCGCTTTCTTCAGATACTCAGGTGCATACTCACTATTGATACAAAGCTTTATCCCTGTACATGACAGTTCTTCATTGATTTCCTCAAAGAGTGTAGTAATCTTATCAAAGAGACGGTATCTGGATTTTTCTGTGGCTTTTTTCCACACCCAGGAATATTTATTTGTATTTGCTTCAAACTTGGAGCCATCGATGTATAGATGTTGGAGATCCACATGTTCTGTCTCGAAGATTTTTTTATTTATGTCTTGAAATATTTCTTTAATGGAATCAGCAAGTACCTCGTTAATGAAGTAGCCGAAGGTACGATAAGAAGGTGTTTGATGATCCATGAGATACATGAAGCGGAGATTGACTTTACACTGGTCCTCCAACTCACGTAATGATATATAGCCATTCGCCATAAATCCGAACAAAACTGTCTTCAGCATGCTGACCGGGTCATATCTGAGTCTTCCTGTATAATGTTGTGGAATATTTTTCAGATACTTCTCCAGTTCAATTTCTCCCATAAATTTGTCAAAAGTCAGCACTGGATCACAGATGTCCAGATAATCTTGAATTAGCAGTGGCAAAACTGCCTGTTTTGGGTTAGAATAGATTATGTTATTAATTTTCATTGCAAGCTAATTATAACAGAAAGAAGGACCTTAGGGTTTATAATAAACCCTTGGTCCTTCTTTTTTTCGGGACTATGCTTTTTTCACAGCCCCAACATCATGCTATTTCAAAGACAAAACCGTATTTGCCTTATCCCCTTTTGCATACTCCAGTTTTACATCATCTCCCACATTGTACTTGATAATCTCAATAAAATCGACTACCGATACATCAAAAATCTCATCTGATCCTTCCAGCATAATGTAGTAATGAGAATCTCCATCTATAACGCCCTGGGCGATTTTCGTGATCTTTCCTTCGATCGTGCCGGTATCCATCTTCACTTCTTCTTTTTCCTTGATTCCATTGGTAAGAAGCAGATTATTGTAGGATTCTTCACATACACTTACCGTATCCCCGATCGCAACAACCTGGTACTTCTGGACATTGACCATTGCATACTTTTTCACAAGTCCTGCATCATCCTTAAGTGCCATAAAGTAAGTCGGCTCCCCGGAAATGTTAAGCAGCAGCGGGAAAGTCGCCCGATACTTCAGGTTCTGTACCTGTCCTTCTGCCGATGCCATCGCAGAATCCTCGATCGCACCTGCCACCGGATAATACTTTGTCTCCATAGTTCTCTGGTTCATCAGAACAAATCCCACATTGGACTGGTCACTGTTTACAGAAGTTACTCCCGTGTACACCCATACATCATCATCAATCGCCAGATAATTATATCCGTTTGTTGTCTTCAGACAATCTTTCTGGCTGAGTACACTGTTAAAATACCCATGCTTTAACGTGCCATAATAATCATAAAGCTGTACCAGAAGATCTGCCGAATAGGCTCGGTCGATCCATTCCGGGACTTCATCGATCCTGTAGTCCTGCATTTCGCCGGTGATCGCATTGCAGAGCACCACATGCCCTACCGTTTCTCCTCCGAAAAGACCGATATTATACTTTTTGACCGGTGCTACCCAGTATGGAACACCATTATCATCAATTTCAAAACTAAGGTCTCCGTAAATATAAGTCGGATGCGCAAAACGAAGATGACGGTAAATATTTCTTCCAAAATGCTCGCTGGTCGAATACTTCATTCCCTGCTCCAGCTTTACCATCTCCGTTGTCTGACTTGCCATATCGATCCGGATATATGCAGGAAGTCCATCTTTCCGATTGGTAAACCATTTGATCAGATTCGCATATTTCAAAGGTGACACACGGACCGGACGATCCTTGTAGTTGATCTGACTGTAGATATCGTCCACCTCAAACTGGGATACCATGTCTGACATGCTTCCCATCTTCCGGTCTCCTAAAAGCTGCGCAGACTCCTTATCCAGAAGCGGGATCTGGTCAAAGGAAAGCTCCTCGATATCTTTTGTGAATTCGCCCTCTTCTACCTTCAGAAGCTGTTGGTATTTCTTCGCATTCACAATCGGTGAAGAAAGAATGGTTCCAGCCAGATAAATCACTAACAAAAGAATAAAAAGACGGACACACCATTTGAAACCTTTGGATTCTTTCATCTCCTTCAGATCAATCGCTCCGTATCGCAAGCCTTTTTTTCCTGCAAGCACAAGACCGACCGCAAGCACCAGAACAAGCACAAAATACCACACTCCGGAAGAATGGATATTAAAAGCCGGCAGTGATACATAATACCAGATTCCTGCTGCCACTAAAAGCAGCAGAAAACTGATCGCTATATTTTTCTTTTTCATAAATTCTCCTTTTCATCGTTTTGCCTTACCAAAGCTGTCTTAGAATTTTCTACTCCAAAGTGACGGCGAGAACAGCATCAGGAACGGGAAGATCTCCAGTCGTCCGATCAGCATATCCACGCAGAACACAATCTTCGAGAAGTCTGAGAACTTCGCAAAATTTTCCACCGGTCCTACCAGATTCAGTCCCGGTCCTACATTATTAAGTGTAGTAAGCACTCCGGTAAATGAAGTAGTAAAATCAAAGTTATTGATCGAGATCAGAAGCACGGATACGATCAGGATTAGTATATACGCAATAAAGTATATATATACCCCCCGCATCGTCTCTTCTTTCACTTTTTTCCCATTTACTTTTACGATATTGACTGCTTTCGGATGGATCATAGTTTTCAGCTCCCGGCGGATGCTTTTTACCAGGATCAGAAGTCTTGATACTTTGATACCACCGCCTGTTGAACCGGCAGAAGCACCGATTACCATCACAAGAAGCAGAACACATTTGGAAAGCTCCGGCCACTTGTTGAAATCTGCCGTCACAAATCCAGTTGTCGTGATCACGGATGCCACCTGGAACGCCGCATAGCGGAATGCCTTTAAAAGAGAATGATAACCTCCGGCGATATTGCAGGTGATCACAACGGTTGCTCCTGCAATGATTCCCAGGTAAGCACGCAGCTCCTCATTCTTAAATACACTCTTAAATTCTTTCAAAAGCAGAAAGAAATACAGGTTAAAATTGATACCAAACAGGATCATAAATACGGTGATCACACCATCAATGTAGGCACTGTTGAAGTGTGCCACACTTGCATTGTAGCCGGAAAATCCTCCGGTACCGGCAGTACTGAATGCATGTGTCACTGCGTCAAACAGGTTCATCCCTCCTGCCAGAAGAAAAACTACCTCAATTGTAGTCAGTGCAAAATACATTCCATACAGGATCCTTGCGGTTCCTCTTGCCTTTGGAACCAGTTTATCTGCCTCTGGCCCCGGAACTTCCGCACGCATCAGATGCATGGAATTCTTCTCATCCAGAGAGGTAAGTACCATAACAAATACCAGCACTCCCATTCCACCAACCCAATGTGTCAGGGAACGCCAGAAAAGAATTCCTTTCGGAAGTCCTTCAATCTCAGTCAGGATCGTAGAACCTGTCGTCGTAAATCCGGATACTGTTTCAAAAAAAGCATCCACATAGCTTGGAATACTTTTACTGAGTACAAATGGAAGTGCACCTGCAAGTGACCAGAAAATCCAGGCCGTTGCAACAATGATCAGACCTTCTTTGGCATAAATCGTCATGTTCTCCGGGCATTTTCTGCCAAACAGCAGATAAATTGCCGTCAGGATCGCAGCTGTAATCAGAAAATAAACCGATGTGTGCTCGCCATAAATAATTCCAACCATCATCGGAAGCAGCATCAGCAGTCCCTCTGCTCCCATCATCTTACTGATGATATAGCGTATCATTTTCACATTCATTTCTTTTCACCCCTATTGCTCAGCCAGAATATCTGTGATATCCTTAACTTTCTTCTGGGTCTTAACGATTACAACACTGTCGCCCACCTGAATGGATTCATCCCCGTCCGGAATAATGATCTGCCGTTTTCTTCCGATACATGCGATCAGATTGTTCGGCTTCAGTTCCAGATCCTTAAACGGGATATCTGTATATTCTGTTTTTTCTTTGATAATAAATTCCAGTGCTTCTACTCTTCCGCCAACCAGCTGATACATAGATTCAACATTGACATTCTTGAGAGAATTCTGGCGTGCACGCACATAACTCATAATCGCATCTGCTGTTGCAGTCTTTGCCGATACGATCAGATCGATCCCAAGTTCCTCGACAAGCTGGGCACGTCCGTCTTCGTTGACCTTTGCCACGATCTTGTCCACACCTTTTGTCTTTGCAAAAAGTGCAAGGATAATATTCTCCTCATCCATACCGGTCAGGCTGACCAGGGCATCTGCCTGTTCAATTCCTTCTTCGATCAGAAGATCATGGTCTGCGGCATTCCCACAGATGATCGTCGCTTTCGGAAGCTGGTCGCAGAGATCTTCGCATTTCTTCCAGTCCTGCTCAATGATCTTAACCTGCATACCAAGTCCTAAAAGCTGTTTTGCCAGATAATATCCGACTTTTCCCCCACCACAAACCAGAATATTCTTCGGCTCTTTCCGCTTTCCGATCAGATGGAAAAATTCTTCAATATATTTGTGGGATGCAACAATATGAAGCCGGTCTCCATCATGGATGACAAAATCACCATTCGGGATGATCACTTCCGATCCACGTCTTACAGCACATACCAGAACTTTGATCTGGAACTTGCGGTAAAGCTCAGCAAGCGATACTCCGCCCAGATGGCTTCTTTCTTTGACAATGAATTCTACCATTTCGACTTTTCCCTTCATAAAAGTCTCTACCTTTGCAGTATCTGGAAGAAGGATCGATCTGGAAATCTCAAATGCAGCCGCAAGTTCCGGGTTGACAGCCATACTCAGTCTTAAGTCCTCTTTCAAAAGATCGATCTGCTGATAATAGATCGGATTCCTTACACGGGCGATCGTGTGCTTTGCCCCCAGTCTCTTTGCGAGCAGGCAGCTCAGCATATTCAGTTCGTCTGTCGATGCACATGCCACAACAAGATCAGCGCCCGGCACTCCTGCTTCTTTCTGCACTTTCGCATCTGCACCATCTCCGGTAATGCAGAGAATATCAAGCTGATTCAGTGCTTCTTTTAATTTCCCCTCATTCTGGTCAATCAAAACCACATCGTAATTTTCTTCGGATAACTGTATGGTCAGTTTATGACCAACCTTCCCGTCCCCAATAATTACAATTTTCATTTTTCTTTTCCTCTACTTTTGCTCTTAATACTAAGCCTTTAATACTAAAATTGTATAAAATACCAATGGGACAGCCGAAGCTGCCACCATCATAATATGTATACCACTTTTAGCACGAAAGTACAATAGAAAAAACCGGGATTTTCTCCCGGCTTTTCCTTATTCTTATTCTTCAGCTGCACGCTTTTCAATTTCTTTTTCCTGTACATCTGCCGGAGCCTGTTCATAACGGGCAAATTCATACGAATAGCTTCCTCGTCCACCTGTCATAGAACGAAGTGTTGTGCAATATCCAAACATGCCTGTCATCGGTACATCCGCTTCAATTACCTGATATCCGCCTGACTGTGGATTCATTCCAAGAACACGGCCACGTCTCTTGTTCAGATCTCCCATAACGTCTCCGGTATAATCATCCGGAACGGTTACTTTCACAGATGCGATTGGCTCAAGAAGAACCGGTCCTGCTTCCATAAATCCTTTCTTAAATGCCTGGATCGTCGCAGTCTTAAATGCCATTTCAGAAGAATCTACCGGATGGTAAGATCCATCATACAGAGTTGCTTTCACACCAACTACCGGATATCCGGCGAGAGGTCCTTTTAATACAGATTCCTGCAATCCTTTTTCAACCGCCGGGAAGTAGTTCTTCGGAACAGCACCTCCGACTACTTCTTCCTGGAATACATACGGTGTATCCAGATCTCCGGATGGTTCAAAACGCATCTTAACATGTCCATACTGTCCATGTCCTCCGGACTGTTTCTTATACTTGGTATCTACATCCGAGTTCTTGCGGATCGTCTCACGGAACGCAACTTTTGGTGTCTCCAGTCTGATTCCGACTTTGTAACGCTCTGCCAGCTTGCTTGCTGTCACTTCCAGATGCTGGTCACCCATTCCATAAATCAGTGACTGGCGGTTCTCACTGTCATTTACCACTTTCAGTGTCACATCCTCTGCCATCATCTTCGCAAGAGCCTGTGATACCTTGTCCTCATCACCTTTGTTATTCACTACATACTTCATATATGTATACGGTTTGGAGTATTCGGTTCTTCCATAAGATACCGGTGTATTTTTTGTTGAAAGGGTATCCCCTGTCTTTGTACTTGTCAGTTTTGCAATCGCTCCGATATCACCTGCAAACAGTTCCTGAACTTCTACCGGTTTGTTGCCGGATAAGGTGTAGATCTTGCCGATCTTTGCTTCTGCATCTGACTCCGGATTGTAAAGGACATCATCCCCCTTTAATACACCGGAACATACTTTTACGAAAGAATATTTTCCGATAAACGGATCTACCATGGTCTTGAATACATATGCGGTCTTTGCGGCTGCAAAATCATGATGTGCTTCAAAGATCTCATTGGTCTTACGGTTGATGCCTACGCATTCACGGTATTCCGGACTTGGGAAAAATCTTACGATATCAGACAGTAAGTTTGCAACACCCTGTGCCTGAACATTGGATCCCATTGCTACCGGAACGATATCTCCGTCCATAACTTCTGTTCTCATGGCAGAGCGGATCTCTTCAACCGAGAATTCATCTCCCTCAAAATAACGTTCCATAAATGCTTCACTGGTCTCTGCCACTGCTTCAAGAAGCTTCTCTCTGTAAATCTGCAGGTTCGGCAGACAGTAATCCGGAATCTCACACTCTTCTCTCTGTCCAAGTCCGGTGTATCTTCTACCTGCATTCTTGATAACATTGACATAACCTACTAATTTCTCGTTCTCACGGATCGGTTGGAAATGTGGTGCAATCACTTTACCGTATCTTGCGGTCAGATCTTCAACAACCTGACGGAAGCTGGCATCATCCACATCCATCTCAGTAACATAGATCATACGCGGAAGATTATACTTATCACAGAGCTCCCATGCTTTCTCGGTTCCTACCTGCACACCGGCTTTTCCGGAAACAACGATAACAGCTGCATCGGCTGCGCTGACTGCTTCTTCCACTTCTCCGACAAAATCAAAATATCCAGGTGTATCAAGGATATTAATCTTTGCTTTTTCCCATTCAATCGGAATCAGACTTGTGCTAAGTGAGAATTTACGTTTCTGTTCTTCTTTATCAAAATCACTGATCGTATTACCGTTCTCAACAGATCCCATACGATTTGTTGCTCCAGATACATAAGCCATCGCTTCTGCCAGACTGGTCTTTCCGCTTCCCCCATGTCCTAAAAGGACCACGTTTCTAATTTCATCCGTTCTGTAAACCTTCATGCTTGCTGCCTCCTTGCTAAAGTTTCTCATGGATATATTGTACTAAACTTTCTATAAAAACACAACTATTTTATAGAATTTCAACAAAAACTTTCACTTTTACACTTTAAAGTATTGCTTTATTGACAGATAGCCTGTTTTCCTATATTATGAAAGGTAGACTATCACGAAAGGACGAAAGATTATGAAACAGAAAAAAATCGGATTTATCGGACTCGGACTCATTGGGGGCTCTATTGCAAAGGCGATCCGGCGATATTATCCGGATTATGAGATTGTCGCTTTCGACAAGAATAGAGAAACTCTGGCACTTGCCACACAAGAATCCATCATCAATGTGGCCTGTACCTCAATCGATGATAATTTCCGAGGCTGCAACTACATCTTCTTATGTGCCCCGGTCGCTTTCAACACTGCATATTTAAAGCAGATGATGCCTTACCTGCATGATGATATGATCCTGACTGACGTCGGAAGTGTCAAAACTCCGATCCATGACGAGATCATCCGGCTGGGACTGGAGGATTACTTTATCGGAGGACACCCGATGGCCGGTTCCGAAAAGAGTGGTTTTGCCAATTCCAAACCAATCCTGATTGAGAACGCTTACTTTGTTCTCACCCCTTCCGCCAAAGTAGCGAAAAAAAAGGTTGATGCATACGCATCTTTCGTAGAATCCTTGCGTGCACTTCCAATCGTACTGGATTATCATGAACACGACATCGTCACCGGCACGATCAGCCACTTGCCACATATCATTGCCGCAAGTCTGGTCAACTTTGTCAGAGACACCGACACCAAGGATGAGCTGATGAAAACCCTCGCCGCCGGCGGCTTTAAGGACATTACGCGAATCGCCTCTTCCTCACCGACCATGTGGGAACATATCTGTGCACAGAATCAGAGTAATATTTCCCAGATCCTTGGAAATTATATCGAAACATTAAATGAAGCGAAAAAACTGGTTGATGCCGGAGACTCCCAGGGAATCTACGATATGTTCGACCATTCCCGGAACTACCGCAATTCCATGCCAAACGGTTCTGCCGGCCCGATCAAGCGTGCATTCGAGATCTACTGTGACATCCCGGATGAAGCCGGTGTGATCGCCACCATTGCGACCATCCTCGCTTCTAATGCACTCAGCATTAAGAACATCGGAATCGTTCATAACCGTGAATTTGAAGAAGGCGTACTCCGCATCGAATTCTATGACAGCATCTCCTGTGAGAAGGCAGTAGCACTTTTGCAGAAGCATCGTTATATTGTTTATGAGCGTTAATAATTAAATGATGATACCAGGGTCAAAAGGTCAGAAAGCCGATGCAAGCTTGCTTGCAAGAGGATTTTTGACCTCTTGACCCGCCAAAAAGCATGAGTAAGTAGCCATTTTTCAAAGAAAAATGAGCGGATTACGAATGTTTTTGAGGATTGCGGGAATTGCAAGACAGTCCAAAAAATCTTTTCAGAACTTTGTGTAAATTGGTCACAATGCTTGAAAATAGAATTTTACGAATGAGAGGTTACTATATTATGCAAATCCAACCTGTTAAACAGCTTCGCGGGGAAGTATCTGTTCCCGGCGATAAATCCATCTCCCACCGTTCTATTATGTTCGGTGCACTGGCAAAAGGAACTACTGAGATCACACATTTTCTTCACGGCGCCGACTGCCTCTCTACCATCGGCTGCTTTCGTGCCATGGGAATCAATATCGAAGACACACCTGACCGTATCCTGGTTCACGGCAAAGGTCTTCACGGACTTTCCGAACCTTCTTCTTTTTTAGATGTGGGGAACAGCGGAACCACCACAAGACTGATTTCCGGTATTCTTTCCGGTCAGCCGTTTGCCACCACTCTTTCCGGCGATGCTTCTCTGAACTCCCGCCCGATGAAGAGGATCATGGAGCCTCTTGGGATGATGGGCGCTGATATTTTAAGCCAGAATGGGAACGGGTGCGCACCACTTTTGATCAACAGCCTGCTTCCTGCCGGTCAGAATCCATCCCTGCACGCAATCCACTATCACTCAAAAGTAGCTTCTGCTCAGGTTAAATCTTCCGTACTCCTGGCAGGACTTTATGCAGACGGATTAACCCTGGTTACAGAACCTGTACTTTCCCGTAATCATACAGAACTGATGCTGAATGGCTTCGGTGCCAACGTACAGACAGAAATACATTCTGATGGCAGTGCAACTGCATCTATTCTCCCATGTGAGGAATTATACGGACAGAAGATCCTGGTTCCCGGAGATATTTCTTCTGCTGCTTACTTCATCGCTGCTGCCCTTCTGGTTCCAGGTTCTGAACTTCTGATAAAGAATGTAGGTACTAACCCGACCCGTGCCGGAATCCTTGAAATATGCAGGGCAATGGGGGCAGACATTACCTATCTAAACGAAAATTGTGACAGTGGTGAACCAACTGCCGATCTTCTTGTACGTACAAGCGCTCTTCACGGAACCACCGTAGAAGGTGCAATCATCCCTACACTGATCGATGAGATTCCGATGATTGCAGTGATGGCTGCTTTCGCCGAGGGAACTACGATCATCAGGGATGCTGCCGAATTGAAGGTCAAAGAGACTGACCGTATCAAAACAACTACAGAAGGACTTCTTGCCATGGGCGTTGATGTAACACCAACCGACGACGGCATGATCATCCGTGGCGGTAATCCGGTTCATGGAGGACAGATCAACAGTTATCTGGATCACCGGATCGCAATGGCCTTTTCCATCGCAGCCCTTGCCGCCGAGGGAAATACTGAAATCCAGGATGGTCAGTGTGTAGATGTATCTTATCCTTCATTTTTTACGGAACTTCATTCCCTTTCCCTGTAATTTCAGGAAAAAATACAAAAAAAGAAAGCCGCACACTACATAAGTAGTGTATAGCTTTCTTTTTTATGCGCCCTGTCACTGTTTCTCTAATCCGTGAATCCAGTCTGTCTTAAGAAACAGAATCAAAAATATCACCGAACTGATAAACCAGGTAAGTGGATATGCCCAGTAGATTACATTGATCACCGGAATAATCCTGATAACAATACTAATATAGGTTACCCGGACTCCGCACCATACAAGCATCATAACAAACATCGGAACAATACTTCTTCCCGCCCCTCTCTGAATTGCTGCCATACAATGCGAAAACGCAAGCAGACAATAGAAAAGAGCGATCGTATGTGCCTCTGCAATTCCATATTCAATTGCTTTTTGATCTCCTCCAAACGCAGCGATCAGGTATGGTGAAAAGAAAAAAACTGCTATTCCGATCACTTCTGCTATCCCGATTCCACAAATGGTTCCAAACAATGCCCCTTTTTTTGTCCGGTCATACTCTTTTGCTCCCAGATTCTGTCCAATAAACGTCGTGAGTGCCTGTGAGAAGCAGGTAACCGGAATAAATCCAAATCCTTCAATTTTGGAATATGACCCACACCCGGCCATTGCCAGAGCCCCAAACTGATTAATATTCGACTGTACAAATACATTTGCAACCGCAATAATGGAATTCTGGATTCCTGCCGGTATTCCGTTTACCACGATCAGCCGCAGCATATTCCCATTCATCCGAAGTTCACGAAAAGATAACCGGAACGCCTCTGGTTCCCTGCGCAGTTTTCTGATACACAGAACCGCACTTAATATCTGTGAAACAATCGTTGCAAAAGCTGCTGCACCTACACCAAATCCTAAACCTCCGATCAGCACCAGATCCAGAATCACATTCAGACACGCTGAAATGATCAGATAGATGACCGGACTCTTACTGTCACCAAGTGACTGCAAAATCCCCATTCCAAAGTTATAAATTACAAATCCAAGTGAACCTGCAAAATACACCCTGAAATAAACCAGTGATTTCGGCAGTACCTCTTCCGGCGTACCAATCAGTTTTAAAATCTGCGGTGCAAGGATCAACGCGGCAACCGTAAGAAAAATTCCACATACGCCACCAAATGCCAGTGCCGTATGGATTGCTTTTTTCAGCTTCTCATATTCTCCGGCTCCAAAATACCTCGCAATGACAACACCGGCTCCCACGCCAATTCCCCCAAAAAATCCTACCATCAGGAATATCAGATTCCCTGATGAGCTGACAGCTGCAAGTGCATTATTCCCAAGAAAATTTCCCACGATCAGCGAATCCGCCACATTATACAACTGCTGGAATAAATTCCCCCATAGAAGCGGAATCGCAAACATAATAATCTTTTTCGGAATAGATCCCGTTGTCAGTAGATTAGCGTTTGATGTTTCCCCCATAATTAAACTTGTCCTCCTATAATATTTTAAGTCTATTATACTCCTGATACGGTTAATTCACCAGCAAATATATCGGAAACAATATTTGATTCTTTTTTAATAAATCATAAATCTATTTTTTCATCAATTATTATAACCTTTTTAAATTATCCTTCAATGTATATTGCATTTTCCATCCTCTTCTATTAAACTATTATGATATATACTATAAATTTTTTGGGGGAATTTTCTATGCAAAATTATCTTGAATTTATCGGAAACGAACTGAAAGCTTTAACTTCTATTCCAAGCCCATCCGGTTATACCAAAGATGTGGCTGCATACCTGATGAAGACTTTATCAGATATGGGATATGAACCACAGCTTTCTAACAAAGGCAACGTATTCGTAACGATCGGCGGAGAGGGGAATCCGCTGGTACTTGCAGCACACGTTGATACCCTCGGTGCCATGGTGCGTTCTGTCAAAGCAAATGGAAGACTGCGTCCGACTACTCTCGGTGGACACCAGTGGAGTACCGCTGATGGGGAAAACTGCACGATCCACACACGCGACGGACGCGTTTATACCGGTGTAGTACTAAATACTGAACCTTCTGTTCATGTTGCAGATTCTGCTGTTGAGACAAAAGAAGAAAATATGGAAATCCTTCTGGATGAAAATGTGGACACTAAAGAAGGAACTCTTTCACTTGGCGTACAGCCTGGAGATATCATCGCCATGGACCCGCGTACCCAGATCACACCGAGCGGTTATATCAAAAGCCGTTTCTTAGATGACAAGCTTTCTGCTTCCATCCTTCTCGGTCTGGCAAAATGCGTAAAAGATGAATCTATTGCGCTTTCCCGCAAAGTTTCTCTTCTTTTCACTGTATATGAAGAAGTCGGACACGGCGGAAGTTTTGTTGCCGAAGATACAACAGAGATGATTTCTGTTGACATGGGCTGCGTCGGATCCGATCTCGGATGTACCGAACGCATGGTATCTATTTGCGCAAAAGATTCCGGCGGTCCTTACAACTACGACGTAACATCTGCTCTTGCCGAAACTGCAAAAGAAGAAGGATTGGATTATGCGATCGATGTGTATCCGCATTACGGTTCTGATGTAGAGGCAACTCTTCGGGCAGGATATGATATCCGCCATGGTCTGGTTGGTCCTGGGGTGTATGCATCACATAACTATGAAAGATCCCATATGGATGGGGTAAAGAATACGCTTTTGTTGTTGAAGAAGTATATTCAAAAATAAAAAGTATAAATAGCTAACGTTCAAAAATAAAACATCTGCGATATGCATACCGCAGATGTTTTATTTTTTCAATATTAGTCATATTTTTCTTAAGTCCGTTAAATGCAAGTGCCTCTTCTACCAGTTCTTTTCTCTTTTTCTTATCTTGTCATGATCTGGATGATCGTTTTATCCGTCTCACGCATTCCCTTCTTTGCAAGCTCTCCAATATTACGGATCGTGTTTTCTACACCTTTTTCTACAAGTCCGTCTCCGCCATAGAACTGCTTTCCATTTTTCTGCATCTGAAGTCCCAGAAGCCCTGCTTCTACAGCTGATGCGATTTTTGCCGCGCAGCTTGCCTTCGCTCCATCACACACAACACCTGAGTTAATGGCAACTGCATTTACAATTACATGAGAAATCTCATATGCACGTCCGCCATACAGATAACAGATTCCTGCACCTGCACCACATCCTGCACTGATCGCGCCACAATATGCAGACAGTCTTCCGATTCCTGTCTTCATATGGATTGTGATCAGATTTGACACAACCAGCGCGCGGAGCATCATCTCTTTTGAGACATTCAGCTCTTTTGCATAGACGATCACCGGAAGAGAAGTTGTCATTCCCTGGTTACCGCTTCCCGAATTGATGACAACCGGAAGTTCACATCCGTTCATTCTTGCATCCGATCCGGCCGCTGCCATCGCTTTCGCACGGTTATGTACACTGTTTCCATATGCTTCCATCAAAGTCTTTCCAATGGCAGCTCCCCAGTTTCCTGTCATGCCCTCTTCGGCAATTGCCCAGTTATAATCAATCTGTCTCTGCAGAACTTCCTCTACGTCTGCAACGTCTACGCAGTCTGCGAATTCAATGATCTTCTCCACAGTCAGAAGAGAACGGTCCGTCGCACAGCTGGATCCCTGCTCTTCATATGCTTTTTCTCTGATGATCTCATCATCTTTCTTTACACAGATCACATTGGTGTGAAAACCTGCGATCTCTACGTATCCGCTGTGTCCGCCTGCACATGCCTTGATCTGGATGTCGAAAATATATTCTTTATCGGATTCCCGGATTGTCATCGGCATAGTATCCAGCATCTTTTTCATTTCTACTTTCTGTTCCCCTGTGATCTCTTCCAGAATTTCCAGTTCTTTTTCCGGACATCCGGCTACAATCCCTGCACAGACTGCTGCACCGATTCCGCGAAGTCCTCCTGTGCACGGTACAACGACACTTTTTACATTCTTAATAATATTTGCACTGACATTTACTTCTACAGATTCCGGTTTTTCCCCAAGAGCCTGAACTGCAACTGCTGCCGCGTAAGCTACTGCAATCGGCTCTGTACATCCCATCGCCGGAAGCAACTCTTCCTTTAAAATTTCCACATATTCATTGTATATTTTTTGTTCCATCTTTTCTCTCCTCTGTCAGATGACACCCCATTCATCTTTTTATTGTTCCCTGTTTATTTTATAGTATTCCTGCCTTTCCCACAAGCTTTTCTCTCCATTTTTTCAGGGTTTACATAATTACCATGATTACATTCCAAAAATATTCTTTTATTTTTATTTAACGCCTCCGAAAATTTTCCTGTAACATTTTTTAGTCAAATTTCTCTGTTATATCATCACAAAATGCCGGGCAACATTTTGTACTGTCCGGCATTTTTCTATCCTGTAGCAATTTATTTTCCAATCTCTTCTCTAGTCTCTTTAAAACATTTGATAATGAAATCAATATCTTCTTTTGTATGGCTCGCGCATACCTGTGTGCGGATTCTTGCTTTTCCTTTCGGTACAACCGGATAAGAGAATGCAACCACATATACCCCTTTTTCCATCATTTTCTTTGCATATTCTCCGGCAAGTCTTTCATCATAAAGCATAACCGGTACACATGGATGGGTTCCTTCGATGATATCAAATCCATTTTCTACCAGCTGCTTGCGGTAGTATGCGGTTACTTCTTCCAGATGGTCACGAAGCTCGGTGCTTTCTTCCAGCATATTGAACATCTCAATACTTGCTCCTGCGATTGCCGGTGCAAGAGAGTTGGAGAACAGGTACGGACGACTTCTCTGACGAAGCAGATCGATGATCTCTTTTCTTCCGGATGTATATCCACCGGAAGCCCCACCGAGTGCTTTTCCGAGTGTTCCTGTAATGATATCCACTCTTCCTTCTACGCCACAGTATTCGGAAGTTCCTCTGCCGTGTGCTCCTACAAATCCAACTGCATGGCTGTCATCCACCATAACCAGTGCGTTGTATTTATCAGCAAGATCACAGACACCTTTTAAGTTACAGATGATTCCATCCATTGAAAATACACCGTCTGTAGCGATCAGTTTGACTCTTGCTCCTGCTGCATCTGCAGCCTGAAGCTGTGCTTCCAGATCTTCCATGTTGTTATTTTTGTAGCGGTATCTTTTTGCCTTACAGAGACGAACTCCGTCAATGATGGAAGCATGGTTCAGTTCATCACTGATCACTGCATCCTCCGCAGTCAGGATTGTTTCAAAAAGTCCACCATTTGCATCAAAGCAGGAAGAATATAAAATCGTATCATCTGTTCCCAGAAATCCGGAAATCTTCTTTTCCAGTTTTTTGTGGATGTCCTGTGTTCCGCAGATAAATCTGACAGAAGCAACCCCATATCCTTTTTCATCATAAGTTCTCTTCGCTGCATCGATCAGTCTCTGATTGTCCCCAAGTCCAAGATAGTTATTGGCACACATATTAAGAAGCTCTCTTCCGTCTTCCATTACAACCTTTGCGCCCTGCGGAGATACGAACGGTGCTTCCCCTTTGAAAAGACCATCTGCTTTGATCTGTTCTACTTCTTTTGTATAAATACTTAAAATATCATTTTTTCTTGCCATTTTATTCTCTCCTTCTTCTGCTTTTCCTAATCGTTAATATGTGCCCAGTCAAGGATCACCTTTCCTGACTGTCCTGAGATCATTGCCTCAAATCCTTTTTCATAATCGCGGATATCAAAATGGTGTGTGATGATCGGTGAAATATCAAGTCCCGCCTGGATCATCGTAGACATCTTGTACCAGGTATCCCATACTTTTCTTCCATAAATTCCGCGGATATTCAACCCATTGAAGATCACTGTCTCAAGATCTACGGTTGCATCCTGTCTCTGCAATCCGAGAAGTGCGATCTTTCCACCATGTTTCATGTTATGGATCATATCAGAAAGTCCCGGCTGGCTTCCGGACATTTCAAGTCCGATATCAAAGCCTTCTGTCATTCCGATCTCATGCATCACATCCGTCAGTTTTTCCTGTGTCAGATTAACGCATCTGGTCGCACCCATTTTTGCTGCCAGATCCAGACGGTACTGGTTCATATCCGTGATTACCACATGTCTTGCTCCTGCAAATTTTGCAATCGCCGCTGCCATGATCCCAATCGGCCCTGCACCTGTGATCAGCACATCTTCACCAAGCATGTCGTAAGATAATGCAGTATGGGTTGCATTTCCAAATGGATCAAAGATCGCATATAATTCTTCATCAATTGCCGGATTGCACGGCCATACATTTGAAGCGGGAATAACCAGATATTCTGCAAACGCACCGTTCCGGTTTACCCCAACGCCTTTGGCATCTTTGCAGTTCTCTTTGTGCCCTTCTAGACAGTTTCTGCATTTTCCACAAGTGATATGTCCTTCACCGGATACCAGATCGCCCACCTTGAATCCCTGTACACCTGCACCGACTTCTACAACTTCCCCGACATATTCATGTCCTGCGGTCAGTCCGATCGGAATAGTATGCTGTGCCCATTCATTCCACTGGTAAATATGTACATCGGTACCACAGATTGCATTTTTATGGATCTTGATCTTTACGTCATTTGGTCCTACTTCCGGAATCTGTACTCTTTTCAGCCAGAGTCCCTGTTCCGGTTTTTCCTTTACTAACGCCCACATTTTATTATCATTCATCTTCATTACCTCCGCATGACACATATGTCCGTTTAACGCGGACTTTTTATTACTTTTGTTTTTCTATACTTAGGATACCCTATTTTTCTTCTCTTTTCAATCTATTTTCCGTGATACACAAACATTTTACATGTTCATGTTTTTGTAGCAGATACAAGCACATGTGTCTTTCTATTGCAAGCACATTTATTATATATATACAAAAACAGACAGATAAATCTGTCTGTTTTTCACAATGCCCTACTGTCGATTTTCACAATTTCGTTCTGTTTATAACAATCTTTTTTCTTTCTGATGTACCCTTTTTCTCACAAAATAGAAGCACACGACCTGAAGTACAATGGTAAGGATCCATGACACCGGATAGGATACAAAAAGTACGGATAAAGATCTGTGGTTCGGAAAAATTCCAAATACCCACACAATTCTTGTTCCCACCGTTCCGATCACTGAAAGCACCATCGGGACTGCTGAATATCCCATTCCACGAAGCGCACCCGGAAACAAATCCATGATCCCACACAGGAAATAAGTGATCGATGTATACGCCAGGATTTCCATTCCGCAGTTGATAACCTTTGGATCTGAAGTATAAATTGTCAGAATCTGCGGTCCGAAGCAATAGGCAAGACCACCAAGCACTACCGCGATCGATATAGACAGAATCGCACAGTCACGCAGCACCTTATCCATTCGTTTCAGCTTACCGACACCATAATTCTGACTGGTAAAACTCATACATGCCTGAGTTATCGAATTCACTGACATATAAAGGAACCCAAGCATATTGTTCGCTGCTGTATAGCCTGCCATCGCAATCGATCCAAATGAATTAACCGAGGACTGCAACAGTGCATTGGACAAATTGATGACCGTACTCTGGATTCCCGCCGGAACTCCCACCTGGAAAATCTGTTCCATGTAGGCACCATTGATCTTCAGTTTGGAGAAACGAAGCTGATAACTTCCTTCCGACCGGTACAGACAGGTCAGTACCAGCACACAGGAAATCAGCTGTGAAATAATTGTTCCAATTGCAACCCCGGCAACTCCCATATGAAAAAGAATAACCAGTATCATGTTCAGCGCGGCATTTGCAATTCCGGAAATGATCAGGAAGATCAATGGCCTTTTTGTATCACCAATCGCCCTTAAAATGGCCGCCCCATAGTTATATAACATAAAAAATGGCATTCCCATAAAATAGATCCGCATATATAAGGCAGACTGCCCGATCACATCATCCGGCGTTCCCATAATTTCAAGTGCCCACTTTGCAAGAAGCACCCCGATAACTGCCATCATAATTCCACTGATCAGCGCAAGTGTGATCGAAGTATGTACTGTTTCCGACATCTCCCGGTCTTTGCCCGCTGCATAAAATCTGGCTGCAAGAACATTGGCACCAAGTGAAATTCCGATAAACAGGTTCGTAAACACATTAATCAGTGCTGTTGTGGAGCCGACTGCGGCAAGTGCCTGACTCCCGGAGAATCTTCCTACCACGATGATATCCACTGCATTAAACGCAAGCTGCAGAATTCCGGAAACCATAAGCGGCAGTGAAAAAGAGATCAGCTTGTCCATGATGGAGCCGTTGCACATATCAATTTCAAACTTATTTTTTTTCACATTATTCACCCAGCCCTTCATCAAATGTAAGTCTCATCTGATTCCAGACCACGTTTCCATGTACTGATTCTGAGACACCTTCATTTTTGAATCCAAACCTGGCATAATAAGATATCAGCCGGTCCTTGCAGGTAAGGACAAGTCCCTTTCTTCCCTGCTCTTTTGCATCTGTAATCGCTCTTTTGATCAATTCTCCTGCATATCCATGTTTCCGGTAAGACGGCAGCGTATTTACACCAAAAATCATCTGCCAGTCACCTTTTTCATCATGCATTTCCGCTTTTTCATACATTTCGTCTGTCAGATCTTCCTGATTCGTCACCATACCGTCCACGAAGGCGATCAACTTCTCTTCTTCAAACATCAGCCAGAAATGATCTTTATAAAAAGTAAGTCTCTTTTCAAATTCTTCTTCTGTTGCCGCTTCTGCTGCCGGGAAACACGCTGCCTCCACACGGGCAATTTCTTTCAGATCACTCAGATCTGCTGTTCTTATTCTCATCTTTACTCTCCCTCTTTTCCTAATATTTTCAGCATTTTTTCTACATTTTCGCTGGTCCATGCCGGAAATTCCAGTACCGCATCCGGGATATCCTGCCTTCCGGAATCCGGGTTGTGGAACCAGATACATTTCATACCGGCTGCTCTGGCAGCTCCTCCACCGTTAGTCGAATCCTCTACTACCAGACAGTCCTCCGGCTCCATTCCCAGTTTCTCTGCCGTTACAAGGAAAGTATCCGGTGCCGGTTTTGGATGCTCTACATAATCTCCACTCATGACCACTGTAAAATATTTCTCCATATCCAGAGACTTTAATGCATCTTTGATCGCATAAGCCGGAGAGGAAGACGCTACTGCAAGCAGATATCCTTCGTCTTTTAACTGCTTCAATGCTTCTTTAATTCCCGGCATCTCCGGAAATCCTTCTGCCTCTGTAATCTGCGCTTTTTTCTCTTTCATGAGCGCATTCATCTTATCCACATCATCAAAAACCGGCCCATAATTCTCATTGATCAAATCCATGAAGAATCCACGGGTAGAACCGATACACGGAAGGTAAACCTCATAGTCAAGATCGATTCCGTTCTTCTCTTTTAAAATTTCTTTCCAGCAACGATAGTGTAATGGTTCTGTGTTGATCAGAACACCGTCCATATCAAAAATAACTGCTTTCATATCTTTTTAGCCTCGATTAAATGATTTAAATTTTCTTTCCGTTCTTATTTTGAATGACGTTTTTAAAGATGTCAAGACGGAGAAGCTAAAAAGAGTGCGCATCTCCGGCACGTAGTGCCTTTTATTTCATAGGAAGTTTCTTCGGAATTCCCTATGAAATAAAAAGAGAGCGACTGTACGATTCAAAAAACGCACAGGCACTCCCTTTGGCTTTTATGGATTTTTCTTAAGGTCTCTGTCCCATTCCACCTTCTAAGGTGATCGTCTCTCCGTTCATATATTTGAAATCCGGTGATGCAAGCTGTACGCATGCACGTCCGATTTCTTTTTCTACATCTCCGTAATGTCCAGCCGGCGGCATCTTTACATTTGCCTTGAATGCTTCCGGATAAGCTTTCTGGAAATTCTCAAGCTGTGCTGTCCATGCGAGCGGGCATACGATATTGACATTGATTCCATCTGGTCCCCACTCTGTTGCAGCTACTCTGGAAAGTCCACGGATTCCTTCTTTTGCCGCTGCATATGCGCACTGTCCGTAATTTCCGAAAAGTCCGGCACCTGAAGCAAAGTTGATAACAGATCCCTTTGTCTCTTTCAGATACGGATAACATGCCTGCATATAATAGAATACCGCATATACGCCGGAATACATTGCCAGATTGAACTGGTCTGTTGTATGATCTGCGATCGTAACACCAGATGCGGATGCCTGTGCATTATTGATCAGGACATCAATTCTTCCGAATGTATCAATTGCCTGCTTTACTACGTTCTGTACTGTTGCTTCATTATCAGCCCCCGCGCTGACATCAGCCTGTACAGGTAATACTTTGATACCATAGAGTCTCTCCAGTTCTTCTTTGGCATCTTCGAGTTTCTTTACATTACGCCCGGTAATTACCAGATTCGCTCCTTCTTTTGCGTAAGCTGTTGCAATTCCATATCCAATAGATCCGCAGCTTCCATCACTTAATACAGCTCTTCCGCCGCCTGTGATAATTGCAGTCTTTCCTGTTAAAAATCCCATAATCAATTTCTCCTTCCTGCTGTCCTTCAACTAGCATACGATTATAATAGCAGAGTACAGGTCAGAATTCAATACTGAATTGTGTCTATTTTCTGACAATATAGTTAATTTTTTGATTATCGCAAAGACAGTTAGAATGCAAAAACCTCATTAAATAAGGGTTGTTTATTATATAGATACCAGGGGCAAAAGGTCAGAAAACCGATGCAAAACGCACGTAGCAATCTGGTATCAAAGGGGGCAAAATACCTTTTGACCCCAACATCTTATCTATCTACAACATATACAATAGTGCATTGCAGATACATGCAGCAATATTGCTGCCACCTTTTCTGCCTCTTGCCACGATATATGGTGTGTCTTTCAGTGAAAGGATTAACTCTTTAGACTGGACAACATTTACAAATCCTACAGGAACTCCGATGATGAGTTCTGGGGTTAATTTGCCATCCTGGATCAGTTCATAGAGTCTTACAAGGGCTGTCGGGGCATTTCCGATGGCAAAGATGATTTTTTTATCGAGGGTGGCTGCTTTTTCCATGCTTGCAACGGCACGCGTGGTTCCGTTCTTTTTGGCAGTTTCTGCTACATCTTCATCGGACATGAAGCAAAGAACTTCGCTTCCGTATTCTGCAAGCTTCCGTTTGTTGATACCTGCTTTTCCCATCTGGGTATCGGTTACAATGACTGCACCATTTCGGATAGCATCCAGCGCTTTTTCTACTGCACCTTCTGAAAACATCAGGTTCTTGGCATAATCAAAATCTGCGCTTGTATGGATACAGCGTTTGACGATCGGTTCTGTTCCGGGGATCAGATGCGTATCACCCAGTTCTTCTGTTATGATCTCAAAACTGCGTTTTTCTATTTCTGCAGGTTTTACATTTTCCAGTTCTATCTTCACTTGATATTTCCTCCTTTGATCGTCACACCGATCCCGCATACTACCCGGTCTACCTGATCTGAATTTGCCGCAAGTACGGTACAGATCCTTCCGGTCAGTTCCCTGTATCTGCGATCAAATGCGTCTACCGGAACCAGACCATAGCCGATCTCCTGTGTCACAATTACAATATCCGGACACTTTTTTGTTAGTTTCGATGCGAAATCAATTGCTTCTTTTTCCGACCAGTTTTCTTTTTTTATCATGCTCTGGATATATTTTTCAAAATGAAAGACTCCTTCTGCCTCAAAAATATTATCTCCTTCACATAGTTCCCCATCCGTCCAATGAATGTATGGGTTCTGCTTTTTTGCATACGCAAGCTTCCCCTGATATGCACCGCCGATTATCATTTTCATTTTTTTATATCTTTCCTTTCAACCGGAATTCCGTACACAACTTCTGTCACCAGATCTGCCCTCTCTCCCATCCGAAGATTTAGCTTTCCGAGAAGCTTCAGATATTCTTCCATCTCCGGATTATCTGTCATGCTGTCTGAAAATACTTCATTTGTAACAACTACCAGATCATCACTGACCTTCTGCAGCTTATGGATCCCCGCCAGAATGGACTCTTCTGCATTTTCACCTGCTCCTGACGGATCGTACATTTCATTTGCCACAAGATTGGACATACATTCCAGGAGAACACTTCCTGTCTCTTTTGTCTGCAGGATTTCTGCAGCTTTTTTAAGATCCGTATAGCATTCGATTGTTTCAAACCCTTTGCCCGCACGAAGTTTTCTGTGACGTGCAATTTTCTCTTCCGTTTCCTTCCCGAAAGGTATCATAGTTGCTATATAGTAGCGTTTTTTGTTTCTTTTTGAATGGCTGGCATATTCCATAAGCTTCTGCTCTGCATATTCGGATTTACCACTTCCACTGCCACCTGTGATCAGATGAAACATTCTGCTGCATTTCCCTTCTCGATAATCTCATATATTTTCTTCATATCCATATTCTCACGAACTGCATTTGCAAGAATCTGATACTGCTTCTCTTTGTAAGCATGGTAGTCCATGGAGTGCATGGCTTCCTCGCCGTATCCTTTTTCTTCCAGAAGTGCCCCGATCAGTGCATCCGCTACTTCCCGGTCATCAAAAATCCCATGTACATAGCAGCCGTACACATTCTTCTTCTGCGCTCCGTCCCACCGGCTCTCACCTGTCACCTGATCACAGATCTGTACCATCATCTTATGATCTGCAGCATCTTTATCAGAAAAAATAGTTTCCCCCATATGGATCTCATATCCATCCAGCTTTGCACCGGACATTGCTTTTAAGATTCCGTTAACTTCTCCGAACCTTCCGGTAACACGGGTTCTTCTCTTGGTATTTTCAAATACAGTAACTGCAGGAAGCAGTCCCATTGCTTTTATGGTTCCACCACGTTCTACCCCTTCCGGATCAAGGATCTCTTCTCCAAGCATCTGGTAACCGCCACAGATACCAAATACCGGTTTCCCTGATGAGGCATGGCGCAGCACTTTCCCTTCCAGTCCGCTCTGACGAAGCCACAACAGGTCTTCCATCGTATTTTTACTTCCCGGCAGAATTACCAGATCTGGATTCCCGAAATCTCCTGCCTTTGACACATACCGAAGCGAAACTTCTTCCCTGCATTCCAGTACCGCAAAATCTGTGAAATTGGAAATACGCGGCAGACGGATCACTGCAATATCCAGAAGTGCCGCCTTTTCTTTCCGCTCAAACCTTTCTGACAGACTATCCTCATCATCAATATCCGCATAAATATATGGCATCACGCCACATACCGGTATCTTTGTCCGCTCCTCCAGCATCCTGATACCTGGCTCCAGAATTTTCACATCCCCGCGGAACTTATTGATCACCGTACCTTTGATCCTTGCCCGCTCTTTTTCTTCCAACAGCATAACCGTCCCGACGATCTGCGCAAACACACCACCACGGTCAATGTCTCCGGCAAGAAGAACCGGTGCATCCACCAGCTCAGCAAGTCCCATGTTGACAATATCATTCTGCTTAAGGTTTATTTCTGCCGGACTTCCCGCGCCTTCAATGACGATCACATCATACTTTTCTTCCAGTTTATGATAAGCTTCTAAAATAGCCGGAATATATTCTTTCTTTTTACGGAAATATTCCATCGCCGGCATGACTCCCGCAACTTCTCCGTTTACAATTACCTGACTTCCTACATCGGAGGTCGGTTTTAAAAGAATCGGGTTCATATAAACTTCCGGCCGGATCATAGCAGCTTCTGCCTGCATGACCTGTGCGCGTCCCATTTCCAGACCATCTGCCGTGATAAAAGAATTGAGTGCCATGTTCTGTGACTTAAATGGTGCAACCTTGATTCCATCTTCCTTTAAAACACGACAGAGCCCTCCCGCAAGAAGGCTCTTTCCGACATTTGACATGGTTCCCTGAATCATAATCGACTTTGCCATATTAAAATTCTCCCTGACCTGCATAGAGAATTTCTCCCAGCGCATCGATCAGTTTCTGGTTGTCTCCTCTCTGCCGCATACAAACACGATAATATCCTTCTCCGAGACCTTTGTAATTGCTGCAATCCCGAACCAGGATCTTCTGTTTTTTCAGTTTCTCATATAAATTTATACCGCTTCGCATCAGAATGAAATTGGCATCTGACGGATAATGGGTAATTCCAAGCTTGTCTAATTCATTTTCCATCCAGATTCTTTCACGGTTCGTAAAATCACAGGTCCGTTTCACACGCATCCGCTCTTTTAAAGATGCCATGCCTGCCGCCTGTGCCGGTATCGATACGCTCCATGGCTGTCTGGACTGTTCCATCTTCTCCAGAAATTCCATATCCGAAGTAACGGCATACCCGATACGGATTCCCGGAATCGCGTGCATCTTAGTCAGTGAACGGAGGATAAATAACGTTCTCCATCTCTTAGTATCTGCAAGAATGGATGCCGTAGCTGCATTTTCCGCGAAATCAATAAAACATTCATCCAATACCATCCGGATTCCGTAAGTCTCGCATCTTGCAAGAATCTTCCAAAGCATACTCCGGTCGATCAGCTTTCCGGTCGGATTATCCGGTGAACACAAAAATACCATATCAATATCTTCATTCAGAAGATCCAGAAAATCTTCTTCCAGTTGAAAACCAGTCGCTTCTCTTTTCTTATAATAACAGATCTCGCACCCGGTCGCACGCAGTGCCTGTTCATATTCCGCAAATGCAGGAACCGGTATCAGCGCTTTCCTTGGGCAGTCCGCAAGTACTGCCGTAAAAATCAGATCTGCCGCTCCATTTCCACAGATAATATGCTCAGCCGGAACTTCCAGTCTTTTCGCCAGAGCACTTTTCAGTTTCCTGCAGCTGGCATCCGGATAATTTCCAATTTGGTCTATTGACTTTCTTGCCGCTTCCACTACAGCTCTTCCAGGTCCGAACGGATTCAGATTCACAGAAAAATCTGTCATTCCTTTGTGTGTATAAATATCTCCACCATGTACATATTCCATAACCTTTTATTCCCCTTACATCAGTATCATACAATATTTCAGTAATCCAAAGACAAGAAGTGTCAGAAGTGCTGTTCCGTCCATTAGATTACCGGCTCTTAAAATATCTTCCGGCTCGATAGGACGCACATCATCTCCGATTGTCTCTTTCGGATATAATTTTCCAAAATAATAGGCATCTCCCGCAAGCTGCACCTGAAGTGCACCTGCACATACCGCTTCTGTCTGCGCGGAATTCGGGCTGGCATGCTTTCGCCTGTCTCTTTTCCAGACTGCCCACGCCCTTTTATAATCCATCCGGAAAATCCATGCACTTGCGATCATCAGAAGTGCTGATATCCTGGACGGAATATAATTCCATACATCATCCATTTTAGCCGCAAACCGACCAAAATGTAAATACTTTTCATTCTTATATCCTACCATAGAATCCATTGTATTAACAGCCTTATAAAAAAATCCAAGTGGTGCCCCACCGATCAGCATAAAAATGAGCGGTGCGATCACTCCGTCCGATGTATTTTCGGCTACCGTTTCTACCGCTGCCTTTGTCACTCCGGCCTCAGAAAGATTTCCGGTATCTCTCCCCACGATCATCGATACCGCATGTCTTGCCCCCTCCAGATTGTGGTTTACGAGCCGTACATAAACCTTCCTGCTTTCATCTTTCAGGCATTTTCCGGCAAGAAGCTGATAACACCAGAAAGTTTCCAGTGCAAATTGAAGCCAGAAGCTGACCTTTCCGACAAGATACAAAAGTCCCCACGGAATTCCGACCGATGCGATCACCACACCAAACCATAAAACACATCCTGCGATTCTTTCTTTTTTCTCATCATTTTTACAAAATCCGCGCAGCCACTTTTCCAGTATCGAAATCCAGTTTCCAATGATCCGTACCGGGTGGTAAAGCCATACCGGATCCCCGAAAATCGCATCCAGCGCCATTCCTGCTATACATGCCATCAAAGAACTCATATTTCCTCAATCTCCTCAAACTGTCTCTTTCCCTGCTGCCATTTTTCTTCCTCAATTTGAAAATGAAAACCTTTTCCGTTTTTCACCTGCCAGTGATAAAATTCTTTCTTTTCCGGATCAAATGCTTCCATCACCGACATGATCGTCCCCCCATGAACCACAAAGGCAATCTTCTTTCTTTTTCCCTTTATCATCTTTTCCATCATCTGTTCAAATCCGCAGACACACCGTTTCCGGAACTCCATCGGATCTTCTCCTCCCGGAAATGCCTTTGTACCTCCAGAATCAATCCAGCTCTGATACTTTGGATTCCCAGTCAGCTCCTGATAATTCTTCCCCTCAAAAAGGCCAAAATCACATTCCCGCATCTGCTCACAGACAACCTGCTCTGCTCCCGGAAAAAGAATCTCTGCCGTCTGCCTGCACCTCCTGAGCGGACTGACAATCACAAGCTCCGGCTTCCACTCCTCACGTCCATTTTCTTCTTTTTTCAGAGTATGCTCCAGAACGAACTCTGCCTTTATTTCTTCATCTGTCACCCCAATATACCGCTTCTCCAAATTCCCTTCCGTCGCAAAATGCCGAATCAGCTCGATTTCCATCTTCTATACATCTCCTCTTCCTTTCTCTGCTTTTCATTTGATTCCCTGCTTTTCATTTGATTCCCTGCTTTTCATTTGATTCCCTGCTTTTCATTTGATTCCCTGCACAATCAATCCCCCAACTAATAATGCCAGCTCACAAATCTGCAGAAAGTATCCCGCCAGATCCCCGGTAACACCTCCAAACTGTTTCCTGCTCATCCGGTAATAATATCCAAATACTACTCCTGCAATTATAAGAAGTACCACCATACCAACCGGCGAACAGAAATACAAATATACTGCCGCCAGGATCAGGTATACAATCATTGTGATCCTTACTGCCTTTTTCTGTGCTCCATCCTGGAAAGTCTTTACAAGACCGCTTCCTCTTGCTGCCGGAAATGTCACTACAGCAATCCCACTGAGCGCTCTTGAAATTACATATCCTGCTGCTACTACCGGAAGCATCTCCGTCCGGATTTCACTCCATACGCCAAGGCTTACGGTAAAATAACAGCAGATTCCGATGACCGCAAAAGCACCGTTATGCGAATCTTTCAGGATTTCCAGTTTCTTTTCTTTATCTCCCCAGGATCCAAGTGCATCCATCGTATCCATAAATCCATCCAGATGGATCCCTCCACTTACAAAAACCGGTATCAATGTCATAACCGCAGCAAACATCAGTCTTCCACTGTTTACTTTCGGAAAAATATTTCCATCAAGAAACATTCCTGCCAGATAAATGAGTACTCCGGTCACAACACCGATCAGCGGAAAGAAACACATCGTATATTTCATATTTTCCTTGTTCCACTCAATGCGCGGCATCGGTATTTTTGAATACATAGAAAACGCAACGATCATCGGTTCTAAAAATTTCATCTTTCGTCCTTCCCATCCAGTACTTCATACTGCTCTACGTGAATATCATCAAAAGTTCCCATTTTACGGTACACCTGAAGTCCCATCTCAAGAAGCGGCATCGCTGCCACTGCTCCTGTTCCTTCCCCCAGACACATGCCACATGTAAGAAATGGTTTTTTTTCTAAAGCATCTAAAATCTTTCTTGACGCAGGTTCATCAGACAAATGGGATGGTAAAATATATCCTGCACATTCCGGAACCAGCCGTACTGCCACAAGTGCAGCCACTGCAGAAATAAAGCCATCTATCAGCACCGGAATCCGGTAGATCGCCCCACCGAGATATACACCTGCAAGTCCTGCTATGTCAAGTCCTCCAACCTTAGAAAGTACATCGATCGCATCTGTTTTATCCGGCTGCATCCGCTCAACCGCTTCCCGGATGACCTGTACCTTCTTTTGCAGACCTTTTTTCGTCAGACCTGCCCCCTTTCCTGTCATGACCTTCGGATCCTCTCCGAGCAATACAGAGACAACCGCACTGCTGGTCGTTGTATTTCCAATTCCCATTTCACCTGTCGCAAGAATTTCGTATCCCGCTTCGGCACACTTCTTTACCATCTGAATCCCAACTTCTATCGCCGCAACTGCCTCTTCTCTTGTCATCGCCGCTTCTTTTGCAAAATTGTGTGTGCCATACATCACTTTGTATTCTTTCTTTGTCACAGACGGCACATCTGTTGCCATTCCTACATCCACCGGGAAAAGATCTACCTTTGCCTCTTCTGCCATGATGCAGACGCTTGTCTCTCCTCTTGTAAAGTTATCCGCCACGATTGCCGTTACTTCCTGTCCGGTCTGTGTCACGCCTTCTTCTACCACACCGTTGTCCGCGCACATAATGATCAGCCCGCGCTTTCGCAGTTCAAAATCTGAAGTCCCCTTAATCCCGGCAATCTGGATCACCGCATCCTCCAGACTTCCCAGACTAAACAGCGGCTTCCCTACCGTCATCCAGTGCGCCCGCGCCTCTTCCATTGCATTTTCATCAAGTGGTTTTATTTTCTCTTTCCATCTGGTCTCTTCCATCTGTAAGTCTAATCTCCTGTCTTTTCGATTTGTCTTTGTCAGCTTTTTACTTGCTTCTGTAGGTTCTACACGCTTCTACAAAGCGTCTGGCCACTTTGGGGTTGGAATAAAAGTATAAATGCGGAAATCCCGCAAACAGATTCCCCTTCATATGAACAGCCTGCCATTTTCTCACACCATCCGGCTTTACGGCAAGTGTATCCTCTCCGTTTTCCGTAGAATCCCAATAATGGAACTCATGCGCCCGGATCTTCTCTCCCTTTTTCATATACACTCCGTTCATTTCCGCAGTCAGCTCAATGTATCCGAATCTGGTAAGTCGCCCTTTTTTGATCCCTTTTCCCGGAAGTACCCCCACCATCGGATAGTGCTTTCCATCTTCCCCTTCCAGCTCTTCTGCCAAATATAGAAATCCTCCACATTCCGCAATACATGGAATTCCATTTTCAATCTGCTTTCTTACATCTTTTCGCATAGCTCTGTTTTCTGCCAGATGTTTCGCACAAAGTTCCGGATATCCACCACCAAATAAAAGTCCGTCTAAATGTTCCGGAAGCCTTGTATCCTCCAAAGGACTAAACGGAATGATCTCACATCCAAGCTCTTTTAAAAGCTCCATATTATCCTTGTAATAGAAACAAAAGGCCAAGTCACGCGCTACGCCGATACGCACTTTTCGTCCGGCTGCTTCCTGTTTTGCCTTCACCGGATGATACTCCATTTCTTTTGCTTCCCAGGCAATTTTCAGCACCGATTCCATATCAAGTGTCTCTGTCAGAATCTCTGCTGCCCGGTCAATCTGTTTTCCCAGGTTCCCTATTTCCTCCGGAAGCATCAGTCCCAGATGCCGACTCTCCAGATGAAAAGCATCCTCCTCCGGCACATAACCAACCACCTGAACCTGGAATCCCATTGTCTGCAATCCCTCTTCGATCATCTTCTTCATCTTCGGATACAGCATCGGGGAAATCCGGTTCAGAATGATTCCCCGGATATTACTGTCATTCCGGTATTCAATCATTCCCTTCAATACTGCCAGGATTGTCGATGCCATACCTCTTGCCGGAACAACCAGGATTACCGGAAGTCCCAGGGTTCTCGCAACGTCATAAGTACTTGCCTCATCCGAATCCAGACTGATCCCGTCATAGTACCCCATCACACCTTCTGTCACCACAAGCTCCGCGCCTTCCGCATGATGCATAAACCGCTCTTTCAAGCGCTCCCGGTCACAAAAATACAGATCCAGGTTCTCGGAATCAATTCCCAGCACCTCCCAGTGAAACATAGGATCAATATAATCCGGTCCGCATTTGCAGGCGCGTACCTTCTTTCCGGTATTTTTAAATGCTTTCATCATTGCCATTGTCACCGCTGTCTTTCCACTCCCACTGGCAGATGCCGCGATTACAATTCCGGGAATTTTCATTCTATATCTCCTCCGTCTGAAATAATATAAATCGGATTTAACCCGGTCATCATGTGATATCTTCCAAGTTTCTTTGACTTTGCCACATTCAGTTGTATGATTTCCGGATCTGCAAGCAGTCCTTCCTCCATCGCCTCCATCGCTTCCTTCACGGTTTCCAGCGAAATTGCATTGATCACGATACGGACGTCCGGATTTTTTTTCTTTATGCACTGAATAATTTCTTTTAACTGTCCTGTACTGCCTCCGATAAAAGCATGGGTCGGCATTTCCAGTGCTTCCAGTGCCTCCGGTGCAACTCCTTCTATAACCTGAATCTGGTCTGCCCGGAATTTCTGCATATTCTTCCTGATCAGTTCTGCACCCTCCGGATTCTTCTCTATTGCATAAACGCGGAGATTCTCTCCTTGAAGAGCAGCCTCTATAGACACTGAACCGGTTCCGGCCCCCACATCATATATTACTGCATTCTTTGTAAGCTTCAATTTTGCAATGCTGACTGTCCGCACTTCCTCCTTCGTCATCGGAACACTTCCACGGATCAGCTCCTCATCTGCAAGATGAATTCCTGTTCTCTTTTCCGGCTTTGGATTCTCAATCAGAATAGTGGTAAGATCACCAAAATCTTCTTCCTGAAGCTCGTTTCCTTTTTTGATCACAATCTCTTCATCCGGATAAGACAAATGATTTCCAACCGAAACGGTTACTTGTTCCAGATGGTAATATTTCAGTTTTTCGCAGATCTCTTTTCCCGCACTTTTCCCAAGGATCAGAAATGTCTTTTCATGGTTTGCAACTACATGGATAAAATTCTGACTTCTTCCATGCATGCTGAGAATCTTTGCATCCTCCCAGCTTTTTCCAAGCTTTGCCGCAAGATAGATTACAGATGAAATCCCCGGAAAAATCTGTACTTCATATCCGTCTTTTTTCAGAATATCCGCCAGCTTTTTTGCCCCGCTGTAAAATCCGGTATCCCCGGAAAACAGCACCGTACATCTGGTCTTTTCCTCCTGCTCATCCAGGATTGCTCTGATTTTTTCCGGCAGATACTCTGCATAGCAGCATTTCTTTTTTTCCCGGAATCCTTCCAGCATCCGCGTAGCTCCGATCAGTACATCACTTTCCGCAATGATCTTTCTGACCTCTTCCGTAAGCGTTCCTTTGCTTCCCATCCCGATCCCGGCAAGATTTACCTGGCATTTTCGGTTTTCCACAGTTATTCCTCCAATCGATAGCCTCTCGGTGTCACCATTTTCCCATCCACATTTCTCGTCTGGCTGTTGCCGATATAAACGGTTGTAAACATATCGACCTCCGTATCCTTCAGCTCAGAAAGTGTCAGAATATGTGCATCTTCGCCTTCACGTCCGATGTTCCGCACATAACCGCAGACTGTATCCGGGCTCTGGTACTCCAGGATATACTCACATGCCTTTTTCAGGTAATCTGCCCGTTTCCGGCTGGACGGATTATACAGACAGATCACAAAATCCGCCATCGCAGCTCCGCGGATCCTCTTTTCAATCTTCTCCCACGGTGTCAGAAGATCACTCAGACTGATCACTGCAAAATCATGCATCAGAGGTGCACCAAGAACTGCCGCACCGCCATTTGCCGCCGTGATCCCCGGCACGACCTCCAGCTCCACCTCCGGGTAGCCCTGTCCCATCTCATAGAGCAGACCTGCCATTCCGTAAATTCCGGCATCCCCACTGCATACCATAGCTACCGTTCTTCCTTTCATCGCCTCATCCATTGCCATCTCACAGCGGATCACTTCCTGCCGCATTGGTGTGGAAAGGTACTTTTTATCCGGAAACCTTTCCCGTATCAGTCCCGTATATACGGTATACCCGATAATAACCTCACTTTTTTCCAGTGCCGTGGACGCCTGGTATGTCATTTCTTTCTCAGCACCCGGTCCAAGACCGATTACATAGACTTTTCCAATTTTACACATTTCCTGCACCTTCTTTTCCTTTGCCCTGCCTGAACTCTGTTGTAAACTCCGGATGATATAAAAGTGACCGTTCATACTCTCCGCCAAGCACCTCACCAACCACGATCAGTGCTGTCTTTGTAATTCCATTCTCCTTTGCTGTCACCGCAAGATCTTTCACTTTACATCTGCACACCTTTTCATCCTCCCAGGTTGCCTTGTAGACGATCGCTGCCGGAGTCTCCGGCTGATAACCGCCTTCGATCAGACGCTTCGACAGTTCTTCCAGCATCCCGGTACTTAAAAAGATTACCATTGTTGCCTGGTGCGCAGCGAAGCTTTCAATGGATTCTTTTTCCGGAACCGGTGTTCTTCCTGCCATCCGTGTGATCACCACAGACTGTGAAATCCCAGGAAGAGTATATTCTGCATTCAGTGCAGATGCCGCTCCGCAAAAGGAGCTGACTCCCGGGCACACTTTATAAGAAATATTCTCCTTTTCCAGCAGATCCATCTGCTCTTTGATCGCACCATACAGACACGGATCACCCGTATGCAGCCGGACGACTTTTTTCTCCTGCTTCTCTCCGGAAATCATCACTTCCATCACTTCTTCCAGCGTCATCTTCGCACTGTTGTAGATCTGACAGTCCTTCTGACAATTCTTAAGAAGCTCCGGATTTACCAGTGAACCGGCATACACCACTATATCTGCTTCCTTCAAAAGCTTCTGCCCCCGTACTGTGATCAGATCCACAGCACCGCTTCCTGCTCCAACAAAATGAATCATTTTTCTTTCTCCTTTGCTATTACAATCGAAAAATATCCTGCATCTTCCGGTATTTCTTCTGTGCATTTGTAAATTTTTTCTCCATCCATTCCGCAGTTCATGACCATTTTCGCCTGCTGTCCTTCCTCTTTCAGAACAGCTTTGACCTGCGCCATCTTTTTCCCGGTCTTCATAAGAACCTTCGTCCCCGGAAGCTTCAACTTTTCTTCAATTCCATAGGACACCGGAAGAACATGCAGCTCCTGCCGGTTCTCCACAAGCGAGATCTCCAGCCTTGCTGCCGCAGCACAAAAAGACGGAATCCCGGAAAAGATTTCCCCCTGATATCCCATCTTTTTCAGTCTTTTATAAATATAAATTCCTGTCGAATACACGGTCGGATCTCCAATCGTCAGAAAAACCAGATTCTTTCCTTTCTCCAGAAGCTCTGACGCCTTTCTTGCACCCGCATCGTGTATCTCTTTCAGTAGCTTTTTTTCCTTGATCATTGGCATGGGAAGATACAGCCGCAGCTTCTTTTTCGTCTCCGGCTCTGCCTCACACGCAATCCGATATGCCAGACATTCTTTTGCAAATGTCTCTTCTTCCCCCTCTTCCAGTTCCGGTTTCTTTAACTCCGGACTGCCAATTGGAAGTACCAATACCTGACACGCTTTAATCGCACGAATTGTCTTTATCGTCATCAGTTCCGGATCTCCCGGACCTACACCCGCAAGGTCAAATCTTCCTGCCATTTTTTGTCATACCTTTCTACCTATCCGATCTTTTCCCTCAGTTTGTCCACAAGAGATGTCTTTCCAAGAACCCCGAGCTCATCCGAAAACATCAGCGCCCCGACCTTCATCTTCTCGCCGGCACGCTTCGCCAAATGATACTCGATCTTCTCCATCACGGTCCGCATCGTCTCTTCCAAAAGTCCTCTTTCTTCCAGAATATCCAATGCTTCCTTCGTCGTAAAACACTTCATCAGAGCACAGACTGTCTCCCGGTCTGCCCCTGCCATTGCCGCATGGACGGCAAGCACTTCCATTCTTGCATCCGCCTGTCTGGAATGAGTATTCATTACACCTGCAGCGATCTTGACCAGCTTTCCGATATGTCCTACAAGCAGCAGTCCGTCCATCTTCAGCCGCACGCCGTCATCAATCGCATCCCCGATATAATTGCTGCATTTCACCGCAAGCTCCTGGTCGTACCCAAGTGTCTGCCTTAAAAAATCATTTCCATAATTTCCCGGTGTCAGATAACAATACCGGTGACCTTCATCACGAAGCATCTTCATTTCCAGGAAAATAGTCTGCGTCAGTGCCTGTTCACTCATCGGTTCTACGATTCCTGAGGTTCCGAGTACCGAAATCCCACCTTCGATCCCAAGTCTTGGATTAAACGTTTTCTTCGCGATCTCCACGCCCTGCGGAACATAGACCAGAACGTCTGCGCCACCATCCCAGTCATATTTCTCAATCTGGCTTTGCACCGCTTCCCGGATCATCTGCCGCGGAACCTTATTGATCGCCGCTTCCCCGGCTTCCTGCTCCAGCACCTTCCGGGTGAACCGCCCTACTCCGATCCCACCATCTAAGGTCACTCCTTTTTCCCTTTTTTTCGTGACCTTGGCGTAAACGAAGATCCCGTTCGTCACATCCGGGTCATCTCCGCTGTCCTTCTGAATGGCACAGCTGACAGATTCATTTTCTCTTTGGATCTTTTCTACTTCCAGATACAGTTCGATCCCTTTCGGCGTCATAAGAGATACCTGGCGGATTTCCTCCCCGGAAAAGAGCATTGCCGCTGCCGCCTTTGCTGCTGCCGCAGCACAGCTTCCTGTTGTGTATCCACACCGCAGTTCTTTTTGATTTTTCCACACGACCTGCATCTTGTCCATTTCCATTTCGTCTCCTTAGTATTCGATGCCTTTCCTTGCCCGGATTCCTTTTTCAAAAGGATGCCGTACCATCTTTACTTCCGAAATATAATCTGCCAGCTCCAGAAGCTCATCTGACGGATCCCGTCCGGTCAGAACCACTTCCAGATTGTCCGGTCTGTCTTTTAAGAACTGCACCGCCTCTTTATTCGGGATCAGTCCATACCGGTATGCCGCCATAAATTCATCAATCACAAGCATATCATAATCCCCTGTACTGATTTTCCCTAGGATCGTATTCCACAGCCTGCCATACATCTCTCGGACTTCTTCCTGTTCCTTTTCGGAAAGTGTCTTAAAAAATCCATAGCTTTTTTCAAGATGAAGTACCTCGATCTCCGGGATCCGATCCAGGATCTTCAATTCTCCCGAAAATTCATTTTTTAAAAAACGGGCAAACAGAACCCGCATACCACTTCCAGCTGCGCGAACTGCAAGCCCCGTTGCCGCCGTCGTCTTTCCTTTTCCATCTCCACAGTAAATGTGCAAAAGTCTATTTTTCATATGATTCCAGCTTTCCCATTTCTTCTGCAAATACAAGCAGTTCTTTTATCTTCCGGTTGGTTGTCCCAATCACAATTCCTGCATTTATCACCTTTTTACACTGCCTGATCATCTGCTTTGCCCGTTCAAATGCACGATCGCTTACCGGTTCAAATGGCTCTTCTTCGATTACGCTGACTGCCAGATGTTCTGCCAGATGATAGTCAATATCATTAGTATACAGGATTCCTGCCGAAAATGGAATCTTTGCTTTCTGAAGGTTCCGGTAAACAGGGATTCCACTGCCTCCGGAAGAGATCACAAATACTTCTGCCTCTCCCTCCGCCTTTGCAAGCTCCACACTTCCGAACACAGGATCAAAATGCCCGTTGTCGATCTCATAAAGTTTCTGGATAAAATCTTCTTTAAAAATCGCCTCTGGCTCTCCATAACCGAAAATCGTATCTCCTTTAACGCAAAGGATCTTATCCGAGATCTTCTGCGCCAGATCGATCTCATGAAGTGACATAATGACCGTGATCTGCTTTTCTTTCGCCATATTTTTCAAAATAGTAAGCAACTCCAGCTTATAACGGATATCCAGAAAAGAAGTGGGTTCATCCAGGATCAGTACCTCCGGTTCCTGACAGATCGCTCTTGCCAGAAGGATCCGCTGTCTCTGCCCGTCACTGATCGCCTCAAAACTTTTTTCTGCGTATTCTGTTGCATGGACAATTTCCAGTGCTTCCTGTGTCTTTTTCTCATCTTCTCGCGTTAATATCCCGAGCCGTCCTGTATAAGGATACCGCCCTGCTGCTACGACCTCATAGCAGGTCATCAGCTCCGGCTTTGCCCGCTGTGTCAGCACCACTGCCATCTTCGTTGCAAGCTCTTTGTAAGATAAGTCTTTCAGATTCTTTTCACCGATCGTCACCTTACCTCCAATGAGCGTAAGCTGTTTGGTAATACTTTTTAAAATCGTAGATTTCCCGGAACCGTTTGGTCCAATCAGTGTCAATATCTCACCTTTTTTAATCTCTGTACAGATATCATGGATCAGTACATTTCCATGATATCCGACAGAAAGATCTTTCATCTGAAAATAGTTCTCACTCATATTTATTTCCCTTTTCTTCCTTTTATCATCATGAAAATTACGATCGGTGCACCAAAGATCGAAGTCACGGTACTGATATTCAGCTCCAGTGGTGCAAATGCCATACGCGCGATCAGATCACATCCCATACAGAACACCGCCCCGCCAAGGAATGTTGCCGGTATCACAACCAGCGGTTTTGCCGTCCCGAGAAGATGCTTGATCAAGTACGGAACTGCGATTCCAACGAATGAAATCGGTCCTGCAAATGCGGTCACACATGCGGAAAATACACTGGAAAGCAGAATCAGAAGCACCCGGAACACACGGATATTGACCCCCATACTCTGCGCATACATTTCCCCCAGCTGATACGCTCCGATCGGCTTTGACAGGAAAAAGGTAAGGATCAGTGTGATTCCTACCATAAGCGCTGCTACCTTTACATTGCTCCAGCTCATACCGGAAAAGCTTCCCTGTGACCAGCCATGCAGATTCACGATATCTGAATCCTCCGCAAAAGTCACTACAAAATCAGTTACTGCCGAGCAGATATAACCGATCATGATTCCGCCAACCAGAAGAGTTGCCATATTCCGGATTTTTCTTGCAAGAAGCAGGATAAATCCAATTGAAAGCATAGATCCGATAAATGCTGCAATGATCAGTATATAAGATGATACCAAAGTGTAATATTTTAAAAAGATGATCATCGCCAGAGCGACCATCATCTTTGCACCCGAAGAAATCCCCAGTACATACGGTCCTGCGATCGGGTTGGAAAAAAATGTCTGCAATAAAAATCCGGAAAGGGCAAGTGCCCCTCCCAGAATCCCTGCCATCAGGACACGCGGAAGACGGATTTTCCAGATAATATTCATCTGCACCTGTGTTCCTTTTTTCAGAAACAGAATCCGTAAAATCTCAGGAACCGAGATCTGTACATTTCCGGTATTGATGTTCAGCACTACAATCATGCAAAAAACTGCTGCCAGCACCGCAAAGACTCCCATATATCTTGTATTCCTTTTCCAGTTATTTTTCATTCCTGCCTGTCCCATTTTCTTCTCCGTTTTCTATTTTACATGGTATAAAAATGTCATCTTGCTTTCATCGCCGCCTGTCAGCATCAGATTCATATCCGTGATCAGTTCCCCAACGATATCGGTTGCCTGATACAGATATTTACCGGTACACCATACATTTCCTTCTTTGACTGCTTTGAAATCAGAAAAAAGTGCATCTTTTTCTTCCAGATCTTTTACACTGTTGATTGGATTATCGATACTTGAATTATAAATCAGATAATCTGCATCCGCCGCCTGTGCGTAAAATTCTTCCATTGTAAGTTTTACTGCTGAAGTATTACTGTCATCGCCAGTCAGATCATCGAATACATATCTTCCACCGGAAAGTTCGATCATTTTCGGAATATAATCATCACTTCTTCTTACTACCACCGTTCCGTCACTGCTTACATAGAAAAATGCAACTGTCTTCTCGGTATTCTTAAAATCTTTGAGCGCATCGACATTTTCCACCTGCTTTTCAAAAAATGCATCCGCTGCATCTTCTTTATTCAGCATTGCTGCATAAAGTTTGATCCATTCAGTTCTTCCTAGAGGATGCGATTCATAGCTGGACCGGTCGATCATCACCGGGATATCCAGAGATTCAATCATCTCCTGTACCTTCGGTGTGTGAAGGATCATGGTCGATTCGATGGCAAGATCACAGTCTTCGTCCACCAGCATCTCATAATCCGGTTCACTGTATTTCCCTGCAAATTTTATTTTCCCGTCATCCATCGCTTTGACTGCATTTTCAATATACCATCCGGAAGCCTGGGTACCTGTCATTGTGATATTATCCAGAGAATCGATCGCATTAAAAAGTGCCATTGCAGATGTCGCCGCAAGATAAATATGATCCAGCGGCTGCTGAAGGATCACGTAATCCTCCTCGGCTCCATCCGGCACATCCTGATTTTCCGGGACGACCAGAAATTTTGCATCGTCTTTGATATCGATCATCTTATAGCCGTCTTTGTAGTAATATACCTGAAAACCTTCGGCATATTCCAGATCCATCGCGGATTCATAAGTGAGTCCGTCAATCTCCGGACCTTTTTTTTCTTTGGCACTTTCTTTCGTACTGCTGCTTTCTGTTTTTTTTGTATCTGTTGTATTCTTTTTCGTCTGCCCGCATCCGGTCAGTGCTGCCGTCCCAAGCAGCACTGTACTCAAAAGAATGCACCCCAGACGCATCGTTCTCTTTTTCATTTTCTACCTCTGTATCCAAAAAAGAATCTACCTAGTTTTTTGCAGAAGAATCTGTACTGTCTGTCTGCGCGAAAATTGCCTCGTAAACCTTGCTCCACTCTGCTTTTGCATCATCCTTTTCCTCATCTGCTGACCGGTCAACGATCATCGGAACATCCAGAAGAACAAATTTTTCTGCCAGCTCTTCGTATCTCTTCTGCTGATCTTCTACCGACATTTTCTTCTCATTCTTTTCATCCGGAAGAATTTTATTGGAAAGGATTGCAAGATCACACTTACTCTTCATCAGTTTTTTATTTTCCGGTTTCTTATAGGTTCCTGCATAAATGATCTTCTTAGCTTTCATTGCTTTTGCAATGCCTTCTACCTTACAGTTCTTCTGTTTTACCCCTACTGATGTAATCTGGTCTGTTGCATTCAGCTTATCCAGGATTTCCAGTACTTCCTCTGAACCTACATATGCAGACTTCTTTGGCTTCTGGATCACGATCATTTCTTTATCCAGACCTGCCGGAATTTCTGCGTCTTCCGGGACGATCAGATACCGGACGATCTTTGCTTTGTAAAGCGCAAGCTGTTCTTCCTGTGCCGGTGTCAGCCCGGAATCTGTATCTTCTTTTGTATCCTTTGTCTTGGTCTCTTTTGTATCCTCATCTTTTCTCTGATCGATTTCTAAAAGAGTGATTCCCTGATCATAATGATAGATCTTGAAGTACTTAGCATGCTCTACCTTTGTCTCAGACTGATAAGAAAGTCCCATGATTTCCGGCGCTTTCTCATCCAGTGTATCTGCACTTAAATTGGTCTCCCCACTTACTGTAGTTCCGTCTGCTTTTGCTGCAGCACTTAGGTAAATGAAAATCGAATAGCTGATTTCATGCGCTGTTGACATCTTGGTTGTCATACCGATGATCGTATTGTTCTTGTTCAGTTCTACCGGAATGACAAATGTAGACGTACTTCCGGTTGCTGTCGGATAATAGGTATTTCCATTCGCCTTTACATAGCCATAAGAACCACTGCTAAATACAATGGTAGCATATGCCTGACCGCCTGTCACGGTAATCTTGGTACAACTGATACTGACCTTTCCGGTTCCACCTGACCAGGAAAATTTATCCGGTGTATAGACACCGTCTGCAAGTGTTGTTGCACTGTTTACACGGGCAGTTCCACCATTTAAATCTGCCTCATATTTGGATTCTTTGTCCGGGGTCTGGTTTGTGCCTGTGCCTCCGGAAGTGGTGCCGGTTCCAAAGTTGGTGTTCTGGCTGGTGTTATTTCCCTGGTTGGTGTTGCCATTATTTCCAGTATTTCCATTTGTGGAATTGCTATTGTTCAGATTCTTCATGCCTGCTGAGGCGAATGTCAAGGTACGGTCATACCATACTTGCTTTTTATGAGAAAATGCTGCCACTGAAATTCCTGTGTCTAATAAAGAAACCGGAATCGTATAGGTATACATACCATTTTTGTCCACAACATAAGGAATCCACTTGGACTTATCTGCAAGTGCTGCTTCTGCACTTGTTCCTACATACAGATAATCATATCCTGTACCACTGAGTGTAATTTTTGCAGTCATCTCCCCATTTTTTGATGTTAAGATGCAATCCGTAACTTTAAACATGGATGAACTTGAAGTTACGTTTGCTTTATAAGAGCCATCACTTACCTGAACATATTTGGTCATTCCTTCTGTCTTGAATATTAATGTACGATCATACCAGTTACCACTATTGAATCCATGTGCTGCAATCTGGACTCCGGTATCCATACTTTCTACTGGCACTGTAAATACATGTTTTCCTTCTGCATTTACAGAATACCCAATCAGTTGATCTTCCGAAGCACTTGCCGCAGCTTCCTTACTTCCCATATATAACTTATCGTATCCCGTTCCACTAAGTGTAATATCTGCCTGCATCTTGCCACCAACAGATGTCAGCACGCAATTTACTACACGAAACATTCCACTAGCTGAAGCTGCATCAACATCTACTACATACTTTCCAGTATCCAGTACGTTCTTGTCCTCATTTCCCGGTTTCTGGTTTTCGCCACTTCCGGTTTCCGGTTTGCTCTCTCCTGAATTACCCCCCTGTTCAGGATTTTCTGTGTCGTCTTTTTTATTTTCTGCTGACGATGAAATATGAAGCGTGTAATCTCCGTCTTCTTTCTTACTCACCCAACCTTTCTTTTGGCTATGCGGTACAAAGGCAACATCCGTTCCATCTGCTGACAGTGGAAGTTCAAATGAAAATAAATACCCGTTGCCTGTTCCTGTTCCAACTATCGCCTTTTCTTCTTTCCGTTCAACTGTATCAGCTTTACTTCCAATATAAATTTTATTGTAAGTTTTACTCTCTGTTTCTATCGAAACTTTCAGGTGATCATTTTCTTTTACAACAGAAGACGATCCAACCTTAAACATTGCAAAATCACTGGTAACATTTTTCGCTTCCTGCGTCTTCACTTCCCCGGCATTTTCCGCCGTTTCTTCCGACTTAACCTTCTGCTCCTCTGCAGCCTTCTCTTCGCTCTTTCCGTCTTCGCCCGCTTCTTTTTTCTCTGCCTCAGTTACATTCCCTGTTGCCGCATTTTCTTCTGCTTTCGGCTCTTCCTGACTCTTCTGATTCTCGTCCGTTCCCTGTCCGGCAGTCGTTTCTTCTTCCTGTCCAGTCACTTCTTCAGCCGGCTGACCTGCTACGTCTGCCGCACCGATTTTTCCGTCTGTTACTTCTACGGTCTGCTGACCTGATTCTGTATTTTCTACTCCTGCCACTGCACTGTCCTCAGCGTAAGCATAAGAAACCGGTGTAACCGACATTGCAACTGCCATGAAAAGTGCAAGAAACTGTTTTGAATTCCTCTTCATAATCCAACTCTTCCTCCTGATGTCCTGATCTTTTGTCGCTTGACAGCTCGATGATGTACATTCGCCAAATTCAGTTCCTCGTGCAAGCATAAATCTGCACTTGGCTCATCGTATGCAAAAAAAATCTGCTTCCTTTTTCCTGAAAGCAGACTTCACCTACATCCTCTGCCACCGGAACTCTTTTCCGTATATATGGCAGCACAAAAATCTTGCTTTCATACTCAGTATGAAGCAAGATATCATTTCTTTGTGTATGTAAACGCGCTTTCATCGGAAGCAATTTACTCTCTTTCAGCAGGTCTCCTGGCTTATGGATCTTAACAAAGCTGCACCTTCTCACATTTTTATGCAATGGCTTGCCGCCGCTTTGCTCCTCATTTACAGTGACCGGATCGCTCAGGACTTTCACCTGATTCCCTTTTAAGCCGACCAGAAATTCTTCTGCCTAGCACTGAAAAAGTTTCTTTATTTATTCTTACTCACTATAACAGATATGTTTCTTCTTGACAAGAGTCATCTTTCCTGGTTTATTTCCCTATTTTTTCCAAACTCTCCATTAAAAATCCCGGAAGTTTTTGTTTCAAAATCGACACCTTAATGACTATATGTTTATCATAATTTCATGACCTACTTCATTTATATATAGAAAGCGAAGGGGATCGAAATGAGAAAAAAGTGCCAGTGAATGTATGGAAATACTCTGAAATAAGACAATGCAGCCGCCAGATCGACGACTGCATTGTCTTATACTCTTTTTCGTACAATTTTATTTTTTCGCTGCCTCAAAATTACGATGAAGTAATTCGTGGGTCTTTCCTTTCAGAAGTTCATCATATAATGACAGGATCAGCGGATTCTCATTCGACTTCTTAATCTGCGTATTGATATCGGTATCATACAGGCCTTTGCTTCTGGCTATCCTGCTTCTCGGACCTGCCGGGACTGGCTGTCCGCCACCCATGATACATCCGCGCCTGCATGCCATAACCTCAACAAAGTCGTAATGTACCTCGCCCTTCTGGATCTTCTTCATCAGCGCATCTGCATTTCCAAGTCCACTGACAACAGCTGCATGGATAGTACGTCCGTTGTAATCAAACTCTACTTCTTTCAGTCCTTCTTCTCCACGAACTCCACTGAATTTGATCTTATCCATTTCCACACGGTTATGTCCTTCACGAAGGCGCCTGAGTACGGCTTCTGTCACACCACCGGTTACTCCGAAAATCACACCTGCACCAGATCCGATACCAAACGGCATATCGGATGCTTCGATCTCCAGATTTTCAAAGCGGATACCGGATTTCCGGATCATTGTAATCAGCTCTGTTGTAGTCAGTACATAATCAATATCCTGTTTTCCATTCGTGGAAGATTCCGGTCTTAAAATCTCTTCTTTCTTTGCAGTACACGGCATGATCGATACAGAAACGATTCTCTTTCCACCATTCTTTTCCGGATCCTTATAGTATTCACGGATCACAGCACCAAACATCTGCTGCGGTGAACGGCAGGTTGACAGATTTTTTGCCAGATCCGGATAACGGTTCTCACAGAATTTTACCCATGCCGGACAGCAGGATGTAAATAATGGGAGATTTTCTCCGGATGCAAGTCGTTCAAGAAGCTCTTCAGATTCCTCGATCACCGTAAGGTCTGCACCATAAGAAGTATCATAAACTTCATCAAATCCAAGGCGGTGCAACACATTGACGAGTTTTCCCATCACATTTTCCCCTCTTGGAAGGCCGAACTGATCGCCGACTGCGACCCGGACTGCCGGTGCGATCTGTGCGATCACCTTTGTATTCTTATCTGCAAGAAAATCCCAGATCACTTCGATATTGGTATTGATACTGATCGCACCTGTAGGACAGACAACCCTGCACTGTCCACAGTTTACGCAGTCTGTCTCTGCAATCTTTTTGTTAAATGCCGGTGTTACCAGAGCCTTTGTTCCCCGGTATGCAAAATCAATCGCATTAACAGACTGTACATTGTCGCACATACGGACACAGTCACCACAGAGAATACATTTATTCGGGTCACGCACGATTGACGGTGAACTGAAATCCAGTGGATACTGTTCTTTTGTATTTTCAAATCGGACGGTTGTGACGCCCATACGGTGTGCCAGCGCCTGAAGCTGACATTCTCCACTCTTGATACAGGTTGTACAGTCTCTGCAATGTGCAGCAAGTAAAAGCTCCAGAATCATCTTACGATATTTCATAAGACGCGGAGTATTCGTGTAAATGACCATCCCATCTCTTGGCGGTTCTGAACAGGATGCAAACGTCTTTCCTCTCTCATCTTCTACGGTACACAAACGACAGGCTCCATACACAGACAGTTCTGAATGGTAGCAGAGTGTCGGTATATCTATATCTGCATTACGGATGACAGAAAGTACATTCGGCTCATCTGTAAACTCTACCTTCCTTCCATCTATTGTCATATATCCCATGACTCATTCCTCCTATTTCTCGATATGAATTGCTTTAAACGGACACTGTTCCATGCAGGCTCCGCACTTGATACATTTCTCCTGATTGATATGATAAGGAGATTTCAGCACGCCTTCAATTGCACCTGCCGGACAGTTTCTTGCACACTTCGAGCAGCCCTTGCATATCTCCGGATCGATCTGGAATTTACGCAGATTTGAACAGACACCTGTCCGACAGCGTTTCTCGTTGATATGTTCCAGATATTCCTCTTCAAATGCATTCATGGTACTGATAACCGGTTTCGGTGCGCTCTTTCCAAGTCCGCAAAGCGCCGTACTCTCAATCATATCTGCCAGTTCACGAAGCTCGTCCATATCGGACGGTTTTCCGTTTCCTGCTACAATACGCTCCAGGATTTCAAGCATTCTCTTTGTACCTTCACGGCAAGGAACACATTTTCCACAGCTTTCTCTCTGTGTAAAACTCATGAAGAATCTGGCAACCTCTACCATACAGGTATCCTCGTCCATGATAACCAGACCGCCCGAACCGATCATTGCCCCGATCTTCGCCAGTGAATCAAAGTCCATCTTACTGTCCAGCTGATCCTCGGTCAGACATCCACCGGACGGACCACCGATCTGTACTGCTTTGAATTTCTTGTCATTCTGGATTCCACCGCCGATGTCATAAATAACTTCGCGCAATGTAATTCCCATTGGTACTTCGATCAGTCCTGTATTTCTTACATTACCGGTCAGTGCAAATGCTTTCGTTCCGGGACTCTCTGGTGTACCGATTCCTTTGAACCAGTCTGCACCATTTGTTACGATCATCGGAACATTGGCATAGGTTTCTACGTTATTAAGAACAGTTGGTCTTGCCCATAATCCCTGCTCTACTGTACGTGGCGGTTTTACTCTCGGCATTCCACGTTTTCCTTCAATGGATGCCGTCAGTGCGCTGCCTTCTCCACAGACGAATGCACCTGCACCACGGTTGATATGTAAATGGAAACTGAAATTGGTTCCAAGAATGTTGTCTCCTAAAAGTCCGATTGCCTCTGCCTGGCTGATCGCTGTCTTCAGTCTTTCAATCGCAAGCGGATATTCTGCACGTACATAGATATAGCCTTCCTGTGCCTGTACTGCATATGCTGCGATCATCATGCCCTCGATCATACGGTGCGGATCACCTTCCATGATACTTCGATCCATAAATGCACCCGGATCACCTTCATCACCATTGCAGACCACATAGCGGATCTTTTCTTTCTGGGAAGCAACCTGCTGCCACTTTCTGCCGGTGCGGAATCCAGCACCTCCACGTCCACGCAGATTCGAATCATAGATTGTCTGGATCACTGCTTCCGGTGTCATCTCAAAGAGTGCCTTTTCGATTCCGGCATAAGCACCGACTGCAAGTGCACCCCCAATATGCTCTGCGTCGATATGTCCGCAATTCTTCAGTACCAGTCTGGTCTGCTTTGCGTAGAACGGAATCTCTTCCTGTGACGGATAGGTCACTCCATCCATCTTGTAGAGAAGTCGCTCTACCGGTCTGCCGCCCAGGATTGTTTCGTTATAAATCTCTTCGCAGTCTTCCAGTTTTACTTTAATATATAAATAATTATATGGCTCAATTCTTACCAGAGGTCCCATCTCGCAGAAGCCATGACATCCACTCTTCATAACCTTTGTATGTGCGATTTCTTCCCCGATCTTTACTTCTACCCCTGTATGATCTTTTGTCAGTTCTTTTAACTTTTCATAAATCTTGCCTGATCCACTTGCCAGACATCCGGTTCCCCCGCAAACCAGTACTCTGCAGTCAGCCGATTGTTTTTTCTGACATTCAATACGATATTCCTTCAGTTCCGTTCTGTTTTCAATTTTCATTTTCTTCACCTCTCAGTTCTTCAAGAAGTTTGATTACCTTCTCCGGTGACATCTTCGGATGTACTTCATCATTAACTGTGATCGCAGGTGCAAGTCCACAGGCTCCAAGACAGGATACAGTCTCTACTGTAAAAAGCATATCGTCTGATGTATGCTTGTGCTCATTTAACCCCAGCTCTTTATACAGCGCTTCCAGGATAGGAATGGATTTACGCACATGACAGGCTGTTCCGTCACAGACCTTGATCACATACTTTCCTTTCGGTTCAAATGAAAAATTCTCATAAAAGCTTGCCACACTGTACGCTTTTGCCTCTGTAATCCCGATCTGTTTTGCTACATAGGTAAGCAGTTCCGGTGGAAGATAACGGTATTCCTCCTGAATATCCTGAATGATCGGTATCAATGAGCGTTCCTCCCTTGTATGCATGGCAATGATCTCATCCGTTTTCTGATAATAAGATGCATCTAACATTCCATTTCCTCCTTCGTCATATTGTACATTTCCTTCTTATTATTCTATTATTTTTATGACATTATAACATATATCTATAGTTTTCGTTTATACGTTTCATATATGATAGCTATATATTTTCCAATATATAATAATACAAGAATCAAAAGTATTAGTATTTATGAATAGACGGATAAATGTGTACCCAGCTCATCAAATACACAAAAAGAGCAGAATGGATATATCTTGGTCCGATATATCATTCTGCTCTCATTTACATCATTTCACGGATTGTTTCTTTTAAATGCCCAATAAATTCTCTTTCGTACAATTTTTTCTGATAACCCTTTTTGTAGATCAGCACATCCCGGATCATCTGTCTGGAAAATCCGGCATGCTTCTGCACCAGATTGTAGTTTTTCCTTAATTTTTCCGGTACTGGCGATACCCACATATAACTGTTTTTTACTTCCCGCAAAATATCAAACTGGCTTCCCCTTTCAAAAATATAAATTTTATTATGTGGATGAAGCGACTCTCCATTCTCACTCAGCTCGGTGTATTCTCCGGTCGGAAGTTTCCAGTCCCCATGCAGGATTTCCACACCATCTTCCAGTTCTTCTCTTGTCTTTAACTCCCTCTTTGCAAGATCTCCATCCGCAGAAGTTAAGATCACATACGGAAGCTCTGCCAGAAGTTCTGCATCCAGCCCTTTCAGATCAAGAAGCGACTGAAAATAAGGTTCATTCTCGCACAGATACCGGATGATTCCCATGGAATACCCGTTCTGCAACACATTTTCAATGGCATGCATAGAACTGCTTTCCTGAAATTCTGCTTTGATCGCCGTTTCCTTGCTCTGCATTCCGATAAACTCTGCAAATGCACTGGAAATGTAACTTGCCCTCGGAACAGTAATCTTAAATGAGAGATTTTCTTTCCCCAGATCACTGCAGTCCCTTTTCATTTCCTCTATTTCGTAAATGATCCTTTTGGCATACTCCAGAAATTTCTGTCCTTCTCTGGTCGCCTTAACTCCCTTTGACGACCGCTCAAAGATAGAAATTCCAAATTCCCGCTCCAGATGCTTGATCGCTTTACTAAGATTTGGCTGCGCCACATAAAGTTCCTTCGCCGCCTTTGAGATTGACCCACTCTTATCGATTTCAACTACATAATGCAAATCTGTCAGATTCATCTTCCCCATCTGCCTTTCTGATCTCTGACTTTATCTCCCCACAACTATTTTCTGAACTTTTATTACAGATTCTTTTCCAGCCATTTACAGACTTCTGAAAATGTTCTCCCTGTTTCTTTTGGTCTTCCTACCGCAACAAGAACTGCCCCTGTTTCCTTTGCTGCCTGTACCTTTTCTCCAAAGCCTCCGGCTTTTCCCGATTCTTTGGTCACAAAGTATTTCGCGCCTGTCTGATGGATCGTAGCCACGTTCATCTCCTTTGAAAATGGTCCCTGCATTGCAATGAGATGCTTTCCTTCAAAACCAAGCGCGACCGACTCCATAACCGCCTGCTCCGTAGAGAGGACTCTCGCAAAGCAGCGCTCTTTATACTCCGTAAGCTTTGTATATTTTATCAGTTCCTTGCTTCCGGTGGTAATCAGAATCTTTCCTTCTGTATTTTGCAGATATTCCACCGCATCTTCAACCGACTGCGCCCAGATCACCCTATCCGCTTCATCCGGCACTGCTTCCATCTTCTCCCGCAGGCAACGCAGATACTGCACACCGGAGATTTCGCAGGCCCTCCTTATCTCCCCAGTCACGATCTGTGCGAATGGATGAGTTGCATCGATCACCAGATCGATCTGCTTTTCCTTTATCATCTCTGCCATCTGCTTCTGATCCATACGCCCAAAAAAGACTTCCGCATTCTCATGCTCTCCGGTACATTCTTTTCCATATTCGGTTGCGGCACTGACATAAACTTTTACATTTCTTCCATCCAGAAATTCCGTAATCCGCCTTCCCTCTGTTGTCCCTGAAAATATTAAAATCCGCTTCATATTCTGATCCTTACCTTCTTTTCTGCCACTGCTATTGTCACCCGGTTCATGCACTGCTTCGGCATCAGAAGCCTGCCATCCTCTCCGGCTGCAAGGATCGCCGCCCGCTCACAGACATTGTCCACACCTGTGACCTTCCGGACAAACTCCGAATGGGAGCTGACACATTTAACCTTTCCCAACTCTTCTGCCGAAAACGTGTAAAATGGAAGCTTCCACTTTGCCGCATAAGAAAGTAATCCCGCTTCTTCTTTTTTCAAATCAATACTGTCGATCTCACTGACTTCCTTTTCTGTAAATCCAAGGATCTTTTTGACCTCATTGACCGCACTTTGGATCTCTTCTTCGGAAATCCCTTTGCGACATCCGATTCCCAGCACCAGGTTCTTCGGCAAAAGATCCAGAATCGTTTCTTCTTCCCGCCTTTCGCCACTTCTTTCTGCAATCCGGATTCCATATGGATAGTTTCTAAGAAGCTCTTCTGTTTCACATAGCTTTAATTCTTCCGGAAGCTTTCCTTCTACTGGAAATACACTGTAAAATCCAATCTTTTTCCCATCCAGAACCACAGCTGAGATCTCCTTTGCCTTTTTCCGGTCTGTCAGTACCAGACCATTGCTTTTTGCAAATACATCTACCGCAAACTTTTGTTCCACATCCGTTGCTGTAGTAAATACTGCCTGCGCATCTATTTTCTCCGCGATTTCCTTTGCAAGCTCTACAGCTCCGCCCACATGTCCCGACAGGAGCGGAATCACATAGCTTCCTTTTTCATCCATCACCAGAACCGGCGAATCGGTAAATTTGTCCTTCACATGAGGGGCGATCATCCGCACTGCGATTCCTGCCGCCCCGATAAAAAACAAAGCCTTCTCTCCCCAGAGGCTGCCTATCCAGCTTTTCTTATCTTCCGGAAAAGCATGAAATCCGTATAATCTGCAAAACCGTGTCAAAGTATACACTTTGACACGGTATCCGCTTTGTATGAAATTCTCTCTGACTTTACAGGCCATCTGACAGCCTGCATCTGTAAAACTCAAGATTACAATTTCCATAAACTTTAGTATTTCTCCATCTGCTCCACGTTCAGTACAAAAATCGTACTTCCGCCTACCTGCACATTGATCGGAACGGACGGTGCTGCGCTCATGCTGCTCTGTCCTGAGATCAATGCCGGGTTTGCATAAGTGATCGTCTTTCTTTCGCCAGAATTCTTCTTGATGATCTTCAGTGCCTCTGCTACCTTCTCATCATCCACTACAACCATGATCGTGGTGCTCTTTTTCTTCAAAAATCCACCGGTTGTAGCCAGCTTTGTTACCATGTATCCGGCAATATTCAGTTCCTCTATCGTCTCCAGTTCATCATCCTTATGCAGGATCGCCATAATCATCTTCATACAAAAACCCTCCTGTCTTATCTGGCTTTTGATACCAGATCCCTTTTTCTTTTATTTTACCGCATTTACCTGGAAAGGTAAACGAAAATGTTGCATTTTAAAAGATTAGTTGAAATCCAAAACGAACTTTAACTTTGTGCATTACCTGTTACAATAATCTTCTTCAATCCTGCCATCCAGTATCCGGATCACCCGGTGTGCCTGACTGGCAATCTCTTCATCATGTGTGATGATAATAACCGTTCTGCCTGACCTGTGCAGTTCTTTCAGGATTTCCATGATCTCCTGTGTTGATTTCGTATCCAGATTGCCGGTCGGCTCATCGGCAAGAATGATCGGCGGTTTTGCGGCAACCGCTCTTGCCACCGCAACTCTCTGCTGCTGTCCTCCGGACATTTCATTCGGCTTATGCTTCATCCGGTCTTCCAGACCGACACTTTTCAGGGCTTCCATCGCAAGTTGCTTCCTCTCATTTTTTGACACCCCGCGGTATACCAGCGGAAGCTCTACGTTTTCAACTGCATCCAGATTACTGATCAGGTTGAATCCCTGGAAAATGAAACCGATCTCTTTATTCCGCACATCTGCAAGCTGATTATCTGTCATACTCGCCACATCCTGCCCGTCCAGAACATACTTGCCGGAAGTCGGTGTATCCAGACAACCGAGCATATTCATCAGCGTTGATTTTCCCGAGCCTGAATGTCCCACAATCGCAACCAGGTCTCCTTTTTCGATATCCAGATCGATCCCGTCAAGTGCACGGACTTCATTCTCACCCGGATTGTAGATTTTCTTCATATTTTCTATATGAATCAATGCCCCCATAAATGTTCTCCTTTTCTTTTCGCTCTACTTTACGTTCCTGTTTTCAATATACCTTATTTTGAATCCAATCACAATGCTATCCTCCTGGCATCATGAATTCTTAAGAATTTCCATTGAAAACATCTTTAAATTTCCTTCTTTATAAAAAATATCAATTATACATCTCGTTTAAAAACACTTATGATAAAACTATCATTTATAAAAAGGAGATCTGAAAATGACCAATTTAAAATTACCGGAAGATTTTGAAACCTATCCGGAAGCAAGAAAGAATGCTTTTCTGAAAATGAAAGAGCTGAAGGAGTCCGGGCGCAGAATTGTCGGAGTTTTCTGTACCTACACCCCATGGGAACTGATTGAAGCTGCAGACGCAGCTGCAGTTGTACTTTGCGGGATCGGAGATGACAATATCCCGATCGCAGAGACCAGACTGCCACAGAACCTTTGTCCTCTGATCAAGGCAAGCTACGGTGCCGCCCTCGCTGACCGCTGTCCATTCTTCTATTTTTCAGACATGGTACTCGCAGAGACAACCTGTGATGGAAAAAAGAAAATGTATGAACTGATGTCTGAGCTTAAGCACTGCCATATTATGCAGCTTCCACCAGGAAAAATAGGCCGCGGTGCGCTGGAATTCTGGAAACAGGAGGTAATCAGCGTCAAAGAAGATTTGGAGGATTTCTATCACATAAGGATCACAGATGAGCAGATCCGCAAAGCAATCCATCTTCGCAACCGGGAACGCAAGGCCGTCCTTGACTTCTTTGAGATTGGACGCTTAAAACCGACTCCGATTACCGGTTATGAGATCAACACGGTTATTTCCTCGAACGAATTCACGGTTGATCTGGAAGAAAAAATCAAATACCTGGAACACCGTACCGCTGAGCTTAAAGAGCTTTATGAAAAGGAATATAAAGGCAAACCATCCCGTCCGAGAGTTCTCATTACCGGATGTCCGACCACCGGCGTGATCGACAAAATTGTACGCCAGATTGAAGAACTCGGAGCAGATGTTGTCGGCTTTGAGAACTGTTGCGGTCCACGTGAGAAAAAAGATCCGATTGATGAGACAAAGGATCCAATCACTGCAATCGCCGAAAAATATCTTCGTGTAAACTGTTCGGTCATGAGTCCGAACCCGGGACGTCTCGAGGCGCTTGATGCCCAGATTGATGAATATCAGGTAGATGGTGTCGTTGAGGTCCTTCTGCAGGCATGTCATACCTTTGCCATTGAGTCCGATGCGATCCGCACCTTTGTCACCAAAGAAAAAGGACTTCCGTATATTGCAATCAATACAGACTATTCTTCTGGTGACCAGGCACAGATCAATACAAGACTCGGGGCATTTATCGAAATGCTCGGTTAAAAGAAAATCCGGTGATCTTTCCTTCGATCACCGGACTTCTTTTTTCTCTTTTTGGCAGAATCATTTAAGCTTCTTCTTTCCCTTCAACAAGGCTGTTCAGCTTCTTGTTAGCCAAGAAGATAAGTGCTGTAAATACTAACATAATGACTGTGATTCCAACAAATACAGGGAACACATCAAATTTTTCAATAAATGCCTGTACAAACGGGCTTAACTTGTTTGCGCCAAATGTAGAAATTGCGATAACCCCCATCAAAAGTGAGAGATATTTCTTCGGCGCATACTTACTTACAAATGCATTACGCAGCGGTGAGAAACACATCTCTCCGATTGTAATAACCGTTACAAACAGGAATGGCCAGAAAACGCTTGCTTTTACAGAAGCATCTGCGCCAACTCCGCGAACCAGTTCACAAACAACCATTACTCCAAACGCAAGTCCTACAAAAAGGAAGCCAAGTGCTACTTTCTTAAACATATTCATATCGCCCTGCGGACGCTCGGCAAGTTTCTTCCAGATGGCTGCCATCACACCACCAAGAACGACACACAAAAGTCCGTTCCATGTAGTAGTAACCCATGACGGCGGAATGTCAAAAGAGCCAATACTCATCTTCACATAATCGGTCATATAAATGACAAGCGCAAGATCCTGCTGATAGTAGAACAGCCAGAAGATAACAGAGAGTGCCGATACAAGAATGATCGCTATCATACGGTTTCTTTCCAATTTTGTAAGCGGCTGCTTGTCGTTCTTCCCATCTTCTTTCTTTTCGTTAGACCCGATCACATTTCCATTCTCATCCGTAAGATACTTGAATGGTTTCACACCCTGTCCCTGAAGGTTTTTCCAGTTCAGCACAAACCATGCCAGACCAACGATGCACCAGATCGATGCCACAAAGAAGCACTGACGGAATCCAAGCACATCGCCTTTTTTAAATAAGTGGAGATACAAAAATCCGGTAAGCAGTGAACCTACGAAAGCCCCAACATTTACATAAGAATACTGAATGGAAAATGCAGCATCCAGAAGCTCTTTGTTCTGATATTGTCTTCCGATCAGAGCGTTTAAGTTTCCTTTGAAAAGACCGGTTCCAATCGATACAAGAATGATCATCAGATTGACCATTCCCGGACCTGTTGCCTTCCAGCCTACCAGATATCCGATTGCCATGATAATATATCCCAGAGAGATCGCATATCTCGCTCCCAGCCATCTGTCAGAGATAATTCCTCCGATCAGCGGTGCCATATAGGTGTACGCTGTCAGATTCGCTGCCATGACTGCCGCATCTGTTCGCTCAATACCAAGACCACCCTGTAAAGTTGCAGTGATCAGGAATAGAAGCAAGATTGGCTTTGCTCCATAAAATGCCAGGCGTTCAAACATAAATGTGATACAACAGGCATAAAAGCCTTTTGGATGTTTTTCATTAGTCTGTGCTTTTCCCATTACTTTTTATTTCCTTTCTGTTTTGGCGACTGTCGACAATCGTCATCCTTTATAAGTAATATAGCATAACTTCACCACTTTTTCAATACAGCTCATGTCTTACACTCTTTTTTTGTTATAATTCAACAAAACACAGCAAAAAAAGATGTGGAATATTACTATCCACATCTCTTCATTATTAATATTTATCCATTTACTACTATCTAAAGACTGTAACCTCTCTCTGTATCCTAGACAAGAAAATCAAATGAAAATCCGGAATCCTCTTCCGACAATCCCTGCTCTTTCAAAAGCCTTCGGATCGTTCTCATGTAATGTTCGGAAAGAACGTGACAGATTTTCTCCTTGTTCTTTTCCCTGCAGGCATCCACCAGTTCTTTATGAATCGGATACTGTCTTTCTAACACACGCTTTTTATCCGTGCTCAGGCTGAAGCCCGTAACAATATTTCCATAATTCAGCTCTTTCCATGCTTTATAGAGCCTTGTCATACCAGTCATCTCTACAAGCAGTCCATGCATCTGGTTATCATAGACAAAAACCTGGTCAAACTGCTCTTCATCCAGTTTTTTCATTTTTTCCAGCACTTCTTCCATCCGGCAAATGGTATCCTCCGGAACGTTTCCTCCCATCAGCTTCACTGCCATGGTTTCGTAATTCGCCCGCATAAGGTAAATTTCAAATGATTCTTCCAGTGTAATTTCTTTTACAGAGCATCCTGCATTTCTTACATATTCTATAAGTCCTTCATTTTCCAGCTGTCTAAGTGCCTCACGAATCGGAGCCCTGCTTGTCTTAAATTCCTTTGCCAGATCCTGTTCCACAATCTTCTGTCCCGGCTCCAGCTCCTGGTAAATGATCCTCTTCCGGATAATATCTGCAATATTTTCTCTTAGTGTTCGATATATTAATTCTGCCATTCCTTTTACCCAACCTTGTTACTCATTCTCTGCCATTTCGGTGATCTGACACCATAATTATTATAACAGGACAGTTTCTTTCCTGTCTATAAAAAAATTAGAATGCACTCTGAATTTTATTTTTCTATCGTTCCTCGAAATACGCCTTCTTCCAGATTCGGAAAAACTTGCAGAGAGTTCTTCCGGAACTCTCTGCAAATACTTCTTTATGCAATTTCAAACAAACCATCGCCTGCTGCCTTGATATGACAGCTGTAAAATTCTTTGGATGCCTCGATCAGATAACCGGTATCCTTTACACCGGAAGTCTCATAAGCCGAATGCATTGCGAGCTGCGGAAGTCCGATATCCACGGTATTCATGGATACCTGCGCCATTGCAATATTTCCCAGTGTACTTCCACCTGCCGCATCCGAACGGTTGGCAAAAAACTGCACCGGTACACCTGCCTTTTCACAGATTGCCTTGAAAATCGCAATACTTACTGCATCACTGGTATATTTCTGACCGGCATGAGATTTGATCACGATTCCTTCGTTCATATAGTTACAGTTATTTACATCCGTCTTCTGCTGATAATTCGGGTGTACTGCATGTGCATTATCACAGCTCAGCATAAAACTTCCGGCAACTGCACGATAGAAATCTTCCTCATCCTTTCCCAGTGCCTTGTTGATCCGCCAAAGCACATCCGACAACAGTGTCGATGCTGCTCCCTGCTTGGTTCCTGATCCAACCTCTTCATTGTCAAAGCAGGCAAAAACATTGATATTCTTTGCATTTTCTCCTGCAAGGAAACCATTCAGCGACGCAAACGCACACTGCAGATCATCCAGCTGTGGACAGGATAAGAATTCATTCTCTCTTCCCCATACAGATGGCTCCATCCGGTTATACAGGAACAGATCCATACCATAAATCTTCTCTTCTTCTACGCCAATCTCTTCTGCGATCAGTTTTTTCATCTCACCCGGTTCTTTTGCCGATCCAGCAAAAACCGGAAGCATGTCTACCTGTTTGTTGATCGCACGGCCTTCATTGACTGCGCGGTCCATATGGATTGCAAGACTTGGAATCATCAGAAGATCTCTTTCTACCTTGACCAGTCTGGTCTCCATTCCACTGTCCGTCTTTACAATTACGCGCCCTGCTACCGATAACGGACGGTCAAACCAGGTAGAGCAGATCATTCCGCCATAGCCTTCTGTATTCAGAACCGTGTATTTTTTCTTCACCTCAATCTCTGCATTCTCTTTGATCTTAAAGGTCGGTGAGTCACTGTGGGACGCAGTTACATGAAAGCTGTACTCATCCAGTTGGTTTCCGACTTTAAATGCAAGAATGCTGGAATGGTTGCGGGTCACATAATATTTTCCGCCTTTTTCTATTTTCCATTTTTCCGATTCTTTCAGCTCCTGAAATCCTTCTTTTGTAAGAATATCCCGGATTGATTTTACTGCATGAAAAGCAGTCGGCGAGTTCTTTATAAATGATGTGAGTTCTTTAATTGTCTGGTTCTCCATAATGTTCCTCCTGGCATTTCAGCCCCTTTATTTTCCAGATTCTTTTGCACGTTCACACTCGGCAAGCTTCAGCATGATAATTCCAAGTGCAGTCAGCACTACCGGTGTGATCACATTCATTGCAAAGGTAAATGGATTTTTGTTATACATTCCCATTATACAACAGATCAGTGTCACAAAAAACACCATCCTCCAAAAAAGTATGCGATCTTCTGATTTTTCACAAAACGGTATTCTGCCGGAATCCGGTCAATACATTTCCTTTAATTCTACTAAATTCCCCTTTATTCTGCAAACTGTCTAATGATGTCTTTTACAATAAGGACTGCTTTATCCATTCCTTCTACCGTGATATGCTCAAATACGCCATGGAATGCATGTCCGCCCGTTCCAAGATTCGGACACGGAAGTCCTTTGAAGCTGAGTCTTGCACCGTCTGTTCCCCCACGGACCGGTGACACGATTGGTGTAATACCTGCATGCTCAATCGCTGCTTTTGCGTAATCGATCAGCTGCATGCACGGTTCAATCTTTTCGCGCATGTTGTAATAAGATTCTACAATCTCAACTTTCACTTTTCCTTCGCCGTACTTTTTATTCATCTCTTCTGCGATATCACGAAGTTTCTGTGCTCTTGCGTCAAAAGATCTGCGATCAAAATCACGGATAAAGTATTTCATCTTAGTCGTTGTCACATTTCCCTGCACGCTGACCAGATGATAGAATCCTTCATATCCTTCGGTTGTCTCCGGTCTTTCATTTACCGGAAGCATCTGGTGGATCTCGGTTGCAATGGTCTGTGAATTAACCATCACGTCTTTTGCTGATCCCGTATGTACGCTGACACCGTGAATGGTGATAAATGCAGTCGATGCATTGAAATTCTCGAACTGAATCTCGCCTTCCTCATCACCGTCCAAAGTGTAAGCATAGTCAGCACCAAAACCTTCCACATCAAAATGCTTTGCTCCTCTTGCAATCTCTTCATCCGGTGTAAATCCGATGCAGATCTTTCCATGCGGAAGTCCTTCTTTGATGATCTCTTCTGCCACGGTAAGAATCTCTGCGATTCCCGCCTTGTCATCTGCCCCAAGAAGTGTGGTTCCGTCAGTTGTGATCAGAGTTCTGCCCTTTAATTCTGCAAGGTACGGGAACTCATCTACTTTCAGAATATCTCCGGAACCTTTCAGGACAACGTCCTTCCCGTCATAATTCTCAATGATCTGTGGCTTTATATTTTCCCCTGATGCATCTGCCACAGTGTCCATATGCGCAACCAGACCAAGCGACGGCTTGTCTTCGCATCCAGGAGTTGCAGGGATGTGTCCATATACATATCCCTTGTCGTCCACTCTTGCATCTGCGATTCCAAGACCTTTCATCTCTTCTACAAGCATTCTTGCCAGTACCAGCTCTCTGTCTGCTGACGGGACAGTATCGCTTGTCTCATCACTGGTTGTCCATACCGGAACGTAGTTTAAAAATCTTTCGTAAGCTCTCATATTGTTAGGTTCTCCTTTGCTTTTCTTAGTTTCATTTTATTACATAAATTGTCGGATGTACATTGGCGAATGTCGACAATTTATGGGGTTTTATTTTGTTTAATATTTTCGCCAAAATAAAAGTTTTTCACTTTTTCAGGTGTTGTATGTTTTCATTTGTGATAGTTTTTCGGTTCTACTTTTTCTTAATATTGTAGATTTTTCTACAGCATAAGTTCGTGGTAAACTTCGCCGTATAGGTTTTTCCATTTGGCGAGACCGTCTTCCAGGATCATGTAGCTGTGGGCGCTGTTTTCTTTTGGGATGGAAACGGAGCCTGGATTTAAGTAGAGGTTCTCGTTTCCGAATGGTTCCCAGGCCGGTACGTGGGTGTGACCGTGTAGGAGAATATCGCCTGGCTGCATTGGGATTGGGGTCATGACGTTATGATGGTGTCCATGGGTGGCGTAAATGATCCTGTTGCCGCACGGGATCACTGCATAATCTGCCATGATCGGAAAATCCAGTACCATCTGGTCTACCTCTGTGTCACAGTTTCCGCGTACACAGAATAATTTCTCTTTGACTTCATTTAACATTTTGATTACCTTTTTGGGTTCGTATTCCAGCGGAAGATCATTTCTTGGTCCATGATACAGGATGTCGCCCAGAAGTAACAGTCTGTCCGGACATTCTTTTTTCATCGCATCCAGCATTTCCAGACAATAATATGCGGATCCGTGAATATCTGATGCAATCATTAGTTTCATAACGTTCGTCTCCTTTTCTTCTATCTTTTTGGTAAATATTTCTGTTTCTGTAAATCTTTCATAATTATAAATAGGGGGATTGCGTAGCAATGGAAATGGAGCAATCTGGTATCATCATAAATATTCTGCCGTAACAGATTTTTCACTCATTTTCATCTCAGACGGTGTACCGGCAAACAGCAGTCTTCCTCCGGCATCTCCTCCTTCTGGTCCTAATTCTACCACATAATCAGCGGATTTGATAAATTCTATGTTATGTTCGATAACAAAAATGGAATTTCCTTCATCCACCATCTGGTTCAGAAGCTTTAACAGACTCCGGACATTCTTGATATGCAATCCGTTTGTCGGCTCATCAAGAATGAAAATACGGTCTTTACTTCCGAGATAGGAAGCAAACTTCATTCGCTGCAACTCTCCGCCGGATAAAGTAGAAAGTGCCTGATTCAGGTGCAGATAAGAAAGTCCTACTTTTTCCAGAGGCTCCAGCGCTTCGCTGATCTTTGTTCCCCTGAAGAATTCCCCTGCCTGTGCAACAGTCAGATCCATCACTTCCGCAATATTCTTTCCATCTACTTCGTATTGCAAAACTTCTTTTGAATACCGAAGTCCTTTACACACATCACAGGTCGTCTCGATGTCATCCATAAATGCCATATCCGATACGATCACTCCTTTTCCCTTACATGCCGGACACTTTCCTGCGCCGTTAAAAGAAAACAAAGATGCCTTCTGACCGCACCGCTTTGCAAATATTTTCCGGATTTCATCTGCGACTCCCAGATAGGTCGCTGGAGTGGATCTGAGACTTGCACCTGCAGCGCGCTGGCTTACAAACACCACATCCTCTCCCATACTGCGGTAAAAGCTTTCCATCAGAGAACTTTTTCCAGATCCGGCAACACCAGCGATCACAACCAGATTTCCTATTGGAAATTCGATGGTAATGTCCTTCAGATTGTGAAGATGGATATGCTCCATCCGCCATATTCCTTTCGCTTCCCTTGCCTTTGCTTTTAGAGAAGTAGTAAGCCGCATCTCTTCTCCAGTCGGCGTATCACTCTTTAAAAGTTCCTTATAACTGCCTTCAAATAAAACTCTTCCACCGGCCATTCCCGGTTCCGGACCCATTTCCACAATGTGATCGGCCATCTCGATCATTTTCCGGTGATGCTCCACCAGAACAACCGTATTTCCACCATCTCTCAATTTTTCCAGTGCACGGCGCATCCGCTCAATATCATGATTATGAAGCCCTGCACTCGGTTCATCCAGAATATACAACAAATCAGAAAGCGAGGAATTCAGGCATTTTGCAATCTTGCATCTCTGAATCTCTCCACCAGATAAAGTAGATAACCCTCTGTCCAGAGACAGATATCCCAGTCCGATATCTATAAGTGCAGACAGTTTGGTATGCAGTGTATCCTGAATATCTTTTGCAAGCGGATCTTCTATTTGAGCAATCCACGCACGCAGCTCGGATAATGGAAGTTTTATTACATCAGCAATATTTTTCCCGTCAATTTTGCAGGACAACACCTTCTGATTCAATCTTGCCCCATTACACTCCGGACAAACTCCATGACTGGTGATCGGATCCAATAACTCCCTGTGAAGTTTTCCTTCTTCCGAATTTAGGACACTGCGGTACATCCGATGCACAAGGCCTTCGTATTTCGCAGTTTTCGGCCATCCTTCCGGTGGATTCTTAAGACGTATCTGCGGTGAATACAAAAACAGTTCCAATTCTTCTTCGGAATAGTCTTTAATCTTCTTATTCAGATCAAACAATCCACTGTTTGCATAGCGGATCCATCTCCACTGCCCCGGCTCAAATGCCACATAATGGATCACCCCGTCATCATTCAAACATTTATCAAAATCCACCAGCTTATGCACATCCAGATCTGTCACTTCTCCAAGTCCGTTACACCGCAGGCAGCATCCCTGTGGATGATTGAATGAAAAGCTGTCCGAATAACCGACAAAAGGCTGTCCCACTCTGGAAAATAAAAGCCTCAGAAGGGTATAGGTATCCGTATAAGTTCCAACCGTCGACCGCTGATTCGGCGACGGCTTTTTCTGATTGATTACAATTGCTGCCGGTAGATTCTCAATCCGTTCTACATGCGGTCTTCCGTATTTGGGAAGATATTGCTGCACAAAACTCGGGAAAGTATCATTTAATTCCCTGCGTGACTGCGCCGCAAGAGTATCCAGAACCAGCGAAGATTTCCCAGAACCTGATACTCCGGTAAATACTGTGATCTGATGCTTTGGTATCCGGATGGATACATTTTTCAGGTTATTCTCCGTCGCATGGTGAACAATAATCTCATTTGTTTCCATATATTTATATTCCTCTGTTTTACTCTTTCTACAGTAATTTCTGTATTTCTTATTGTATCTTTATCAAAAAAGAAAGTAAATAGCAAGTTTTGGTTGACTTTAGTATGGTAGATTGATAATATAGTGACGTGACATTTTTTGAAATTATATGAGGAGAGATTATTATGAAAAAAATAACAGCACTTGCACTTACTTCAGCAATGGTATTATCCCTTGCAGCATGCGGAGGTTCATCTTCCGATACAAAAACTTCAGATGATTCAAAAAAAGCATCCAAAAGCGATGTAGAATACGTTCAGGACAAAGGAACCCTGGTAGTTGGAATCACCGATTTTGAGCCAATGGATTACAAAAATGATAAGGATGAATGGATTGGTTTTGATGCCGACATGGCAAAAGCATTTGCAAAAAGCCTTGGCGTAGATGCCGAATTTGTCGAGATCGACTGGGACAATAAAGTCATGGAGCTGGATGGAAAAACCATCGACTGCGTATGGAATGGTATGACACTTACTGATGAAGTAACCAGCGCAATGGCATGCACCTCCGCTTACTGTAACAATGCGCAGGTAGTGGTTGTTCCTTCTGATAAAGCAGACAAATATCAGGACAAAGACAGTCTGAAGGATCTTTCTTTTGCAGTTGAATCCGGAAGTGCCGGAGAAAAAGCTGTAAGCGGAGAAGGATATGACTACACTGCGGTTTCTTCACAGTCTGATGCCCTGATGGAAGTTGCAGCCGGAACCTCTGATGCTGCAGTCATCGACCTTCTGATGGCCGGTGCTATGGTCGGAAAAGGTACCGGATACGAAAATCTGACTCATACCGTTGAGCTTACTACCGAAAAATATGGTGTTGGATTCCGCAAAGGTTCTGACCTTGCAGACAAACTGAACGAATTCTTCAAGACAAGCTACAATGATGGTTCTATGAAGAAATGCGCTGAAACCTATGGGGTTCAGGATGCCATCATTGAGCAGAAATAATATTTAAGGCAGGAACTTTTTATGAATCTGATTATGAAACAAATGCCGGTCGTAGTGTCCGCACTGAATGTCGGCTTTTTACAAACTTTAAAATTATTTATTGTGACGCTGGTCGGCGCCCTTCCTCTCGGACTGGTCATTGCCTTTGGCTCCATGTCTCATTTTAAGCCTCTTAGCTGGCTTGCGAGACTGATCGTCTGGGTGATCCGTGGTACCCCGCTGATGATCCAGCTTCTGATCATCTACTATTTCCCCGGGCTGGTCTTACATAACCCGATCTGGGGTGGTGGTGAAACAGGACGATTCCTTGCAGCAGCCGTATCTTTTATCATCAATTACGCCTGTTATTTTTCAGAAATCTACCGCGGTGGAATCCAGGGTGTTCCGGAAGGTCAGAAAGAAGCCGGTCTTGTACTTGGCATGACAAAGCATCAGATCTTTTTCAAGATCACACTCCTTCAGATGATCAAACGCATCGTACCACCGATGTCAAATGAGATCATCACCCTGGTAAAAGATACTTCTCTTGCACGTATTATCGCGCTGCAGGAGATCATCTGGGCAGGACAGGCATTTATGAAAGGCTCACATGGCATCTCCGGTGCCATCTGGCCGCTGTTCTTTACCGCTGTTTATTATCTTATTTTCAATGGTATCCTGACCGTTCTTCTCGGACGCCTTGAAAAGAAACTGGAATATTTCAGATAAGGAGAATTCATATTTATGCCAATCTTAGAAGTAGAACATATCAGTAAATCTTTTAATAAGACTCCTGTCTTAAAAGACGTTGGATTTAACCTAGAAAAAGGACAGGCTGTTTCCATCATCGGATCTTCCGGAAGTGGAAAGACAACGCTTCTCCGCTGCCTGAACTTTCTGGAACATCCGGATAACGGAATTATCCGGGTAAATGGCGAAACACTTTTTGATGCCTCTGTCCCGGCAACCACTCAGGAATCCGTGATCCGTAAAAAACGACTGCATTTTGGTCTGGTGTTCCAGAACTTTAATCTGTTTCCGCAGTATACCGCTCTGGAAAATGTAATGCTTGCCAAAAAGCTTCTCGCCGCAGAGCAGCCGGATTTTAAAGAAAGAAAACGTGAAATTCTGACCGCCATCGAGGTACAGGCAAAGGTTCTTCTGACACAGATGGGGTTGGATAACCGGATGGACAATTATCCGCATCAGCTTTCCGGTGGACAATGCCAGCGAGTTGCTATTGCAAGGGCACTTGCCCTGCAACCGGACATCCTCTGTTTTGATGAGCCGACTTCTGCACTGGATCCGGAACTGACCGGAGAAGTATTAAAAGTTATCCGCGAGCTTGCCGACCAGAATACGACGATGATCATTGTAACCCATGAGATGGCATTTGCACGCGACGTTGCCGATCATGTGATCTTTATGGACGACGGACGCATCGGTGAACAGGGTGATCCGCGTCAGGTGTTTGAAAATCCAAGTGAAGAGAGAACAAAACAGTTTCTTTCGCGGTTTCATGAAGGATAAGCTGTTAGATGAAGAAGAGGACTTGTAAGGTTTTAGTCTTACAAGTCCTCTTGAAATTTTATCTATTACATTTTTCCATTTGTGGATAGCATTCTTTCGCAAACTTTTTGTTATCCCAATAGCATGGTTTTTGAGGTGTCTTATAAAGATCGCATTCACTACATCTGTTTATTGTCTTTTTGTCCTTTTCCTAACTTCACCTGCTTTCCCATTTTCATTGACTTTCCCTCTGCCGCACCTTATACTTAAAAGTAATGACTTAAGAAACGGGGGAAATATTCTATGTCAAAATATTCTGCAAAACTGATGACAGAAGGCTCCATCTGGAAGCGTATCGTTGCTTTTGCGATCCCGCTTTTCTGGGGAAACCTTTTTCAGCAGCTATATAACACCGCCGACTCTCTGATCGTTGGAAATTTTCTTGGAAGCTCTGCACTTGCCGCTGTCAGCTCTTCCGGTAATCTGATCTTTCTTATGGTCGGTCTTTTTAATGGAATCGCCATCGGATCCGGTGTCATCGTCGCCAAATATTACGGTGCCAGAGACATTCCGAATCTGCAGAAGTCCATCCATACAACCGTTGGCTTCGGACTGATCTGCGGCGTGATCCTTACCATTGTCGGTATCATTGCCGCACCACAGATCCTGGTGCTTATGGGAACACCGGAGGCGGTACTTCCAAACTCGATTACTTATTTCCGGATCTACTTTACCGGCTCACTTGCCTTTGTCATGTACAACTTCTTTGTCGGCATTCTGCAGTCCGTCGGTGACAGTACCCATCCTCTGATCTACTTAATCGTTTCTTCGGTAACGAATATCATTCTTGACCTTGTACTGATCGCAGGTCTTGGATTTGGAGTAGGTGCTGCCGCTTTTGCAACTGTCATTTCACAGTTTTTAAGTGCTATCCTCTGTATGGTGCAGCTGCTTCACAGTCCGGAGGAGTTTCGGCTTCATCTGAACCGGATCAATCTGGATTCCTATATGCTCCGCCAGATCATTTCTTATGGTCTGCCCGCAGGACTCCAGAACTCGATCATTTCTCTGGCAAATGTATTCGTCCAGGCAAATATCAACCAGTTTGGGGAAATGGCGGTTGCCGGATGTGGTTCTTATATGAAGATCCAGGGATTTGGATTCCTTCCGATCACCTGTTTTGCACTGGCACTTACTACTTTTATCAGTCAGAATCTGGGAGCAAAAGAATATGAGCGTGCTAAAAAGGGCGCTGTATTCGGTGTGATCTGTTCCCTTACGATCTCTGAGCTGCTCGGTATCTGCGTGCATTTTACCGCTCCACAGCTTCTATCTGCTTTCAGTTCCACCGCAGAGGTTATCCGCTACGGAACCATGCAGGCTCATACGGATACCTTTTTCTACTTCCTGCTTGCTTTTTCACACTGTATGGCAGGAATCATGCGCGGAGCCGGTAAATCCACAGTCCCGATGTATGTTATGCTGGTATGCTGGTGTCTGATCCGCGTTTCTTATATCGTGATCATTTTAAAATTCATCCCGTCCATTCAGATGATCTTCTGGGCTTACCCGATGACCTGGGCGCTCAGTTCCATTGCTTTTCTGATTTATTTTCTAAAGTCAGACTGGATACACGGACTGGAAAGATAAATTCCACAAATTTATACTTGACTCATCGTATACAAAAAACCATTACAGGATCTGATGAAATCACATCTCTCCTGCAATGGTTTTCTTTTATCCTAACCCACATACAGTTTCTCACTGCTGTATCCGTTTTATTTCCATTATTTATCCATTCATATTTCCGTTTCGTCAAGAATACGGAAATGTTTCCTGTCTACTTCGATCAGCCTGTCTTTCTGCATCTTCCCAAGCTCATTTGACATCGCGGACCTGTCTACATTCAGATAATCTGCAAGCTGCTGCCGGTTGAACGGGATGTCAAATTCTTTCTTCCCGTTTTCCATAGCCTGATAAGACAGATACGACAGCAGTCTTCCCCGGATTGATTTTGATGAAATATGAAAAATCCGTTTCGACAGACGGAGATTCTTCTCTGCGGAAAGCTTCAGTAGATTTTCAATTAACGTATGATGAAACACACACGAATTGGAACAGACTTTCAGTATCCTTCCCACATCAAGAAACAAAATTCTTGCCTCTTCTGCCGCAACTACATTGACCATCAGCTTCTGCCCCGGAATCGCTGCATATGTTTCTGCAAAAATCTCACCTCTTCCAGCCCGGTCCAGAATGCTGTGATTCCCCCAGATATCATCATTCTCAATGAACACGCTGCCGGCAAGAACCACGCCCATCGAAGTAACCTCATCCCCGGCATGGTAAATGATTTCATCTTTTTTATAAGTCTTTTCTACCGGATTCAGACAGTTCAGCATCTGTCTGGCGTCCTCCTTCGTGACGCCCCGGAAAATTGCTGCCTCCTCAAATATGCCCATTTTCTGCTACTCCTCAATTCTCAATGCATTTCTGTCCGCTTTTTAACCAAATCAAACAGCAAAACAAATTACGAATATCCACCTGACTTTATTTTCCAAAGTTATTTTTTCGTTTCTTTCTCTGATATATTCTGCTTAGCCCATCCTCTGTTTCCTTTTGCAATCTTGTTTTTATAGCCTTTTTCGTCTTAGTATGTGCCCGGATTGCTCCATTATTATATAATTCATACTTTTGACGATTACATCATCTTACTATATTTTTGCAAAATCGACAAAGCTGTACTGTTTATCTTTGCCAGATAAAACAACATTCTCTATAGACATTCATTCAATAAGATTTTTAAACTCAATCGTTTCCAACCTATACAAAAAACGGAGAACAAGATTTTTCAAAGTTGTACATGACTTGAACAATCCTGTTCTCCGGTTAATATCTTATGATTTCCTGCTCCCTGACATAACCTCACATTTGTCAGATTCTGCGTCTATTCTATAAACATCGCATCCCCAAAGCTGAAGAATCGATATCTCTCTTTAACTGCTTCTTCATATGCCGCAAGCACATGCTCTCTTCCGGCAAGCGCACTTACCAGCATGATCAGCGTTGACTCCGGTAAATGGAAGTTCGTGATCAGGCAGTCCAGTACCTTGAATTTATAGCCCGGATAGATGAAAATCTCTGTCCATCCACTGCACTCTTTTAACTTTCCGTTTTCATCAGCCGCAGATTCTACGGTCCGGCAACTTGTCGTTCCGACGCAGATCACCCGGTGTCCGCTCTCTTTTGCACGGTTGATCTTTTCTGCCTCAGATGCCTCGATCCGGTAGAATTCCGAATGCATATGGTGATCCAGAATATCATCCGCTTTTACCGGACGAAAAGTTCCAAGTCCGACATGAAGCGTTACATGCGCAATCTCCACACCTTCTGCTTTGATTTCTTCCAGAAGCTCCGGTGTAAAATGCAGTCCTGCCGTCGGAGCAGCCGCAGATCCGGAATGCTTTGCATACACGGTCTGGTAACGATTCTTGTCCTCCAGCTGGTGGGTGATGTAAGGCGGAAGCGGCATCTGTCCAAGCTGATCCAGAATCTCTTCAAAAATTCCTTCGTATTCAAAATGGATCAGACGGTTTCCTTCCTCTACAACCTCCAGAACTTCCCCTTTCAGAAGACCGTCCCCGAAGCTGACTCTTGCTCCGGGTTTCATCTTCTTTCCTGGTTTTACAAGTGTTTCCCAGACATCATTTCCTTTTCGTTTTAAAAGAAGAACTTCGACTTTTCCGCCGGTTCCTTCTTTTTCACCGATCAGTCTTGCCGGGATAACCTTGGTATCATTGATCACAAGGCAGTCTCCCGGTTTGAGATAATCTTTGATCTCACGGAAAATGTGATGACTGGTTGCACCGGTTTTTTTATCAAGAACAAGCAGTCTGGAACTGGATCTGTCTTCAAGCGGATCCTGCGCGATCAGCTCTTCCGGTAAATCAAAATAAAAATCCTGTCGTTTCATTCTTTTGACCTCTTTTCGCCTACTTACGAAGCTCGATACCCATTTCCTCCAGTGCCTTTAAGATACGGTTCATAGCAGCTGAAATGTCAGCTTCTTCCAGAGTCTTATCTTTTGCACGGAATGTGATAGAGTAAGCAACAGACTTGAAGCCTGCCTTGATCTGAGCGCCTTCATAGATATCGAACAGCTTATAGCTTTCCAGATAAGCGCCACCCTTGTTCTCAATCACTTCTTCAACCTGTCCTACCAGGATGGATTTTGGCATTACCATACTGATATCACGGCTGACTGCCGGGTATTTTGCAATTCCTTCGTATTTTCTTTCAAATGTTGCAAGCTCTGTGATCTGTGGCATATCAATGACAGCAACGTATGCTCTTTCACCGATTCCATAGATATCAGCAACTTCCGGATGAACCTCACCCATGTATCCGACAACCTTTCCATCGTAAACGATGTTTGCCTGACGTCCCGGATGAAGGAAGTTCTTTCCTGCATTTGGATCATAGGTTTCTTTCTTATGAAGTCCGACTTTTTCAAAGAACTCTTCTACAACACCTTTCATACTGAAGAAGTCTCCATCTCCGTACATTCCAAGTGTAAACTGCATTCTTTCGTCCGGCAGTTCTGTCAGTGGAAGTGCCTTTGGAAGATAAATATTTCCAAGCTCGTACAGACGGACATTTTTATTTCTTCTGTTGTAGTTTGTTGCAAGAGATGTCAGCATACCATTCAGAGATGTTGTACGCATGACACTGTAATCTTCTCCAAGCGGGTTCATGATCTGGATTGCCTGACGCATCGGATCATCCTTGTCGAGGAGGAGCTTGTCAAATACCTTCGGGCTTTCAAATGAATAAGTCATTCCCTGGCTGAATCCACAGAATTCTGCAATATTTCTTGCTACTTCTTCCACACGAAGCTTGAAAGAAAGCTTACCAGTTGTAGCTTCACCTGTAGGCAGTGTAGTCGGGATATTATCATATCCGTAGAATCTTGCTACTTCTTCCGCAAGATCGGCGATACGGAATAAGTCATGACGGAAGGTTGGTGCGATCACTTCTTTTGCTTCTGCATCATATTCCAGGTCGATCTTTTCAAAATATTTGATCATATCTTCTTCCGGGATGTTTGTTCCGAGAAGTGCATTGATCTTGTCGGCATCAAATGGTACACGTACAGGTTCTTTTTTCTTGCTGTATACATCAACCATTCCTCCGACAACTTCACCGGCTCCCATTTCTTCGATCAGCTGGCAGGCACGGTTGATTGCATCCTCTGCATTATTCGGATCCAGTCCCTTTTCAAATTTACCGGATGCATCAGTACGAAGTCCGACTTTCTTACTGGATTTACGGATGTTGGTTCCATCGAAACATGCAGCTTCAAATAACATGGTCTGTACATTGTCAGTGATCATGGAATTTTCGCCACCCATGATTCCGGCAATACCTACCGCTTTTTCGCCATCACAGATCATCAGAACAGAATCATCCATTTCTCTTTCCTGACCATCCAGTGTTACGAATTTTTCTCCTTTATGGGCATTGCGGACGATGATCTGATGACCTGCGATGGTATCCAGATCATAAGCATGCATTGGCTGTCCGTATTCTTCCATTACATAGTTTGTGATATCAACAAGGTTGTTGATCGGACGGATTCCTACGGAAGAAAGTCTTCTCTGCATCCATTTTGGTGAAGGTCCGATCTTGATATTTTTTACGACTCTTGCACAGTAACGTGGGCAAAGGTCTGTATTTTCTACTTTTACTTTGATGTAATCATTGACATCTTCATCATTTCCGGTTGATGTTACAACCGGTGGCTTGAATTCTTTGCGGAATGTAGCTGCAACTTCTCTTGCGATACCAATCACGCTGAAGCAGTCTACACGGTTGGAGGTGATCTCGTATTCAAATACGACATCATCCAGTCCGAGTGCCTTTACTGCACTTTCTCCGACAACTGCGTCATCATCAAAAATGTAGATTCCATATTCCGGTGCTTCCGGGTACATATTTCTGTCTGAACCAAGTTCTTCGATGGAACACATCATTCCGTAGCTGTCGACTCCACGGAGTTTTCCTTTTTTGATCTTGATTCCGCCTTCTACTCTCTGTCCAGGCTCATGTCCGCCCGCAACGCGTCCGCCATCCAGAACAACCGGTACCTTGTCTCCTTCTTTTACGTTCGGAGCACCTGTAACAATCTGTACGATCTCTGTTCCTACATTTACCTGACAGATGATCAGTTTATCTGCGTCCGGATGTTTCTCAATTTTCTCAATCTGTCCTACTACGATCTTATCCAGATCAGCATCCAGCTTTGTAAAACCTTCTACCTTTGTTCCGGAAAGAGTCATTGCATCTGTATATTCCTGCGCTGTTACGTCAAGTTCCGGAACATACGCTTTAATCCATGATAATGAAGTATCCATTTTATATCTCCTTCTGATTTGTTTATAAATTTCCCTTATTCAGACTCCAAAATCCAGCAGCTCTCCGCGCTGCTCTTTGATTTTGTCATACCGTTCGCACATGAAAGTAAATACTCGCTTCGCTCGTGCTTCCTTTTTATTCTGACTCCAAAATCCAGCATCTTTCGATGCTGCCGCAGCTCTCCGCGCTGCTCTTTGATTTTGTCGTACCGTTCGCACATGAAAGTAAATACTCGCTTCGCTCGTGCTTCCTTTCATTGTGTGCTCACTAGAATTGCTTTAAGAATCTGATATCGTTCTCGTAGAGGAGGCGCATGTCGTCGATCTCGTATTTGAGAAGGGCGATCCTTTCAAGTCCTACTCCGAATGCAAATCCAGTGTATTCTTCCGGATCGATTCCGCACATTTCGAGTACGTGTGGGTGAACCATACCACAGCCGAGGATTTCAATCCATCCTGATCCTTTACAGAAACGACAGCCTTTTCCGCCGCACTTGAAGCATGATACGTCTACTTCTGCACTTGGCTCTGTGAATGGGAAATGATGCGGACGGAATTTTGTCTTGGTATCCGGTCCGAAAAGTTCTTTTGCAAATACTTCCAGAGTTCCCTTTAAGTCAGCAAAGGAAATATTTTTATCGATTACCAGCCCTTCGATCTGATGGAAGGATGGTGAATGGGTTGCATCCACTTCGTCAGAACGGAATACTCGTCCCGGTGCGATCATACGGATCGGGAGCTTGCCCTGTTCCATCACACGTGCCTGAACCGGTGATGTCTGGGTACGAAGCACGATGTCTTTGTTGATATAGAATGTATCCTGTTCATCTTTTGCCGGATGATCTGCAGGAATATTCAGTTTTTCAAAGTTGTAAAGGTCATATTCTACTTCCGGTCCTTCCACAACTTCATATCCCATACCGATGAAGATACGTTCTACTTCTTCCAGAGCGATCGTATTCGGATGACGATGGCCTACTGTATTTTTCTTGGAAGGAAGTGTTACGTCAATAACTTCCTGTTTTAATTTTTCTTCACGGATTGCAGCATCCATTTTCTTCTTTGTCTCATCAAGAAGTTCTTCGATAGCAGCTCTTGTCTCATTCACAAGCTGTCCTACCTTCGGACGTTCTTCCGGAGCTACATCTTTCATTCCTTTTAATACGGCTGTCAGTTCTCCTTTTTTACCAAGGAATTTGACACGTACATCATTTAATTTCTCCGGTACATCAGAAGCCTGGATCTGCTTAATGGCTTCCTGTTTGATGCTCTCAAGTCTTTCTTTCATGATATCCTCCTTAAAACTTGTTTTGGCTATTCATTTGCGACTATAACAGGAAATAAAATTTCCTGTGGAAGAAAAAAGAATGTGCTTTGGCACATTCTGGCACCTGCGGCGATCGCTTGTGACATCTTCCTTATACGCCGCAGTGCACATCCTCGCGGAGCGTTTTTATATATTAGGAAAGAACACTTTCCTAATATATAAAAAAAATCGCCCCTAAAAAGGGACGAGATAAATCGCGGTACCACCCTGTTTCCTGCTATTTGAATAACAGGCACTCGGACTGCGTAACGTGCAGGGACGTCGTTTTCTACTTTATTTTCAAAAACGCAGCTCACGTGGGAAATTCGTTTCCTGCCTGAACCGGGGAGAACTTACAGCCGGGGATTCTCCTTCTCTGTCGGAAAACAGTTCACTACTTACACGGTCATTGCTTTTATGATATGTCATATACTTAATTATTGTAACATATGATTTTTTTATGTCAAGCGGTTTTATCTGATAGATTCACCGTTTATCTACGCAAAATCATATTCCGGAACCTGGATGCTGCTTTTTGCAGAACTAATCCTTTTCCAGGATATCCCGCTTTGCATCTACCCAGATACAGTTAATAAGCCCTCCCAGCAGCATCACATACATACAGAAATACAGCCACAGCATCACAAGAATGATCGCCGTCATACTTCCGTACAGACCGGAAAATCCTTTGAAGATTGTCAGATACATTGAAAAAACAAACGAGATCACCAGCCATCCCAGAGAGCAGAAAATAGATCCCAGAATCAGATCCCTGAACGGAAGCTTCCGGTTCGGCAAAAAGTGATATACCAGAAGTGAAATTCCAGTCATAGCAACAAATGAAATCACCGTTCTCAAACGCATGATCATATCCGTCGTCTCCGCAAGAAACGGAATCTTGTGATATATAAAAATACTGATATTGTTACCAAACACAGAAAGTACCAGAGCCATCACGATCGCTGCAATGAACAGGATCGTATAGATGGATGCCCGGATTCTTAAAAATACATAATTTCGTGTTTCACGAAGCTCATATGCACAGTTCAGTCCGGTACTAACTGCAAGTACTCCTTTGCCTGCTGACCACAGTGCTACGATTGCAGTGATTGGAATGACCGTCTTCGACTGGTTATATACTTCATTTACAATGCCAACCATAAAATCCTGCATACTTGTCTCCGGAAACAAATTTACCACTGCAGTCATAACATCTGCTTTTGTCACCGGAGTATATTGTATGATTGCAAGAAGCAGCAAAATAATCGGGATCATACTCAGCACAAAAAAATAAGCAGACTGAGCCGCGTATGCTCCCACATGCTTTTGTGACACCTGCCCTGTAATTTCCCGAATCTTGTTTATCGTTTTCATCATATAATAACTCCATTTATCTTATCGGCAGTTTCATTTTTCAAAATAGTTTATCACATTTTCACTTCTTTGAAAACCCAAAAAAACAGTTGCTCTCGCAACTGTCCTTTATCTTTTGTAGTCCCCCGAAATGCCGTTTTCCGTTTTTTGACTCCTAGCACTCCGCTAGGTGGGCGACCGCATCTGCTTTTCTGCCTTCCCCTGCGCAATGAGGGCCTGACATATTACAGAGATATAAGAATCCCGTTTAAAGTATTGTAGGTTCAAAAATACGGAAGTCTCGAACATTCCAGGTTTTCTAAAGCCTATTATAGACCATCAGCCGTGTTTTTTCAACTGTTAATCGTTGAAGATATTTACTTTTTTTACCAGAAATTAAAATACGTTTAACGTACCCATTTCCCGCTTTTTCCACCGGACTTTTCAAGCAGATGGATTTCTCTGATCTCCATTCCCCGGTCAACCGCCTTGCACATATCATAGATTGTAAGAAGAGCGGTATTTACCCCGGTCAGTGCTTCCATTTCCACACCGGTCCTGCCAGTACATGCCGTGTGGCAGATTGCCCGGAGCCCATGCTCTTCTTCCAGATATTCAAAATCAATCTCGACTTTGGTAAGGTTTAACAGATGGCACAGCGGAATCAGTTCTGCTGTCTTTTTTGCACCCATAATCCCGGCAATTCTTGCTACGCCAAGAACATCTCCTTTTTTCATGCTGCCTTCCTTTACTTTCTGAAAGCATTCTTCCGACATGCGGATCACCCCTGATGCAAGTGCTTCTCTTTTTGTCTCAGCCTTTTCCCCCACATCTACCATCACTGCATTACCATCTTCGTTAAAATGTGTAAATCCACTCATGATTTTTAACCTCTTTATTTTCTGGCACATTCGCCTTCTGTTCCCCGGAGGATTCCAAGCCCATGTCCAAGTTCAGGAAGCAGAAACTCCAGTGCTTCCTGTACTGCTTTGGGACTTCCCGGAAGATTGATGATCAGCGTTTTTTTTCGGATACCTGATACAGCTCTGCTGAACATAGCACGCTTTGTGATCGTCATCGAATAATTCCGGATTGCCTCTGCTATTCCGTTTGCCATCCGGTCACAGACATTTACCGTCGCCTCCGGTGTCCGGTCCCGCTCGGAGAATCCTGTTCCTCCGGTGGTGAAGATCACATTAAGCTGTCTCTGATCAGCCAGTCTGATCAGCTCTTTTTCCAGTTTTTTCTGCTCATCCGGTAATAAAATCGTTTCTTTAATATCATATCCGGCATCTTTCAACATTTCGACAATCATGGGTCCGCTTTTGTCTTCTCGTTCTCCGGCAGAGCCTTTATCACTTAAAGTAATAACTGCCGCTGAAAATGGACGGTCACTTTTCACCTGTTCCATGACAACTTCATCTCCTACCTTGATATGACCTCCGGTGACGACTTCTGCAAAAACGCCCTCTCTTGGCATAATGCAGTCACCCATTCTCTTATAAATCTGACAATGACTGTGGCATTCTTTTCCAATCTGTGTCATCTCAAGTACCACATCTCCGATATGAAATCTTGTTCCAACCGGAAGCGCGCGAAAATCAAATCCCTCCACGATCAGATTTTCACCAAATGCACCATACGCGACTTCTGCCCCTTTTGCACGAAATTCCTGAATCTTTTCATCGGAAAGCAGACTGATCTGACGATGCCATTTTCCACCGTGCGCATCTCCTTCAATCCCCCAGTCCATTTTGACCATGGCTTCACGAACCTCATGTTTTTCGGTTCCTCTCTTTTCACTGATGCAGATTCCCTTCAGTCTTCCCATTTTTATGTTTATCCTCCGATCTGTGACATATTTTTCTGTTCTGTAATAAAATTCTGCTCCTCAAAATGATGCATCTTCGGTTTTCCACGGATCGCCTGTTCGAGACATTTCCGGATTTCTTCTTCCGATCCGTGTCTTGCTGCCTCAAAAACGGAGATAGTATCTGCATAGCACAGACACGCTTTTAACTTTCCGGTTGATGTCATCCGGATCCGGTTACATCTGTCACAGAATTTTCCATGCAATGCACTGATCAGACCGATTTTCCCCTGAAAACCAGGCAGTTGATAATACACAGCAGGTCCGTTCCCAAATCGTCCCTCTAACGGATAAAACTCTCCTTCTATCCCATAAGCTTCTTTCAGTTTTCCAAGCACCCAGGCACCGGAAATGCCATTCTCTGCTCTTCCCTGTCCAATCGGCATCAATTCAATAAAACGGACATCCAGCTTGTTCTTTTTCGCCAACTCTGCCAGACTTTTCCATTCCTCATCATTGACTCCTTTTTGCAGGACCGTGTTGATTTTTACCCGGATCTCGCTTTTTTCTGCCATGAAAATGGATTTTCTGACTCTTTCCAGTTCATCTGCCCCGGTAATCTCCTGATATTTTTCCGGAATCAGTGTATCCAGACTGATATTCACCGCATCCAGCCCCGCTGCAAGAAGATCTTCCAGATTCTCACCCAGAAGAACCCCATTTGTCGTCATTGTTACTTCTTCTGTGCCCGGAATCTGCCGGATCATCCGGATCAGATCTGCGCATCCTTTTCTGACCAGAGGCTCCCCTCCGGTAATCTTAAACCTGGTAATCCCGATCCGGACAGCCTCCCTGCAGATTCGTTCAATCTCCTCATAAGTCAGGATTTCTGACATAGGAATCCACTTTGCGCCATCCGGCATGCAGTACCTGCATCGCAGATTACAGCGGTCTGTGATTGAAATTCTCATATATTCAATTGTTCGTCCATAAGAATCTCTCACAGCCTTTTCCATCCTTTCTTAATTCCAGAGTGGTTCCAGTAACACCTCGATCGTACCGCCGCAGACCATGCCTTCTTCCTCCGCATCATCTCCGGTCATATCCACATATTCTGTCTTTAGTCCTGTATTATTTTCATGCATCATGACTCTCGCTTTTCTTAAAACCTCTGCCTCCATACAGCCGCCTCCGATGGTTCCAACACAGCTGCCGTCTTCCAGGATCAGCATCTTGGATCCCACATTCCTTGGTGCAGAACCCTTTCTTGTAATGATCGTTGCAAGCATCTTCTTTCCCGGATGAACGATATCCAAGATTGCTTCCAGCAAGTCTTTCGGATAACCGCAGACTCTCTTGTTCTGATTCTTTACTTCGATAATCTCTGCCATGATCGCCACACCGATCTCCTCCGGTGTCTCAGCACCGATGTTCAAACCAATCGGACTTTTTATCTCGCCGATTACTTCCTGACTGCATCCTTTTTCAATCAGATTCTGCTTTACCATCGCACTTCTTCTCCGGCTTCCGATCATTCCGATATAAGCATGTTCCTTCCCAACGATCTTCTCCAGACAAACCTGATCATATCTGTGACCTCTGGTCAGTACAACAAAATACGTATCCTTGTCTCCTTCGATCTGATCCAGGGCATCTTCAAACGGCTGGCAGATCACTTCCGTTGCCCCCGCATTTCTGGCATGATCGGCAAACTGCGGACGATCTTCAAGAACCGTGACCTTCCATCCAAGCATAATCCCGATTTTGATCACCGGCACCGATACGTGACCACCGCCACAAATGACCAGATGCTCCTGCCCTCCAATTATATCACAAAACACCTGCTGCTCTCTGATTTCATAAAGTCCGCATTTTTTCAAGTCACCTGCTTCTGAAAAATGTGCTGAAAAGAAACCGTTTTCTTTACTTTCCCAGATTATTTTTTTCTCTGCCAAAATTGCTTTTTCTCCGGCTGCGGATCCTTTTGCCACTGTCAAAAGAACGTAATCCCCCGGCTTTGGTAAATCTTTTAATATCTCAAATACATTTTCCATCAAATCTCATCTACCCTACTACATATTTATTCAGTCTGTCAAATGCTTCTTTTAATACGGTTCCATCCTGAAACGGATCGGAATCTTCCGGCATTTCATCTCTCGCATGACATTTTCTTTTATCCCCATCACATTTTCTCTGCCATGCAATACTTTTATTGTAACAAATTTTTCCGCCAAATGAAATAAGAAGGTGCAGCTCTTTTTGTCTGCACCTTCCCTTTTCCTTTATTTTGTGATCTGATTTTAAAAATACTTTGCATTCAGCTTTTTGACTGTCCATGCAAACCATACCAGTACTGCAAGTACCAGCACTAACATCACCCAGAATAATTTTCCTGTACTCTGCACATAAGTATTATACAGATCTTCTGCGCCGTACAAGATCAGCACTACCGCAAGCACAAGAAGCTTCGGTCCTGCTGCTGCCCTGTATGCTTCCTTATCCTTACACTTCTTTATATTCGTATCTTTTGGTACAAGAATTGATGTATTGATGATTCCTTTGAATTTAAGTTGAAACCATGCATACAGGCTATACAATCCCGCCCCAATACCAATGATCCCGAAAATTCCTTCCATTCCGTTCATTCTTTTGCCTTCTCCTGTCTATTTTACGCCAAGAATATTCTTAACAGTCTGCTCCATCTGATCCACATCACATTCCGTATTGTGACGGATCTCGGCATTCATGATCTCTTTGATGGCATTCGGAAGCTCTGTACCGGATACTTTCTGAAGCTCCTCGATCAGTTTGAAATCATCCTGTCCTTTATACTTCGGATCGATCGCTGACATAACGCTTCCTGCAAATTTGTATGGACTTGCTGTGGATGCGATTACTGTCTTTCTGTCATCTTTACTGTCTTCTTTGTAAGCTTTATACACTGTTGCAGCTACCGCCGTATGGGTATCCATTACATAACCGGTATCTTCGTATATATCATGGATTGTCTTTGCGACCTGCTCTTCTGTCGCATATCCTGCCGCAAAATCAGCCAGGTTTGCTTTCATCTCACCTGTAATCGCGTAACTTCCCTTTGTCTTCAGCTCAGTCATAAGATCCGTATCTTTTCTTGCATCTTCTCCTGAGATCTTGTAGATCAGACGCTCTAAGTTGCTGGAGATCAGAATATCCATGGACGGAGATGTTGTAAGAACAAATTCACGGTTACGGTCATAAGTTCCTGTCTGGAAGAAGTCATAGAGAACTTTGTTCTCATTGGATGCACAGATCAGCTTTGCAATCGGGATTCCCATATTCTTTGCGTAGTATGCAGCCAGAATATTTCCAAAGTTACCGGTCGGTACAACTACATTGATCTCTTCATCTTCCGCAATCTCTTCATTCTGAAGAAGCTTCGCATAAGCATATACATAATATACAACCTGCGGAACCAGACGTCCGATATTGATGGAGTTGGCAGATGAGAACTGGTAGCCTGCTTCATTTAACTCTTTTTCCAGCTCTTTGTTCTCGAACATTGCCTTCACACCGCTCTGTGCGTTGTCAAAGTTACCGTGGATCGCGACAACAGAAGTATTGTCTCCTTTCTGTGTTACCATCTGCAGCTCCTGTACGCGGCTGACTCCGTTCTTCGGATAGAATACGATGATCTTGGTTCCTTCTACATCTGCAAATCCTGCAAGTGCAGCTTTTCCTGTATCCCCGGATGTTGCAGTCAGAATGACGATCTCATTCTTCACCTGATTCTTCTTTGCAGAAGTGGTCAGAAGGTGCGGAAGAATGGAAAGTGCCATATCTTTGAATGCGATCGTTGCTCCGTGGAACAGTTCCAGATAATAAGCATCCTCCACCTTCGCAAGCGGTGCAATCTCTTCGGTATCAAACTTACTGTCGTAAGCCTTTGCGATACAGCTCTTCAGCTCTTCTTCTGTAAAGTCTGTCAGGAATTCCTTCATAACTGTATATGCGATCTCCTGATAGGTCATCTCTTTGAGTTCACCAAGCGACACCGGAAGCTTCGGAATCGAAACCGGTACAAATAATCCGCCGTCATCTGCTAACCCTTTTAAGATTGCCTGGGAAGCTGTTACTGTCTTTTCTGCATCTCTTGTACTCTTATAAAGTAAATTCATGGTTCTCCACCCTTCTTATTCTTTCTGATTCACTTCAGCAATCTGCTAAAGTATTTTCCTATTTAGCGATTATAGCATAAGAACCTTTCAAGTGCAATGCCATCCTTATCTGCGTTTCCACATTCGTCCCCACATCCGGCTCAGAAGAAAACACAGGAGCAGTGCCCCGGTCAGAATAACGCCGATCAAAAATACCAGAATCTTTACATAAGATCCATCTCCTGTTGCAACCGTCTTTGCTTTCTCAGTTTCCTTTGGCTTTTCCGGACTTTCCGGTTTTTCCTCTTCTACCTGCTTTTCCTTTTTATAGGTTACACTCTGTCCTTCGTCCTCCAGATCTGCGTGCACTGCAACCAGCTTCTCTTCCAGATACACTTCCTCAAATACAACAACCTGTTCTCCGTTAAGCTTCGTTGCATCAAACGTAAATTCCATCTGAAGTTCTCCGGAATCTGTATCCGGGATCAGCTTTTTCTCTGCGGTCACTTCTTTTCCATCCTGAAGAACCGGCTTTTTGGTCTCCTTATCCATTAATGTGCCTTTAACTACATATTCTTTTCCAATCTCCAGATTTTTCCATTTTACCCGATCTATGACCGTTACCTGTTCTGTCCGTTTCCCGTTATGCGTTCCCGTTTCCCGGTCAGATGCTCTTGTCCCGATCTCCGGTACGGGATGTTCATCATTTGTCAGTGTCCCCAGATCAATTACTCGCATTTCCTTTGTTACTTCCACCTCAAACGCAGGAATCAGCATCCGGTCTTCATTATTTTTACAAGACAATTCTTCCACCAGATACGTTCCATAAAGAAGCGCTCCTCTTGTATTATCCGGAGTTCCTTCCCCAAACCAGATCCCGTCTTCACTTGTCTTCCCCTCATTCGTGTTGACAGTATGTGGATTCCAGTATGCTCCCGTCGAGGCCTCCCCGTTTTTGTCCGTCAGGATCACATGGCTTTCCCCTGTCGCCTTGGATGTGATCTGAAATGGAATATCTGACAGTCTCTTAAGTGTCTTATCCGCTGCTTTCACCAGCTTTAAATCTCCGCGGATGATCTTTTCTTTTATTTCTACCGGATTCCATATTTTCAGGGCTTTATTGCTTCCATTTTGCTCCGTTCCAGTCCTAATACAATGTGTAACGGTGTCCACCAGATATCCTTCCGGCGCATGCATCTCCCATACTGTAATCGTTCCAAGCGGAAGCTCATTATTTTCAAAAAACGGATCCCCGCTGATCAGGTGCGCCTCATCCATCCGGACCACACCATCCGCATCCGACTTCAACTTCCAACTCCTGAGCGGCACCTTCACACCGATCTCATTTTGATTGTCAAAAAAGCTATCAAAAAATGCTACATGAAATTCTGCTCCCGCAAGAGAAAGTCCTGCCTGCGCCTGCCCTTTCCCTGTTTCCGCATCCTGCTTTCGGATCAGGATTTCCACCTTTGTCTTTTCCGGTTCATCCTGACACTCATAGGTCACGGTCTGTCCGGCATTCACCGTGATCTGCCGCAGCTTTGTGTCCAGTACATAGCCTTTCGGTGCTTTAGTCTCTTTGATGTCATAGGAACCCTCCGGCAGATTTTCTGCCTTCCCATATCCTTTCTTGTCCGTCCGGATTACGCAGACTGCCTCGGATGTCCCACTTTTACAGACGGTATACTCTGCCCCTTCCAGTGAGTAGAGCTGATTATCAGCCGTAATCTCTGACCTTGCAGAGCTCTTCATGATCTCCAGGCTTCCGTTATGGGTTGTCTTAAAAAGATATACCGTTGATCTGGATTTTGCCACAAGCTGTGAAATCTGATTACCACTCGACGGGATAGATGCCGAATGCCAGAACCGGTTATCGTTGCTATTATCTCCCCAGAAAAATCCGATATGGCAGTCTGCATCTTCTTCCTCCCAGGAAACCGGCTCAAAATAGATCACATCTCCTTTTTGCGCTTTTCCGCCCGCAAGCAGCTCCTCAATGGTGTTGTAATGATAGGATTCCACGGCATTGTCTGTCATCCAATGAAACCAGTTGCTCGCATTGACCTTGCCGCCACGGAGACTTCCTTTGTCAATTTCTGACAGATCCGCTCCACATTTTTCCAGAACATAAGCGACAAACCCGGTACAGTTCATTGCCCCATTTCCACCGTAGGCTCCGTTCGGACGCATGCAGTTCTCTGCTGTCAGAGGATATCCGCTGTAAGGCGTTCCCAGATAATAACCGTCCTTTTCGTGGTTTTTTAACTCCTCAAGCACTTTTCCCGGCTCTGCTCCTAATTTTTCATCAAGTTTTACAATCGTTTCTTTCTTTGCGATTCTCTCTGCTGAGTTTGCAGATACGACAGGCATACTGCTGCCCGACAATGATACTACCGCCAGAATCACACTTAGTATTCCGGCAAAATGATTCTTCATATATTTCATAAAAGTTTCTCCTTCTGCCTTTTCAGGTCAGAAAAGAGAATATAAAAGACGAGTACCCTTACTATAAAGGAAGAGTACCCGCTTGTCAATAGCATTTTATTGTTGATCTGCCTCCAGAACGATCACACTTCTCGGTCCCACAAGAATTCTTTCCTCCGAAATCCGTACCGGATTCTGATAAATTTCCTGCTTTTTATCTCCAGTATTTACCGCCACATGCCAACTATATCCGCCCGGAAGTTGTGGAAGTTCTATCCAGACACCTTCCCAGTATGGATTCATCAGAAGATACACACAGTCTTCTTTTGCCATTTTGTTATCATATCCGGCAAACATGACTGCCGCCGTCCGGATCTCCGGTCTGGAAAAATCCAGTTTCCACGGCACTTCACCGTGAAAGCTGATCTCCGGAAATCCAAGACTGCTCGCCCCTGCATCTCCTGTGATCGACGGATGCCGTTTCCGAAATGCCGTCATATAAGCACAAAAATCAAATACATCCTGAAACTTTTCTTTTCTTGTCCAGTCCAGCCAGGAAATCTCGTTATCCTGACAGTAGGCATTATTATTCCCGAACTGAGTATTGCCAAACTCATCACCTGCAAGGAACATCGGTGTCCCTCTGCTGCAAAGCAGGACCGCAAAAGCATTTTTCATCATCCGATGGCGCAGTTCAACAACCATCACCTGATCAGTGTCCCCCTCTGCCCCACAGTTCCAGCTCCGGTTATCGTCACTTCCATCAAGATTTCCCCATCCATTAGCCTCATTATGCTTCTGGTTATACGAATAAAGATCATACAGGGTAAATCCATCATGGCAGGTCAGAAAATTCACAGAAGCATGTTTTCCGCGGATTCTGGTATCATAGATGTCCGGAGAACCGGCAATTCTCTGAAGCGCTGCTCCTGCTGCCCAAAGTCCCCCTTTTAAATATTCCCGCACGTCATCCCGGTATCTTCCGTTCCATTCTGACCATCTGCGGAATGCCGGAAAACTTCCGACCTGATAAAGTCCGCCGGCATCCCACGCCTCCGCGATCAGCTTTGTGTCTGCAAGCAGCGAATCATAGGCAAGATTCTTTACGAGTGGTGGATTTTCCATCGGTGACCCATCCTCATTTCTTCCCAGGATCGAGGCAAGATCAAACCGGAAGCCGTCCACCCGGTACTCTGCCACCCAGTATCGCAGACAATCCTGGATCATTTTGATCACCACCGGATGATTACAATTCACAGTATTTCCACAGCCACTGAAATTATAATATTTTCCATCGGGTGTCAACATATAATAAATCTGATTGTCAAATCCTTTAAACGAAATAAACGGTCCGCATTCATTTCCTTCTGCCGTATGGTTAAACACCACATCCAGAATTACTTCAATCTGGTTATCATGCAGTTCCCGGATCAGTTCTTTTAATTCTACTCCTTCCCGGTTGTATTCCGTTGATGCTGCATAGCTCGTATTCGGCGCAAAAAAGCTGACTGTATTATACCCCCAGTAATCAATCAGTTTCTTTCCATCAACCTCACGGCTCCCCTGCAGTTCATCAAATTCAAAGATCGGCATTAGCTCCACCGCATTAATCCCCAGTGTTTTCAGATAAGGAATTTTTTCTTTGATTCCGGCAAAGGTTCCAGGATGACGGACACTTTTGTCCATCTTCGTGAATCCCCTGACATGCATCTCATAGATGATCAGTTTTTCCATCGGGATCTTATCCGGCTTTTCACTGCCCCAGAAGAAATTATTCCGGACTACTCTGGCACGATATCCCCCTGTATTTAGTGCTTTTCCCCATACACTCTGTCCGGTAACTGCCTTTGCATACGGATCCAGTAAAATATGCTTTTTATCAAACAGCAGACCTTCCTTTGGTTTCCACGGTCCATCCAGTCTGTACGCATATTCAAATTCTTCAATATCCAGTCCGAATACCATCATGGAAAATACATCCCCAATCCGGCAGTTTTCCGGGAATGGGATCACCGCATAAGGTTCCGGTTCCTTTCTGTGAAACAGAAGAAGTTCACATGTCACAGCCCCTTTTGAATGCACTGTAAAATTAACTGCCGACTGAAATGCAGTCGCACCCTCATCACGATACAGTCCGGGACAGATTTCAAATCCATTTACATTTTCTGTCGGAACCCATCTTGGCATCATTTCTTCCAGCATTTTACCAGCTCCTTCCATGTCATGTTTTCAGTATAGCACATTTTTCCGTTTACACATCTTTCCTTTCTGTATATAATATAAAGGATTACATATTTTTTTGCAGCAGACTCAAGGAGGTTTTTTATGACTGCACAGCATCTATATTATTTATTTCAGTGCTTCTTTATATATGCCTTTTTAGGCTGGTGTACAGAAGTTGCGTTTGCCGCTTTTAAAGAACGTCGTTTTGTCAACCGTGGATTCTTAAATGGCCCGATCTGTCCGGTATACGGTTTCGGCGTGGTTGCAGTCATTCATTTTCTGACACCGCTTCGTTCCAACCTGCTCCTGCTATATCTCGGAAGTGCTATTCTTGTTACTGCAATCGAATGGCTGACCGGGTTCATTCTCGAAAAGGTTTTCCATAACAAATGGTGGGATTATTCTAATATGCCGCTCAATCTGAATGGATATGTGTGCCTTTTGTTTTCTCTGATCTGGGGAGTGTTCTGTGTTTTCATCGTAGATGTATTCCATCCACTGATTGACACACTGCTCTCACACATTCCTTTCCTTGTCGGTATCATTCTTGTATGTATTCTGGTGATTGCCGGACTTGCCGATCTCTATGTAACAGCATCCGGTATCCTGAAGCTCAACAAACGTCTTGAAAAAATGCAGGCCATTGCAGACGAACTTCATCAGATTTCCGACAAGCTTGGTGAATCAATCTACAAGCGTACCATTACAGCTATGGAAAAACAGGAAGAGTTCAAAGATACTGTATCTGAGAAGCAGGAAGAATTTAAATCTGCTATTTCCGAAAAACAGGAAGCAATTTCAGACACCCTTGCCGATGTTTCTGACGAAGTAAAAGAACGGATTGCTCTTCTTCGCAGAAGCTACCTGGAAAATGTCAAAGCAACTTCTCATATGCAGAAGCGTATCATGAAAGCTTTCCCGAAAATGCAGAGCCGCAATTACAAAGAATCCTTTGAAGATCTTAGAAACAAACTGAAGGAAATGTCTCTCAAAAAATAACAGGTTGTAAAAAATCCATCTGGTTTTCTTTTAAAAAAAGAAATCAGATGGATTTTTTATCTTTAAAATTATGATGTGAGTATCAAAAGTAAATTTTGCCACTCACTAATGTTTCCTCTTGATCTTGTCCAGATACGGAATCTCGATTGGATCGATTGCATCAAGTGGCTGTTCTTTATTGATCTTCTTTTTGCGTGTGTGCTTTTTCAGAAGTGCACCACCCCGGTTATAAAACCAGAAAGAAAAGATCAGAAGTTTATTGAATTTTCCAATTTTGTCTTTTGTCGTCTTCGTGTAATACTCCCCACCGGACTGGATCTCTCCTTTTTCCCTGATCTGCCGGATCAGATCCAGCTCTGTCTCAATCCGTACCGGAAATTCCGTATACCCCATGCCGACACAGTCCAGCTTATGCGCATCACTTCCTCCGGTTCCCGGTTTTCCATATTTTTCAGCAAGATACTTCGCCCCTTCATTGGACTGTGGTGGCTCACATGCATTGAAAGTCTCTATAAAATCAAATTTTTCAATCAACTCCGGAGATTTCTGCCATCTTTTCGTATTCGTAAAACTCAGATACTTTTCCCCACACGGATGTGCCGGTCCACAGATTCCTCCATTGTGATGCACAAAATCAATCAGCAGCGAAAGCGGAAGCCCTCTCAGCTCCAGAAGGCGCATCTTTACTCCCTGTGGCATAATGATCAGAATGTGCCCCGCATCCAGTGTATCATACTCTATTCCTTTCAATACGACAAAATCTTTGTATTTTCTCCCTTTGACCGTATTCTTCCAGTGCCGATATCCATTATAGGTGTCATGATCTGTAACCAGCATTCCGCCAATGCCTTTAGACTGCAGCTTTTTAATAAATTCTTCAATCGGCACTTTGCTGTCAATTGATCCTTCTCTTACATGACAATGCATATCTATCTTCATATTTTCATCTCCAGATCTTATATCGTTGATACTATTTTTATTATACCTCTTTTTTTATAACGCTGCAAGAAATACCGGTTTCTTCCAGCCATTCCTGATCAGATACAAAAGAGGATGTATCACATTCTGATACATCCTCTCATCCATCTTATCTATTCTTCATCCTCGTCATCATCATCATCCAGATCGATCAGCATGGTTCTTGCCATCTCTATTTCTTCTTCTTTTGATGTTTCTTTCTTGATCGCATTTGCTCTTCGAACCTGCTTCTTGTTGATCTCACTTGACTTCATGATAAACTGGATCACGATTCCGATAAATGTAATCACAATCGAAATGATCCACATGAAAATCACATTTTTCAGACCTGCCAGATCATAGATCATCATTCCTGCTCCAAAACCGCCTGCTAATGCCGTCGCAATAATCACAAACGGTTCAAACCAGATCATCGCAAGGATTGCGAAAATCAGTCCGACTGCTCCGCAGACTGCCAGCATGATCCAGTTTCCCGCATTTGTAATCGCAAGTACTGTGCCAGCCATTCCCAGAAAGCATACCCAGAAAGCTCCGAATTTCTTAAATACACTGTTCAGTATTGCAAAAACCAAACCCGCAACACCGGCTGCGATCAGTACCGGAACAACTTCCAGTCCCATAAGATATGTCACGGCAAATCCAAGCAATGCCCCTGCAACAAATCCAATCACTGCATTCCAGACACGGATCAGCTTCAAACCTAAAATTCCAATGAAAACCGATATAACAATTGATACCGCCGAAACAATCACAGCTTCTTTTCCTGCTATAAATACCGCACTGTTTCCCATGATATCCTTCAATACTATACCTATTGATTCCATCCTAATCTCTCCTCCTGTCGTACTTTCCTGTTGTTAAGTCAGACGCTTATTTTGATGAAGAGTCTGAAGATGTATCTGTATCTTCGGTCGTGCTCTTAACCGTTACGCCCTGATCAGCAAAACTGATCGTATTCCATACTTTTTTATGTACTTTAATATCCGTTTTCTTTTTCCATTTCTTACAAATTGACTGATACTGGTCACTCTTTCTCTGTGATACAATGGACTCTTTCTTGGTATCCGTTGCATCACGGTCAAGAAGGCTGACTACTTTTGCAACATAATAGCCATTGTCTGCTTCGATCACGTCTGTTACTTCACCTTCTTTTAACTTATCAGCAGCTTTGATCAGATCTTCGTTTGGCGATGTCGTATCCGAGTCAAATGTCAGATCGGTGGCTGATGCACCTACTGCTGTTGCAAATACAGAAAAATCTTCTGCCGAAGCCGCATCTTTCTGGAAATCTTCTGCTTTCTTTTTCACTTCTGCTTTTTCGTCATCTGACATATCTGTCGATTTTCCATCACTGCCCTTTGTCTTTGTAGAGAACAGCACATACTGCAATTTCTTCTGTGCTGCTTCCTCATCGGATACATTCGTATCTACATCCGCAGTCATGGCAGTTTCCATCTTCTTCTGAAGTGTCAGAAGTTCCAGTACTTTCTTTACCGTCTTTTCATCGCCCG